>NZ_JBIAQV010000014.1:0-194853 GCF_042889305.1 Streptomyces sp. NPDC002619 | reverse complement strand
CCCGCGCCAGCGGGACAGGGCTGGACGCAAACGCAGCATCACCGCCAGTGATGCCCGTTGTGCAAGCCCGGGACCTTCAGTCCCGGGTCGTTGACAGGCTCAGACGCCGGTACCGTCCGTCGGCAGGGTCCTGGCGGTGCGCAGGGAGCGCAGGGCGAGGATCAGGACGCCGATGTCGTCCAGGTAGACGGGGTCGGGCAGCAGATCGGTCGGCAGCACCAGATAGAGGACGGCGCCCCAGAAGACCCAGCGCGGGCCGGTGGGCAGTCCGGCCCGCCGCAGGTTCCGCCGGGTGCGGACCAGCCGTACCAGCACACCGACGGCCACGGCGAGCAGGGCCGCCGCGAGCACGGCGGCGACCAGCAGCAGTGTCGTGGTCGTGTCCATGAGGTCTCCTGTCCGGTCCTTCCTCGACTCTTCCCGCCCGCGGTGGCAGTATCGCCTCCCGGACGGGTCACGACGGACGATTGGCCTCGTCGGCGACGTCGCCGTCCGGCGTGTCGGCCGTGCCGTTCGTCGGGCGGAGCCCCTTGGCGGCGCCCTTCAGCCGTCCGAACGTACGCGTCAACTGCTGGAACGGCGAAGCCGTCCGGGGACCGGGCACCTCCTGAGGTGCGGCGGCCCGGTCGGGTACGTCCCGGTAGGCCGCCAGCGCCTCCTGAGCCCGCTCGGCGGCCTCCCGGTACAGATCCCGGGACCTGGTCATCGCCTCGAGTGCCTCGGCGTACATCACCACCAGCCTGCGCTCGTGCGCCAGCTCCTCCTCGAGGGTCATCAGGGTCCAGTTCTCGCGCAGGCCGGTCAATGCCTCGCCGGCGCCCTGCGGCAGGGGCTTCGGCAGGGCGGTGAAGCGCCTCAGTACGTCGACGAGTTCGGTGGGCTCGGAGCCGTCCAGGAAGACGCTGCGCACGGAGAACTCCCGGGCGTCGTAGCCGGGCGGCGCCGGATCCGGGGGCAGGACCACGGCTCCGCCGCGCGGCACTTCCACGCCGAGGTCGCGCAGCGCCCAGTTCACGGCGCGCAGTTGCTGCGGCGCCGCCCGGTGCTCCACGACGCGGTGCCGCAGTCCCGGGGGCAGCAGGCGCGCCAGCGGCAGCCGGCCGCACTCGTCCGGGGTCATGGCCTCGTGCACGACGAGCTGGACGGCCCAGGACTCACGCGCGGCGGCCTTGAGCACGCGCCGCATGTCCTTATCGTCGGCGGGCAGCGGGTTGACTTCCCGCAGACGTAGGCCCGCGACGCCGTGATGGTGATCCCAGTCGGTGTCGTCCTCGGGCCAGAACATCGTGATGGGTGACGGCCACCGCTCGTCCCAGGGGCGCTCCGCCTCCGCCACCAGCAGCCACTCCGGCCCGTCTTCACGCCCTTGCTGCGGTACGAGTGTCAGACGGGCCCGCACCGTCACATCACCGCCCACCCGCCATCGCGCCTCGAAGACCCGCTCGGGGTCGCCCTCGGGCACGGGCGGTTCGGCGAAGTCGTCGAGGACCCCGCTCTTCTTGAGGCGGCGCAGATTCCTGCGGAGGATGTCCTCGGCACCGGGACCTGCGTGGTGGCCGCGGGCCGGCCAGAGCGTGCTGGGAATGGAGGGGTGGTCGGAGGCGGAGTTCGACATGAGCCAATCTGCGGACGGGGACGTCGTGCGCCTACCAGTATCACGGCCCGGTCCGTCGGCACGTCGTCCGGGGCTGACGAATCGTGGCGCACCGGGCGCACACGGCGCACTCGGGGTGTGCACGGCGCACTCCAGGCGGCCCCGCTTCACACATGCCGATGATCTGTCCGGCGCACGACAATGGACCGTCGAACGGGGCCCGCCCACCATCCGCTTGGGGTGGGTCCCGTTCGCCTGCGTCCCCGGCTCGCCGCGTCCGGTGTGGGCGCGGTCAGTCGGGGGGACTGCCGCAGGGAATTACGCCCCGCTCTCCCGCAGCATGTCCTCGCGCTCGACGATCTTCACGCGCTCGCGGCCCTGCGGTTCGCCCAGGGACTTCTCGGCGGCGTCCAGGCGGTACCAGCCCTCCCACGTGGTGAAGCGGACGTTGCGCTGGGCGAGGAACGCGTCCACGGCCTCCGGCCCGGGCGAGTCCGGGGTGTGCAGGCGGCCGTTCGCGTGGTCGTCCAGGAGGTTGGCCACCGCCTCGTTGGCGTCGCCCTTAGTGTGGCCGATCAGACCGACCGGGCCGCGCCGGATCCAGCCGGTGACATACGTGGACTGGAGGTGCGCGCCGCTCTCCTCGACGACCCGGCCGCCCTCGTCCGGAACCGTGGCGGACTCGATGTCCCACGGCAGCTTCGGCAGCTTCTCGGAGAGGTAGCCCACGGCCCGGTAGACCGCCGTGACGTCCCAGTCCTTGAACGTGCCGGTGCCCTTGACGTTGCCGGTGCCGTCGAGAGCGGTGCGCTCCGTGCGTAGGCCCACGACCCTGCCGTGCTCGCCGACGATCTCGGCCGGGGACTCGAAGAAGTGGAGGAACAGCTTGTGCGGCCGGTCACCGACGTCGCGGATCGCCCAGTTCTCCAGGGTCTTGGCGACCATGTCGGCCTGCTTGTTGCCGCGCCGCGTCTCGATCGAGCCCTCGTCGTAGTCGATGTCCTCGGGGTCGACGATCACCTCGATGTTCGGGGAGTGGTCCAGCTCCCGCAGCTCCATCGGGCTGAACTTCGCCTGCGCCGGGCCGCGGCGGCCGAAGACGTGGATCTCCAGCGCCTTGTTCGCCTTCAGACCGTCGTAGACGTTCGGCGGGATCTCCGTGGGCAGCAGCTCGTCCGCCGTCTTGGCCAGGATGCGCGCGACGTCGAGCGCGACGTTGCCGACGCCGAGCACGGCGACCTTCTCGGCCTCCAGGGGCCAGGTCCGGGGCACGTCCGGGTGACCGTCGTACCAGGAGACGAAGTCGGCGGCGCCGTACGAACCGTCCAGTTCCATACCGGGTATGGACAGGTCGCGGTCCGCCATCGCGCCGGTGGAGAAGATCACGGCGTCGTAGAACGCGCGCAGGTCGTCGAGGCTGATGTCCTTCGGGTAGTCGACGTTGCCGAACAGCCGGATCTGCGGCTTGTCGAGCACTTGGTGCAGCGCGGTGACGATGCCCTTGATGCGCGGGTGGTCGGGCGCGACGCCGTACCGGATCAGGCCGAAGGGGGCGGGCATCCGCTCGAAGAGGTCGATGGACACACCGGGCTCGGCGGCCACCTCGGATTTGAGCAGGGCGTCGGCGGCGTAGATCCCGGCGGGGCCGGCTCCGACGATGGCTACCCGCAGGGGGCGCGGCATGATCAGGTTCCCTTCGAGCGAGGAAAAGGCGACTCGATCGGGAAGCCTAAGCTAAGGCAGACCTAAGTTAGTACGGGGGTCCGGTCTATGACCCCATAAAGCGATCTTATGGGCTGGATAAGGCGCTCTAATGGGCCGACCGGACCCCTGTGGTCACGCGGGCCTGATCACCCGGTGGATCGCCGACTCCCCGGCGCCGAAGATCGACTCCTCGCGGATGAGCGAACCGGGGCCGGGCGCGTGGACCATCATGCCGTTGCCGACGTACAGGCCGACGTGACTGTCGTTGTCGAAGAAGAAGACGAGATCTCCGTCCTGGATGTCGGTGAGCGTGACAGACATGCCCGCGCTCGCCTGCTCCCGCGCGGAACGCGGCAGGGCGACGCCCGCGGCCTTCCAGGCGGCCTGCGTGAGACTCGCGTAGTCGTACGAGTCCGGCCCGGTCGCACCCCAGAGACACGGCCTGCCGATCTGCTCCCGCGCGAAGGCGACGGCCTTGCCGGCGTTGCCGCCGTACAGGGCGTCCGGCGCGCTGCCGATACCGACCGGCGCGAAGGATCCGGTGTCCGTGAGGGCGGTCGTGAGAAAGGTCCCGATGTCGGTGGTGGGGGAGGGGGCTGCGAAGGACCCGGGTTCGGCCCAGGTGCTGGGACCGAGTGCGTCGGGCAAGCCCAGGGGGTCCGGTGTACCCAGCGGGTCGGACGTGCCCAGGGGGTCCGGCATGCCGAGCGCATCGGCTGTGCCGCGCGGCGTGTCCGTCGACGACGGTGTCGCCACGCCGAGGCCGACCGCCCACGACGGGGGTCGCCACTCCTCCTCGGTCGGCTGTTCCACCGGAGCCTGTACGCCGGACCAGGCGCCCGAGTCGGTCGGCCGGGCCTCGATCGCCGCGATCGGGCCGGTCCGCTGTACGGCGTACCGCGACAGCAGGTCACGGGCCACGGCGAGCTTGCGCCGGTTCCGCTCCTTGGCGGTGCCCGGCGAGGGGCGCCGCGGCTCGGCGGCGCGGGCGGGCAGTGCCTTGGGCGCCTCCGGTTCCCGGCGTGAGCCGGGTACGGCGGGCAACGCGGCGACGAGCCGGCCGGTCGGCGACGCGTCCGGTCCCGTGGATCCGCCAGACCCTGCGGTCAGCTCGGCAACGGGGCGGACCGCCGGTTCCCGCAGTGGGCGATCGAGTGCTCCGGCTGACGGCCCGGCGGGGAGCTCCGGCATGCGTCGACGACCTGTCAACTCCGGCCCCGCGCGCCTGAGTTCATCCTCCGACTGAGCCTTGGGGCGATCCTCGGCGGGGCGCTGCGGCCTGCGGTCGTTCGGCAGTGCGGCCGGCACGGTCGGGCCGAGCTTCGCGCGGGCCGCGTCGAACCACTGCCGGGTGACCTGGTCCAGATCGGGATCGGTCCGTGCGGAGCGGTTCTTGCGCAACGGGACGCCACGGCCCCGTGTGCCCGACGTCCTCGCGCGGGTCGCGTTGTAGTTCCCGGTGGCGTTCTCTGCCTGGTCGTAGAGGCTGTCGATCCGCTGTCGAACCTCGTCGCGGCTCTCCGGCGCCATGGGAGACGCACTCCTTCCGTACTCCGCCTACCGAGTTAGCTGTCGGGTTCGGGCGGTCGATTCCGGAAGGCTTGCCCTACGGCCCCTGCCCCGACGGGCAGTTGGACCGATTCACCCCAATGTCGGTTGGGTCCCCGGCTCCGGTCGCCACGCAGGGCGCCGGACTCGGCGGAGGCCACGCGGCCCGGCGGGATTCGCCGGGGGGAGCCGTGCGGCCCGGTCGTCAACTTAGCCAACTTGTGTGGCGCACGTGAAGGTTGAAGTGCGAATTGCCCGATACGTATTTGTGATGTTCGCCCCGCAGTTCGGGGACGGGCTGCAATGCATCGGGACAATTGCCCTGCGTTGGCGTCCGCGTACATCAGATCGGGCGTCAGGAGCGCCACCGTGCCCGGCAGGGCCTGGAACACCGCCGCGTAGTCGATCTCCGGATTCGTCATGGCATCGCCGTCCGGTCGGCAGCAGGTTTTGCATCATTTTCCCACGAAACGGCATGCGGGCTGCCGGGCGTCACGGATCGGAGTCGGGTGACTGCGTACGGCTGTTCAACCGTGTCGGCCGTGACGCCCGTGTCGCCATGCGCCCTTGGTGGCCATGAGGTGGCCATGAATCCGCGGGGCGTTTGAACACCCGGGCGTGCGGCGCCGTATGGGTGCGGGGGATTTCCATGCCGAGACGGCCTCGAGACGCAGGGGTACTTCCGTGGGACGCAACAGGCGCAGACGCCCGACAGGCGCACGACGCGCGACCTTCGCAGCGGTCGCACTGATGCTGGGCGGAGGTGGTCTGATCGCGGTGAACGTCTACGCGTCCGCCACCGAAGGCGGTTGGGGTCAGGAGTCGGACCAGAGCCGGAACGCACAGGTCCTGGCCGCGGGGGCGGCCACGATCGACTGCCCGGACATCGGCAGCCGCCTGACCGCCGTGCCGGACGAGGCGAAGGCGGACGTCGACCGCGAACTCGCCCTCCTCGACCAGCAGATCGCCGCGGCCTACCAGCAACTGCAGGACTCCGCGCAGGCCCAGCAGCAGGATTCCGCGTTCGCCGACAACAGCATCATGAACCCCCTCAAGGACAAGCGCGCCGCGACCATCGAGCGGATCGCGGGCGCCATCGACCGCACGGGGGACCGCCCGCAAGGCCTGGAGGACCTGGCCGCATGCACGCTGCGGCCGGCCGGCAACCAGACCGGCGACGGCGCGAACAGCGGCCAGGGGCAGGCCGATCCGAGTCAGGGCCAGGGGCAGGGCGACGGCGCTCAACAGCAGAACGGCGGACAGGGCGGCAACGGCCCCGTCGCCGCCGACTACGCCGACATCACCACCGTCCAGCCCAACGTGCAGAACCCGCCCCAGCAGGCCGACGCCTCCAAGGGCACCTTCACGAGCAGCTGCGGTGTCAACGCGGGCGGACTGTTCAACTCGGACAACGTGATCGTCGCTCCCGGCGTCAGCAACGGCGCCCACCACTTCCACGACTACATCGGCAACCAGTCCAACAATGCCTTCGCCAGCGACGACGACCTGGCGAACGCCGACACGAGCTGCGAGGACAAGGGCGACAAGTCGACGTACTACTGGCCCGTACTGCGTCTGCAGGACGGCTCGCGCGAGCGGGACGCCGACGCGCCGGGCGGTGGCACCGAGGGCAACGCCGGCAAGATTGTCACGCCCGAGCAGGTCACGCTGTCGTTCGAGGGCAGCCCGCGCGGCAAGGTCACGGCCATGCCGCGGCTGCTGCGCATCATCACCGGCGACGCCAAGGCGTTCGTCAACGGCCCCGCCAACGCCAATGCGTCGTGGAGCTGCACCGGCTTCGAGGATCGGCAACTGAAGGACAAGTACCCGCTGTGCCCGTCCGGCAGCGACGTCGTACGCACCTTCAAGTTCCAGAGCTGCTGGGACGGACGGAACATCGACAGCGCCAACCACCGCACGCACGTGGCGTTCGCCGCCGCGGACGGCAGCTGCCCCCAGGGCTTCGAGGCGATTCCGCAGCTGGTGCAGCGCATCGTCTACGACGTCGACGCGCCCAGCCTCCAGGACGGGGGCCGCACCACGCCGTTGTTCGCGGTGGACTCCTTCCCCGAGCAGTTGCACAAGCCGGTCACCGACCACGGCGACTTCATCAACGTCTTCGACGAGAAGCTGATGGGGGAGATGGTCGACTGCATCAACTCCGGCCGCACGTGCGGCTCCGGTGCCGCCCCGGCTCCCAGCGAGCAGCCGAGCGAGCAGCCGGGCCAGGAGCCGAGCGACCCGCCCGCCTCCGATCCCGCCCCCGCGCCCGGCCAGAGCGACGAGCCCGCCCCCGGCGACACGGCGACGCAGGAGCCCGGCGAACCGCCGGCCGATACGCCCCCGGCCACCGACGCCCCCACCACCGAGGCACCCAGGGTGTACGCGACGGCGTCGCCCGACGGCAACGCCCCGGCACAGGATGACTCGGACAAGGCCGACGGCAAGGTCAGCGAGGTCGGCAGCGACAGCGGGGCCACCGAATCCTCGGAACTCGGCGGACCCACCCAGTCCGACGCGCCCGCGGTGGTCGGGGCCGACGCCCCCTCCGCCGCCGCGCAGACCGAACCCCAGGCGGTCCAGGGCGGGCTCGCGGAGACGGGGGCGAACCTCTGGCCCGCCGCGCTCGGCGCACTGCTCGTCATCGCGGGCTTCGTCGTGCTGCGCCGCATGGGACGCCGTTCCATGTGACCCGGCACCGACCGACGGAACCGCGCGGCACGGGAGGCCGCGGCCGGTCAGGGTGACCAGCTCACCACCCTGACGACCGAGGCCTCCCCGCCGACCCGGACGAGTGGCGGCCCCACCGGACGGGGCCGCATGGTGGCGACGACCGTGGCGGGGCTCTCGAGCGAGTCGCCCATGTCGACGGTGATCCGGGTACGGCCCTCGCTCGCCAGGTGCGCCGCCAGACAGGCCGTGCTGTTGGCGTTGGCGATGTCCTCCGGGACGCCGATCGCCGGCGCGAACATCCGGGCGGCCAGGGCGCCTTCGCCGCCCGGCACGGAGTGGACGTAACAGCCCAGCAGCCCGAGCCGGTCGCAGGCACTGCGCAGCCGGTCGAAGTCGGGGGAGAGCCCGGCGAGCACGGCCCGCGACCGGACCGGCACGAGCAACCGCCAGCGCCCCGTGGACGCCACCCGCACACCGGCCGCGAGCGTGTCCTCGGCGATGCCGAGCGCGGCGAGCACCAGACCCGCTTCGGCCTCGGTGGGCTCACGCAGGCGCACCGGACCGGGATCGAAGACCGCCTCGACCCGCTCGCCGTCACGTGCCCAGCTCCCGGTGAACGTCCGTCCTCCGGCGCGCAGTTCGGCCTCGAAGCGCTCGGTTCCCGCACGCTCGGCGAGCACGGCCAGCGCTGCGACCGTGCCGTGCCCGCAGGCCGGCAGCTCACCGGCCGACGTGAAGAAGCGCAGCGTCGCGCCCGTACGGCCGCCGTCCGTCTCGCCGGTCGTGACGAAAACGGCATGGGAGGTGCCGAGGCTCGCGGGCAGGGCGAGCCGGTCGGCCTCGGTGAGCGGGGCGTCGTCGAGCACCGCTGTGGGGCTGCCGCCGCTGCCGTCGCGCTGACAGGCGTGGACGATCGTGACGGGGAGGGACCGGCCGGCCATCGGATGCCCCGCCGTCCGGTAGCTCTTCTCGCTCACGTTGTCCTCCAGGTGGGAAGGGTAACCGGGGGCACCGACGACGCCGTACGGGATTGCCCGTGGGCTCCCGGTTCCCTGGCAGCACCGTTTGCGGCCGGGAGGCGCGCCACGGCAGGGTGCGTGATGTGCCTACCTTGCTGATCGTTCACCACACGCCCTCACCCAACTGCCAGGCGATGTTCGAGGCCGTCGTGTCCGGCGCCACCACGCCGGAGATCGAGGGAGTCCGGGTCGTACGGCGCGCGGCGCTGGCCGCGACCGCGTCCGACGTGCTCGCCGCCGACGGCTATCTGCTCGGCACCCCGGCGAACCTCGGCTACATGGCGGGTGCCCTCAAGCATTTTTTCGACCAGGTTTACTACCCCTGCCTGGACGAGACCCGGGGCAGGCCCTTCGGCTACTTCGTGCACGGCGGCAACGACGTCACCGGGGCCGTGCGCGGCATCGAGTCGATCACCACCGGCCTCGGCTGGCGCCGCGCGGCCGACGCGGTGACCGTGACGGGCGAGCCCGGCAAGACCGACCTCGAGGCGTGCTGGGAACTGGGCGCGACGGTCGCCGCCGGGCTCACGGACTGAGGCGAGCGTTGGCGTCCGGCGGAGGGTTGATGCCGATCGTCGCCGTCCGGCCGAGACCTTGAGGCCGACCGCCCCCGTCACGTCCAGCGCATCCCGATGGCGGACAGCTGACGGACCCGGTCCGGCACCGTACGCCCCGGCGACAGCTGCGCCCGGCGCTCCCCGGACAGCGCGCCGGGCACGGCCTCCACGGCCTCTTCCTCGGCATGCGGCCGCTCGACCGCCGCGCCGCCGCTCAGTACACCAGTCGGCCGATCCCGGTGCTGGTCCCGGATCCGGGGCGAAGGGGCCGGCCGGGGTGTCCGGTTAACCCGGCTGGGCGGCCCGGATGGTGCGAGCGGAGGGGCTGATTGACGGTGGTTCATGTCGGGCCGGGTGATCTCAGCTGATGGAGTATCGGCTGCCCGGTCCGGGCCGGAAGGACTTCCAGATGCGTTCTGCCCGAATTTTCCTGGCTACGGCGGCCGCCACCGCCGCCCTTGCGTTCGCCGCCCCCGGGGCATACGCCTCCGGAAGCGGAAACAACAGCGGAGACTCCTCCTACAGCAGCGGCGGCAACGGGATCGGCAATGGGATCGGCAACGGGATTGGCAACGGCAATGGGATCGGCAATGGGGTCGGCAACGGGCTCGGCAATGGGATCGGCAACGGGCTCGGCAATGGGATCGGCAACGGAATAGGCAACGGCAACGGAATAGGCAACGGCAACGGGATAGGCAACGGGCTCGGCATCGGTAACGGGCTCGGCATCGGCAACGGGATCGGCAACGGCAACGGGATCGGCAACGGGATCGGCAACGGGATAGGCAACGGGATAGGCAACAGGCCCAACGGCGGCATCCACGCCGGCGGCGGCGGGCTCGCCACGCCGGGCGTCAGCGCGGGCGGCCTCGCCGTCCTGGCCTTCCTGGGCACGGGCGTGTACGCGCTGCGTCGTAGGAACGCCGTCGGGCAGCTCTCCTGACCGGCCGCCCACGACTCGGGGGCCGACGCCGCGCACGCCGGGCCGGCGGCCGGCCTCCCGTATGCCGTGACCGCCGCGCAGCCGCGACCGAGTGAGGTGGTGTCCGATGACAGCTCCCGAGCCGTCCCCGAGCTCCGGCGGACATCTGGTGATGTGGGGCGTCGCCTGCCTGCTCCTGGCCGCGGGCATGGGCGGCGGCAAGCCGCCCGACAGCACCGCCCCGCCGCGCGCCGGTGGCTCCGCGGCCATCGCGCACCCGGCCGGCAAGCATCTGCCCCGGTCCAGCCCGACACGTCTGCTCATCCCGAAGATCGACGTGGACGCCCCGTTCACCACCCTCACCCTCGGTCCGACGGGGCAGCTCCAGCCGCCGCCCGCGGGCGACGTGAACCTCGTCGGCTGGTACGCCAAGGGCGCCTCCCCCGGCGAGGCCGGCACCGCGATCATCGCCGGGCACTACGACACGACGACCTCCGCGGCCGTCTTCGCCGGACTCGGGGAGCTGAAGCCGGGCGACCACTTCACCGTCAGGCGGGCCGACGGCAAGAACGCGGACTTCGTGGTGGACAGCTCCGAGGCGTTCGAGAAGGACGACTTCCCCAACCGCCGCGTGTACGCCGACACCCCGCGCGCCGAGGCACGCCTCATCACCTGCGCCGGGAACTACGACCACGAGGCCCAGGACTACACGGAGAACCTGGTGGTCTTCGCGCACCTCGTCTGACCCCGGTCGGACCGGACCCGGCGGTAGCGTGTGGGCATGTATGCCATGCGAGTATCCAGGCATGTACAGGCGCCCGCCGCGACGGTCTACCGCGCGCTCGTCGACGCCGACGCGGTCGCCCGATGGCGGGCGCCGGACGGGATGAGCGCGCACGTCCATGAATTCGACGCCCGCGAAGGCGGCGCGTTCCGGGTGTCCCTCGTCTACGACGCGGCCGAAAGGGCGGGAAAGTCCGGCGGCCACACGGACACCTACCGGGGACACTTCATCCGGCTCGTGCCCGGTGAACTGGTCGTCGAGGAAATCGAGTTCGAGACGGGCGACGACGCGTTGCGCGGCGCGATGACGATGACGACGAGACTCACCGAGACCGACGACGGCACCGACGTGGTCATGGTGCACGAGGGCATTCCCGACGACATCCCGCGTGAGGACAACGAACTCGGCACCCGTATGGCCCTCGACAACCTCGCCCGGCTGACCGAAAGGCGTGCGGCGTCCGGCTGAAATTCGGCGCAACCATTTCCCTTTTCCAGAGCGGGAAAATTTCCGAAAAAGCGGTTCAACCGGCGTGCGGGGAATGCGGTCTTCAGCAGTGCCGACGGCCGGGAAAGACCCGGCCGCAAGGAAACGGGGAATGCACGACATGACCATGCGTATGCGCAGCCGCAGGTTCCTGCTCACCGCCGCCACCATCACCGCGGTCCTCTCCCTCGCCGCCGTGACCCCGGCCCTCGCCGGAACCGGCGCGACCCACACCACCACCACTCGAGCCGCGGCGGCCTCTGGCGCCCAGGGTGACCCGCGTGGCGCGGGCCGGCGCGTGGCGGACTTCTACGGGGCCTACATCGACGCCGTCTGGGACAGCGAGGACCCGGCCGCGGGGGCCGCCGCCAAGGCGCTGCGCTCGTTCTACCTCTCCGCAGGCGCCCAGAAGAAGGTCGCCGTGTTCGAGGCCCGGGAGCACGCCGACGGCATCCTCTTCGCGCAGAACGTGCCCGTGAAGTGGAAGGTCACCAACACCGGTTCCGGCGCGGGCCACGCCACGAACCGGGTCACGCTCACCTGGAG
The DNA here is from genome assembly GCF_042889305.1 of Streptomyces sp. NPDC002619. NCBI lineage: Bacteria > Bacillati > Actinomycetota > Actinomycetes > Kitasatosporales > Streptomycetaceae > Streptomyces > Streptomyces sp. NPDC002619. Next base: position 183,020 of record NZ_JBIAQV010000014.1, on the reverse strand, counting down.
CGACGGACCCGACGCGCAGGTCACGAACATCGACGTCCAGTCCGACCTGCAGACCCTCAAGATCACCGACCTGAAGCAGGCCGGCTGACCCCGGCGTACGACGGCGGAGCCCGCCCCGGCACACCGGGGCGGGCTCCGTCATTCCGGTGTGCCCGGTCAGCTCGGGTCGTAGGCCTTCGGCAGGCGCATGCCGCGGTCGGCCATGATCTGCCGTACGTGGTTGGGGTAGTTGGTGATGATGCCGTCCACGCCCATGTCCATCAGCGCTTCCACGGTGGCCGGGTCGTCACAGGTCCACGGGATGACCTTGAGACCGCGGGCGTGCGCCTCGGAGACCATCGTCGCGTCCGGGTAGAAGCGGAAGCCCGGGTCGCCGATCTTGCCGTTCTGCGGGAAGCCGTAGTTGGGCGAGAGGGCGGTGACGCCGGGGACGGCGGCGGCCGCCTTGACGAAGTCGCCGTCGTAGTCGTCCGCGTCGATCCCGCCCAGCCACGGGGAGGCACCGGGCTGTCCGACCTGGAGGAAGTCGTAGTTGGTGAGCGCCACCAGGGGCCACCTGGGCGCGAGCTTGTGGATGGCTTTGAGCGCGCCCCAGTCGAAGGACTGGATGGTGACCTGGTCCTCGATGCCCGAGCTGTGGATCTCCTCGAACACCCGGCGGACGAACAGCTCGCGCGGCTGGGTCTGTTCGGGCGCCCCGGCCTCGACCTTCGTCTCGATGTTCAGCTTGATCTTGTTGGCGTGGTAGCTCTTCACCAGGTTCAGGACGTCCTTGAGCTCCACCATCCGGAAGCCCTTGACGACCTCCTGCTCGGGGAAGCCGGGAAGCTGCTGGTAGCCGCAGTCCATGGTCTTGATCTGGGCCAGCGTGAGGTCCTTGATGTACTTGCCGACGTACGGGTACATCGGGTCGCCCGGCGTGACCGGCGCCGTGTCGCGGCACTTCTGGGCGCTGATCTGACGGTCGTGGTTGACGACGACCTTCAGGTCCTTGGTGACGTGGGTGTCCAGTTCGAGCGTGGTCACCCCGAGGCGCATCGCCTTGCCGAAGCCCTCCAGCGACTCCTCGGTCGTCATACCGATGCCGCCGCGGTGGGCCTGCAGGTCGAAGTGGGTCTTCTGGGGCAGCACGCCGGGCTGTTCGGCCGCGGCGGCCTGGACGGCCGACGGGAAAGCGAGCACCGGCACCAGGGCCAGACCGGCGAGAACATGTCTTGAGGACATCGAAATCCTTCGTGGGTTGATTTCGGGCGCGGCAGACGCTAGTTCCGCTCTGGACATGGGGAGCGGACTGTTCGTGATGCTTCCGTGAACGCCCGGGGACGCACCCGGCTCCTCTTCCGTACGGCGGATCTCCCGCGTGGCGGTGGCCCGGACGATGCCGGCGCGGGGTTCGTGGTGCCGTGACGGAGCAGCGGTACGACGCCGCCGTCCCGCTCACCTCCGAGGCCTGGGAGGTGAGCGGGACGGTGCCGTGAACCCGGGAGGGTCAGGCGTTGGGGTCGAAGGGGATACCCGCGGGCATCGAGTGAGCCAGGCCGTACTGGAAGTCGCCGTCCTTGATCTTGATGGTCGCGGCGCCGAAGTCCGCGCTCAGGAGCTTGTCGCGGTATCCGGCCGGGTAGCCGTTCCAGCCCACCAGGCGCGGGTAGAACCAGCCGCCGGTGGCGTTCTCCGGCGGCTCGTCATTGGTGTTGGCGAAGCGGAAGCAGTGCGTCGAGGCGCCGTCCTTGTGGTAGACGACCTTCGGATGCGTCCCGTCGAAGCGGACGGCCGAACGACCGGCCACCTGGTAGCCGCTGTGCTGCGACACCGACACGTACTGGACCTCGTTGTTGTTGATCCACACCACGACGTGCTCCCAGTCGTGGGTGTGGCCGATGGCGGCCGGACCGAGCGTCGCCTGGTCCTTCTCGAAGTAGCTGGCGTACATCACCGCGCACCAGCCGTTGTTGCACTTCTCGCGCGAGTAGGTGTTGGCGTTGGCCAGTTGGGCGTAGTCGTGGCAGTGCCCGTTGACGTCGCCGCCGAGCTTGAGACCCGGGTTGATGGTGCCGTCGGCGCCGATCGCGGCCGTGGCGTAGCAGCCGTCGCCGTCGTAGTCGTAGGCCGGGGAGAAGCTCTGCTCCAGGCCGTCGGCGTTCTGCGGCAGCAGTTGCAGGACGTTGGCGCTGGCGCTGCTGGGCAACGCGATCACCAGGGCGAGCGCGCCGAGCGCGGCGGCCAGGGCGGTGCGCGCACGCCGTGAACGGGCGGGGTGGGACGGGGAGTTCGGGGACGGGAGCGTGGGGGATACCGGATTGCGCACGGGAAGTCCTCACTCGTGAACGGGGAGGCGAGATGCCGATGCCTCGGCCCGGTGGGGAGGTTGGTGAAGAAGAGCTCGCGGCGGCCTTCTGGTGCTACAGGTCCAGACCTTGACAGGGGAGGGATGGCGTCGTCAACTCCCCTGGAATGACGGCTACTTCGTCATGTGACGTGCACCGGCGGGTATGCGTGATGCCGCCGACCTGTCATCAGATCGACGGCATCATGCGTGAGGCGGTGCGAAGCGGCCCGTGCTGCCGCTCGTGGGTCAGACCGCCGGGGCCGGGTACGTGGGGTACTCCACGCCGGAGACGTGCTGGACGACGCGGACGACCTGGCAGGAATAGCCGAACTCGTTGTCGTACCACAGGTAGAGGATCGCGTTGTCGCCCTCGACCTTGGTGGCGCCGGCGTCGACGATCGAGGCGTGGCGCGAGCCGATGAAGTCGTTGGAGACCGCGTCGGGGGCGCTGGTGAAGTCGATCTGACGCCTGAGCGGCGAGGTCAGCGACACCTCGCGGAGGTGGTCGAGGACCTCCTCGCGGGTGGTCTCGCGGGCGAGCTGGAGGTTGAGGATCGCGATCGAGACGTCCGGCACCGGGACCCGGATCGAGCTGCCGGTGATCTTCGCCTTGAGGTCGGGCAGCGCCTTGGCGACCGCGGAGGCCGCACCGGTCTCGGTGATGACCATGTTGAGCGGCGCCGAACGGCCACGACGGTCGGACTTGTGGTAATTGTCCAGAAGGTTCTGGTCGTTGGTGAACGAGTGCACGGTCTCCACGTGGCCGCGCAGCACCCCGTACTCGTCGTCCATCGCCTTCAGCGGCGGGACGATCGCGTTGGTCGTGCAGGACGCGCAGGACAGGATCCGCTCGTCCGGCTTGACCGTGTCGTGGTTCACGCCGTGCACGATGTTGGGCACGTCACCCTTGCCCGGCGCGGTGAGCACGACCTTGTCGATGCCGGGGCGCAGATGACTCGACAGGCCCTCGCGGTCGCGCCACTTGCCCGTGTTGTCGATGAGGATGGCGTCCTTGATGCCGTACGCCGTGTAGTCCACCGACGTCGGGTCGTCGGCGTAGATGACCTTGATCTCGTTGCCGTTGGCGGTGATCGTGCCGTTCGCCTCGTCGACGGTGATCGTGCCCTGGAAGGGGCCGTGGATCGAGTCGCGGCGCAGCAGAGAGGCGCGCTTGACGAGATCCTCGGACGCACGCCCGCCGCCCCCGCGCACGACGATGGCGCGCAGCCGCAGACCGTTGCCGGAGCCGGACTTCTCGATGAGCAGTCGGGCGACGAGACGGCCGATGCGGCCGAAGCCGTACAGGACGACGTCACGGCCCTCGCCACGCTCGATCTTGTTGGCGCCCGTCGCGCCGGCGACGGCCCCGGCGGTGAATTCCTCGACCGTGAGGCCACGGTCGTCGGACTGGTACGTCGCGGCGAGCATGCCGATGTCGATCTGGGAGGGGCCGAGGTCCAGCGCGGTGAGCGCCCGCAGGAACGGCATCGTCTCGGTGACCGAGAGCTCCTCACCGGCGATCTGCCGGGCGAACCGATGGGTCTTGAGGATGCTGACCACCGACTTGTTCACCAAGGAGCGGCTGTGCAGCAGGACGGTCACGTCCCGCTCGCGGTGCAGCTTCCCGATGATCGGGATCATCGACTCCGCGATCTCCTCGCGGTTCTTCCAGTTGGTGAACGAGTCCTCGTTGACAGTCACAGATCTATCTTTCGAGCTAGGCGGCGCTCATATGCTAACCCCTCGGTACTTTGATCTTTCATGGGGTGCCGGTCGGCCGGGCTCACTGTTCCTGTTCGCCCCGTTGTGCGCCGCGGGGGCGCCGACGGGGGGTCGCCTTGTGCGCCATCGCCGACGCGGGCAGCGTGGACCGCGCCGCCGCCGACCTGAGCTACTCGCAACCGGCCGTGAGTACCCAACTCAGGCACATCGAGCGGCACCCGGCCCGTACGACGCGCGCCGGCCCGGAGCCGGGGCCCCGGGCCGGCGCACGCACCGCCGTGTGCTCAGAGGTTGACGGTCCTCATCCCGGCCTCGTCGTAGCGCTCCCCGGCGACCGGCGGGAGTTCGGCGTCGATCCGGGCCAGGTCTTCCTTGGTCAGTTCGACGTCGACCGCGGCCGCGTTCTGCTCGAGGTAGGTGCGCCGCTTGGTGCCCGGGATCGGTACCAGGTGCTCGCCCTGGGCCAGCACCCAGGCGATCGCCAGCTGAGCCGGCGTCACGTCCTTCTCGGCGGCGATCTCCTTGACCTTCGCGGCCAGCCGCAGGTTCGCGTCGAGGTTGTCGCCGGTGAAACGGGGGCCGCTGCGGCGGAAGTCGTTTTCGTCGAGTTCCTCGGGCGAGGAGAACCGGCCGGCGAGGAAACCGCGGCCGAGCGGTGAGTACGGCACGAACCCGATGCCGAGCTCCCGGCAGGTGGGCAGGACCCCGTTCTCCGGGTCGCGGGTCCACAGCGAGTACTCGGTCTGCACGGCCGTGACCGGATGCACGGCGTTCGCGCGGCGGATCGTCTCGGGCGCCGCCTCGCTCAGCCCGATGTGCCGGACCTTGCCCTCGGCGACCAGCTCCGCCAGTGCGCCGACGGTCTCCTCGATCGGCACCTTGGGGTCGACGCGGTGCTGGTAGTACAGGTCGATGTAGTCGGTGCCGAGGCGCTCGAGCGAGCCGTGGACCGAGCTGCGTACGTGCTCGGCGGAGCCGTCCTGCGGGCCGACCGTGCTCATGTCGCCCGGAACGGCGTCGTCCATGCGGTAGTTGAACTTCGTCGCGATCACATACTCGTCGCGGTGACCCCGGATCGCACGCCCGACGAGCGACTCATTGGTGAGCGGCCCGTACATCTGCGCCGTGTCCAGGAAGTCGATGCCCAGGTCCAGGGCGCGCTGGATGGTCCTGATGCCCTCGTCCTCGTCGGCGGAACCGTAGAAGGCGGACATTCCCATGCAGCCGAGGCCCAGGGCCGATACTCGCAGGTCTCGCAGACTGCGCTGTTCCATGATGACTTCCAGCCTTTCCTTGCCGATGGCCTCGCACGGCCTCCCCTCCATCAAGCTGCGGATTCCGCGCCTCTGCATCCCGGGGGTGCTCGAAAGCCAGGGGCGAGTGATCCGCGCGACGGATGGTGCCGCGTTCTGGACGCTAGGCGTTGAAGTGCTCTCGAAGTCAAACTCGCTCGATCCGACGGTCCCCGGGGTCGCCCGTCCGGGCGCTCCCGGAGTGCTCCGAGGGCGGGCGGCTGAGGCAATGGGGTGATCAGGCATGCACCCTGTCGGAGGCCCCATGAGCGATCCGCACGAGCCCCGACCACCCGGCCGGGGCTCGCAGGGCCCGCCGGGCACGGGCGGCCCGCAGGACGACGCGACGTCCGCGCCCGGCTCCGCTCCCGGCAGGATCGCCCGGCGGACCGCCTCGGCCGTGCTCATCGTCCTCACCTGCGTCCTGGTGCCCGTCGCCCTGCTGGCGGTCTGGCTGCACGACATCGTCCTCGACACCGACCGGTACGTCTCCACCGTCGCGCCCCTCGCCACCGAACCGGCGATCCAGGACGCGGCGGTCCACCGGATCGGCGAGGCCGTCGACGTCCATGTGAACGGACAGCAGGCAGCCTCGGACGTCGCCACGTGGCTGGAGAAACAGGGGCTGCCGCCGCGTGCCGCGAACGCGCTCAAGAGCCTGGGCCCGCAATTGGACGCCGCGGCCGACCAGGCCGTCAACCGGGTGGCCACCCGGGTCGTGGACGGCGACGCCTTCGCCACGGTGTGGAAGGACGCCAACCGGATCGCCCACAAAAACGTCGTGCACGCGCTCACCGGCGAGGGACGCGGCGCGGTGGGAGTCTCCGACGGCACGGTCACGCTCAATGTGGGCACCGCCGTGGAGCAGGTGAAGAAGGAACTGGTCGACGCGGGGCTGACCCCGGCGGAGAAGATCCCCGACGTCGACAAGCAGCTCGTGCTCTTCCAGTCCGACCAACTGGCCAAGGCCCGCAAGGGCGCGCACCTGTTGGACGTAGTCGGCAACTGGTTCCCGGTGCTCGTCGTGCTGCTCGGCACCGGCGGCGTACTGCTGGCCCACGGGCGCCGGCGCGCCCTGGCCCGTACCGCGCTCGGAGCCGCGTTCGCCTGTCTGGTCGTGGCGATCGGGCTGGTCGTCGCCCGCCACTACTACCTGGACCACCTCCCGCCCCAGGTGCAGTCGAAGTCCGCCGCCGCCGCGGTCTTCGACACCCTGCTGCGGTTCCTGCGCGTCAGCCTGCGCACGGCGATCGTCCTCGGCGTGGTCATCGCGCTCGGCACCTACTTCATCGGCCCCGGACGCCTGCCCGTCGCCGTCCGCGGCACCTCCGAGCGCACCGCCGACGCCGCGGCCCGCTGGGCGGCCGCCCACCACGTCGGCACCCGCAAGGTCGGCACCTTGGCACAGACCTACCGCCGTGCGATCACCCTGACCGTGTTGCTGATCGTGGCCCTGGTCTTCGCGCTGTGGAACCACCCGACGGTACTGACGGTCCTGCTCCTCGTACTGGTCCTGCTCGCCGTCCTCGCGGTGCTCGCCCTGTTGGCCGCCGGTGGCCGGATCGACCTCGGCGACCGGCACGCGGCCCCCGACCCGGGTGGCGATGGCCGGAGCTGATCAGCAGCGGGTGTCCGGCGCCGCCGAAGGCAGCGGCTGCTCGGTCCAGATCGTCTTCCCGCCCGGCGAGTACCTGGTGCCCCACCCCTGGGCCAGCTGCGCTGCGATGAACAGGCCCCGGCCGCCCTCGTCGGCCGTACGGGCGTGACGCAGGCGCGGTGCGGCGGCACCGCCGTCGAGCACCTCGCAGGTCAGCGTGCGGTCGTTGATGAGGCGCAGCCTGAGCGGCGGGCGGCCGTACCGTACGGCGTTGGTCACCAGCTCGCTGACGATCAGTTCGGTGTTGAACGCCGTCTCGTCGTCCACCTGCCAGCCGGCGAGCCGCTCGCGGGTCAGGCGCCGGGCGTCGGCCACCGAGGCGGGTTCGGGAGCGAATTCCCACGCGGCGCACCGGTCGGCCGGGAACGAGTGGACCCGGGCGACGATCACCGCGGCGTCCCCCGCGCCCAGGCCGGGCGGCAGCGCGTACACGATGGCGTCGCAGAGGTCCTGGAGCGGCCGGTCGGCGTACTCCGGCGCCATCCGCAGCGGGCCGGGGGACTCGGCGAGATACGCGGTGAGCAGCGGGTCACTGGTGAAGACCAGGACGCTGCCGCCGGGCACCTGGAACGCGACCGAGGCGAACGGCGCGTCCTCGGAGAGGCCGAGCCGCGGCCCCGACGGCGGCTCGGGGATGCCGACGGTGCGGTCCGGGCGTACGACGAGCGGCGCCAGTTGGCCCGCGCCGGCCATCACGCAGCTGCCCGTCAGGGCGTCGTGGATCGCGTACACGCAGTCGGCGGTCAGCAGTTCGCGGCGCAGCGGATCGCCCGCGGGCAGCGAGGCGCGCTCGGTGGCCAACTGCGCCGTCGTGTCGTGCAGTCGGGCGAGGAGTTCGTCGGGGGCGAGGTCGAACGCGGACAGCGAGCGGATGACCGTGCGCAACTGGCCCATGGTCGTCGCCGCGTCGAGCCCCCGCCCGGACACGCTGCCCACCACCAGCGCGGTCCGGGCGCCGGACAGCGCGATGGTGTCGTACCACGCCCCGGGGTCGGCACCGGTGACGGACAGGAACGCGGTCTCCAGGGACGTGTGCGACTCAGGCTTGCGGGGCAGCAGTTGGCGCTGAACCGTGGAGGCGATGGTGTGCTCCCGCGTGAACCGGCGGGCGTTGTCGATGCACAGGGCCGTGTGGGCGGCCAGCTCCACCGCCAGCTCCCGATCGCCCTCGTCGAAAGGCGGTGCCGGCTCCGTCCGGTAGAGGCTGACCAGACCCACGACCGTGTCGCGCAGGGTCAGCGGCGCCGCGAGCAGGGAGTGGGCGTGCGCGGAGCGGATGGCCTCCGCGCGCGGCGGATCGATGTCGAACCACGGGGCGTCGGGCTCCAGATGCACCACCCGCGGGCACAGGTCGGCGAGGGCCTGGGTGAACGGCGTCGGTCCGGGCAGCAGGTGTACGTCGCCTACCGGGTGCGCCTTGGGCGGCCGGCTGTGCCTGCTGCGGAATGCGGTGCGCAGGAGCGGGGTTTCCGAGGGCAGCGGGGCGAGCGGCGGATCGTCACCGCGGAGCACGGCGTCCACCACCTCGACGATGGCGATGTCGGCGAACGCGGGCACCACGGCCGCGACGAGTTCCTCACCGGTCACGGCCGGATCCTGCGTCCGGCCCACGGCCCGCCGCACCGAGTCGAGAACCTTGGCACGGTTCCGGCTGCGCTCGCGCTCGGTGACGTCGACCCCGGTGACGGCCAGACCCAGCACCTGGCCCTCCGGGTTCTCCAGGCGCAGCACGGTCACCTCGACGTGCCGCACCTCGGTGGCCCGCCCCTTGGCGCGGGCCTGCACGATGTGTCCCCGCAGCGGCACACCGGTGTCCAGCACGGTGCGTACGTTGGCCTCGAAGTCCTCCCCGACGACCTCGTACACGTCCTTGATCGGCCGCCCGACCACGTCCTCCGCGGCGAGGCCCCGCATGGCGGGCGTCGCGGTGTTGGCCCGCACGACACGCAACTCGGTGTCGAGCAGGTGCAGGCCTACCGGTGACTGCGTGAACAGCGCCTCCAGCATCGAGGCCGACCTCTCGTTCAGCTGCCGCCCGGGTTCGCTGTGCGCCACTGTGAGAACCTCCGGGGCTGTCGGCGGCAGGGGCCGGTCCACCCGCACATGAATCGCCTTCCAGCCTGCCGCGCCCATGAGACCTCCGCATGCCGGGCGGGGCGGGTCGGGGTTCGTGCACTGCGGCGCGCCCATGGCGGGGCGGGACGGGCCGGTCCTTGTCCTCGCCGACGCGCGTATGGCGGGGTGGGACCGGTCGGGCCTCGTGCTCTCCGACGTGCGCATGGCGGGGCTGGAGCGGATGGGCGCCGTGACCCGGACGCGCATACGCCGGGGCGGGACGGGCCGGTCCTTGTCCTCGCCGACGCGCACATGACGGGCGGGGCAGCCAGAATGATCGAGGAGAGCGCCAGCCATGATCTGACGGACGGTGGCGATGAGCGCCATGGCCAATCAGCACGGGGACGGCGCCGCGGCGGACTCCCGCGTCGATCCCCGTGGAGATCCGTTTCTCGGTACCCGGTTCGTCGCACCGGTACGGCCCGCCACGTTCCTGCGGCGCGCACGACTGACCGGACGCCTCGACCAGGGCCTCGCCACCCCACTGACCCTCGTCGACGGACCGGCCGGCGCGGGCAAGACCCTCCTGGTCGCCGACTGGGCCGATCGGCTGGACCGTCCGGTGGCGTGGCTCACCGCCGAGGCTAGGGACCAGGCGCCCGGCGTTTTCTGGGCCTACCTGCTCCAGGCCCTGCGCGCCGCCGGCACCCGGCTCTCCCCGGGCATCGGCAGCCCCGCGCACGCCGGGAGCGTCGAGAAGACCCTGCTCGCCCGGCTCGCGGCCGACCTCAGCGGCCGGGCCACGCCCGCGATCCTCGTCCTCGACGAGTTCGAACGCGTCCCCGGCCCGGCCATCGCCGAACAACTGGAGTACGTCCTGCGCCACGCGGGCCACGGCCTGCGTCTGATCCTGGTCACGCGGAGCGAACCTCTGCTGCCCCTGCACCGCTACCGCGCCGCCGGAACCGTCACCGAGATCCACGGCGCGGAGCTGGCCTTCACCCCCGCAGAGGCCGCCGGCCTGCTCGACGTCCACGGCATGCGGCTCGGCGACGACACGGTGCGCGCACTGGTGCGCCGTACCCAGGGCTGGGCCGCCGGTCTCCGGCTGTGCGCCACAGCCACGGCGGTTCGCTCGCGGAGACGCTCGCCCACGGGTCCGCCGCCGGCGACTGGGAGTTCACCGCGCGCACCCTGGTCGACGACCTGGCCATCGGCCGGTTCTTCACCGGCCTGCGCTCCGACTGCCCGGCGGAACTGTTCGCCCGTATGCCGCCCGACGCCGACGGCCCGTTCGCGAGCATCGTCCTCGTGGCCCGCGCGCTGGCCGACCACGACCTGGAGCACGGCGTGACCCATCTGCGGCACGCGGCGCACACGCTGGGCGAGGACACCGCCGCCGGCGCGCCCGCCCGGCTGAGCCGCGCCCTCCTGGACGTGCTCGTGGCCCGGCTCACCGGCTTCCCGGGCCGGGCCGAACAGGCCGCCTCCCTCGCCCGCGACCTGCGGGACGCCGTCCCCGCCGAACGCCTCGGCAGGCACCCCGAACTGTTCGCGCTCCTCCTCACTCACCTGGGCTCGGCCCGGCTGTGGGCCGGGCACTTCGACGCCGCGCGGGCCGCGCTCACCGAGGCCGCCGGTTCACCGAGGAGCGCCGCCACAGCGGTGCCCCGCCAGGAATCTCTCGGCCATCTGGCTCTGATCGACTATCTCGACGGCTGGATCGGCCGCGCGGAACGCAAGGCACATGCCGCGCTGCGCGAGGCCGACCGGTACGGCGTGCCCGCGCAAGCCCGCTCCGGCATCAGCCGCCTCGTGCTGGCCGTCGTGGCCGTCGACCGTGACGAACTCGACGCCGCCCAGGCCCTGATCGACGAGACTCGCGCCGCCCGCGACGGCGCCGAGGACCCGGTCACGGCGGCGGCTCTGGCCCCAGCCGGATCCCGGCTGCTGCTCGCCCGCGGCAGTACACAGGAAGCCGTGGCCGCCGCCGAGCCACGGGTCACCGCCGTCGTCGCCTCGCCCTGGGCCGAGGACCAGACGGTGCTGGTCACCGCCGCCCGGCTGGCCGACGGCGATCCGGAGGCCGCAGTGAAGCTGCTGGAGCCCGCGCTCGACCACCGGCCCGCCCGGGCCGTCGCGGCCGCCGGGGCGCGGCTCGCTTCGGGGGACGCCAAGGAGGCGCACGAACTCCTCGACGGCCTCCCGGCCCCCCTGCCCGGCGGTCCGGCCCTGACCGTACCGGCCACGCTGGTCCGCGCCGAGGCCGCAGACCGAGCGGGCGACACCGCCACCGCCCGGCGGCTTGTCGCCCGGGCACTGTCCCATGCGCACCGGGAACGGCTGCGACGGCCGTTCCTCGACGCGGGTCCGTGGATACGCCCCCTGCTCGACGGCGCCCCGGCCGAGGAAATGGCCCTGGACTGGCTCGACACCAGCCCCCGGGCACCCGGCCGGCGCACCCACGACGAGGAACGCGAGCCCGCACCGCTCGTCGAGGAGGTGAGCCCGCGCGAACGGGACGTCCTACGCCGCCTCGCCCTCCTGATGTCCACCGAGCAGATAGCGGCGGACCTGTACGTCTCCGTCAACACGGTCAAGACACACCTCAAGAGCATCTACCGCAAGCTCTCCGTCAACCGCCGCAGCGACGCCGTACGCCGGGCACGTGATCTCCGGCTGCTGTGACCGCAACTCCGGCTGCTGTGACAGCCCGCCCCGGGGAGCCCCGCGGCCCGCCGGATCACCTGTGCCGGGTGAGGCCGGCCGGTCCGGTACGGCGGAGGATCGCGAGTAGGGGCACAGCTCGCCCGGACCCACGCCACCCGCGGAGAGAACAGCTCATGCGGTACGAGATCCGCATCGACGGACATCTGTCCAAGACGCTCGCCGAGGCCTTTCCCGAACTCGACCGTGTGGTCGTGTCCGACCAGACCCTGCTGTACGGCCCGGCCGTGGACGAGGCGCACCTCTACGGGCCGCTGGCGCGGGTCCAGTCCCTGGGCCTGCGTCTCCTGGAGATGCGCCGTCTGCCGGAGTGACCGGATGCCGCGTGCTCACAGGGACGCCGTGGTGATCCGGCCCGTGCGTACGGCCTCCTGAAGGGCCGCGTGGTCCCGCTCGTTCTGGTCGGCGTACACCTGCGCGAACGTGACGAGCGCCCGGTCGAAGCGGTCCCCGCCCCCGAGATAGGCGCCGATGGCCACCGGGTCCCCGGACCGGGCGTGCGCCCGCGCCAGGCTCGCTCCGCACAGCTGGGCGAACACGGTCAGCACATCCGGGTCCCAGGTCTCCGGACGCGCGATCCCCTTCCAGTCGCGCAGCTGACGCACATAGAAGTCCCGGCCCCGGCCGTCGATGCCCAGCACATGCGTCCAGCCCAGGAAGATGTCACTGGCGCTCTGGATCAGCCGCTGCCCCGACACCACCCGGCGCCCCTGGTTGTCGTACCGGCCGCCGCCCGTGAACGGCGCGAGCACCGACTCCTGCGCCTCCTTCGCCTGCAGGATGAGGGGATCGTCGTCGTCCCGACCCAGCATCAGCACGATCCAGCAACGGGTACCGACGCTGGAGACGCCCACCACCTTGCGTGCCAGGTCCACCAGTCGGTAGTTCGCCAGCAGATGGCGGCGCTCGGAGGACAGACTGCGGGCGTAGCTCTCGAGGATCGCCCGGATGTCGTTCTCCGGCATGTCCTCGGCGACGTCGTCCACGAGGTCGCGCAGCGGTGTGATCAGCGGGGGGTCCGGGGTGAACCGGCGGCCTTCGTCCGTAACCCGGGTGAGTTTCTCGTAGGCCTGCATGTGCGTACGGGTGAGGGCACGTGCGCGTGCCTCGTCGCCCCGCTGCCGTGCCTCCTTGCTCGGCGGCGTGTCGAGGAGGGTCCGCATCCGGTCGGCGTCGTCACGCGCGTACCAGATGTCGAAAGTGCGCATGCCGGCGAACTCACGGATCCGCTGTCGGTAGGCCCGCACACATTCCCGTACGGCGGTGTCCTGCTCCCGCGTCGAGAAGCCCTCGGCACGGCACGCGATGACGAAACTGGCCGCCAGCCGCTTCACGTCCCACTCGAAGGGCCCGGCCAGGGTCTCGTCGAAGTCGTCGATGTCGAAGACGAGGTGACGCTCCGGCGAGGCCAGGAGCCGGAAGTTCAGCAGATGCGCGTCCCCGCACAACTGCACGCCCAGACCCGTGTCCGGCAGGGCCCCCAGGTCCATCGCCATGATGGCCGCGGCGCCTCGGTAGAACCGGAACGGCGACTCCAGCATGCGGCCGTAGCGGATCGGCATCAGTGCGCGCACCCGGCGCGCCGACTGGGCCTCGATCACGCCGACCGGATCGGGCCGCGAAGCGTCCGGCGCGAACTGGGCGTGGGCCGAGCGCGGCAGCCGTCCGCGGACCCGTCTGCCGGACTCCGCCCGCTCCGTGGGCGTCCGGGGCGTGGGGGCCGTACTGAGGGTGGTCATCGCCGGACCTCCTCCAACCGGAGCGTTCGTGCGGCCGCTCCCCAGGACACACCACCTCCCGCGCGGTCCGGGCGGCTCACCCGCCGCGGGTGAGCCACGCGCGGCCGCGGCGGGAGACGCTGAGGGCGGAGCGGTCCTCCACACCGTGCCGTCGGGCGGCCGCACCGGGCCGATGCCGATCAGGCGAGGAGGAGCCATGACCGAATCGTCTCGTTCGGGCGTCGGCGCCGGGCCTGAACAGACCCCCGACGGCACGGTCCGCCCTCCGGACTCGGACCCCGCCGAGCTGCCTGCGCCGGCCGGTTCAGCCGAGGTTGCCCAGCCGGGCGTCCCGCCACAGGTCGACGCCGCCGTCGGTGGCGTACTTGTCGATCTCGGCCAGCTCCTCGTCGCTGAAGTCGGGGTTCTCCAACGCGGCCACGTTCTGCTCCAGTTGCTCCGTGCGGGACGCGCCGATCACCAGCGAGGTGACTCGCCGGTCCCGCAGCGCCCAGGCCAGCGCCATCTGGGCGAGGGTCTGCCCGCGCCGGGCCGCGATGCCGTTCAGGGCGCGCAGCCGCTCGATCATGTCGGCCGTCAGCCACGCGGTGTCGAAGCTGGTGCCCTTAGCGGCCCGCGAGTCCTGCGGCACGCCGTCCAGGTAGCGCCCGGTGAGCAGCCCCTGGGCGAGCGCCGTGAAGCCGATGACGCCGAAGCCCTCCTCCTGGGCGACGTCCAGCAGGCCCTCGGTCTCGATCCAGCGGTTGAGCATGCTGTACGACGGCTGGTGGATCAGCAGCGGCGTGCCCAGGTCCCGCAGGATCGCCACCGCTTCCCGGGTGCGCTCGGCGTCGTACGACGAGATCCCGACGTACAGGGCCTTGCCCTGGCGGACGGCGGTGTCGAGCGCGCCCATCGTCTCCTCCAGCGGCGTGCTCGCGTCGAGCCGGTGGGAGTAGAAGATGTCCACGTAGTCCAGGCCCATGCGGCGCAGCGACTGGTCCAGAGAGGCCAGCACGTACTTGCGGGAGCCGCCGCCCTGCCCGTAGGGGCCGGGCCACATGTCCCAGCCGGCCTTGGTCGAGATCACCAGCTCGTCCCGGTACGGCGCCAGGTCCTGCTTCATCAGCCGACTGAAGTTGATCTCGGCGGAGCCGTAGGGCGGTCCGTAGTTGTTCGCCAGGTCGTGGTGGGTGATCCCGAGGTCGAAGGCGCGCAGCGCGATCTCCCGCTGGGCCTCGAACGGCCGGTCGTCGCCGAAGTTGTGCCAGTAGCCCAGGGACAGGACCGGGAGGTCAAGGCCCGAGCGTCCGGTGCGCCGGTAACGCATGGTGCCGTCGTAACGCTCAGGGTCCGCGACATGGTTCATCGGGTGTACTCCGGGTGGTGCGCGTAGGGGGAAGGCCCGCCGATTCCGGCCGGCATCTCCACCCTGCTCCTGAGTGATCCCGAAGTCCAACCGATCATCTCCATGGGATTCAGCGGTGGGATTTCTGAATCGGCGCCGCGGCAAGCAGGTGGCCACCCTCGTACGGAGCGGCCGTCCCGTACGGAGCAGACGGGCCCCCGCCCGCTACGCCCCCGCCAGTACACCGGCCTACTCCCGCCGTCGGACGCGTGCGCGGCACCCGCCCGGCACCGTGGTGCGGGTGAAACTCAGCCGCCCCGCACGCCGGGCCTCCCTCGTCGTCCACGTAGCCGCCTCCGCCTGCTGGCTCGGGCTCACGCTCGGGCTGCTCGCACTCGGGATCACCGCGACCACCACCGGATCGGCGGTGACCGTGGAGGCCTCAGTCCGGGCCATGAAGCTGTTCGCCGACTGGCTCCTGCTCCCCGTCGCGTTCCTCACGCTCCTCAGCGGACTGCTGCTGTCCCTGGGCACCCCCTGGGGGCTGGCGCGTCACCGCTGGGTCTACGTCAAGTTCTGGCTGACCCTGGCCACGACCGCTGCCACGGCCTTCGCGCTGCGCCCCGGCGTGAACTCCGCGGTCGCCGCCGTCGCCCCGGGCGGACCGCTGCCCGACGCCGGCGATGTGCTGTTCGGGCCGGTCGTCTCGATGTCCGCCTACGTCTTCATGACCGTGATCTCGGTCCTCAAGCCGTGGGGGCTCACGCGGCGTGGCAGGAGACTGCGCGCACCGCGGACCGGCGCGCTGCCCTCCCCGCGGGTACGTCAGGACGTCTGACCCGGGGAAGTCCGGGTCAGCGCTCGGGCCAGTTCCGCAGCAGGGCGTCGAGGGCGTCCAGGATCCGGGTCCAGGTCTCCTGGGTGTCGGGGGCGCTGTGGCTGAATCCGCCGCCCAGCTCCAGGCTGACGTAGCCGTGGAAGACGCTGCCCAGGAGCCGTACCGCATGGGTCTGGTCCGGCTCGGTCAGGTCGTAGCCGCGCAGGATCGCCCGGGTCATCTGTGCGTGCCTGCCGCCGGCGCCGGCCGCCGCCGCTTCCGGGTCGAGTCTGAGTTGGGCCGCGGCGTAGCGGCCGGGGTGCTCGCGCGCGTAGTCGCGGTAGACGTCGCCCAGTGCGCTGAGCGCGTCCTTGCCGGCCCGCCCGGCCAGGGCGTCGGCGGCCCGGTCGGCGAGTTCCTCCAGGGCGAGCAGGGCGATCCGGGTCCTGAGGTCGTGCGAGTTCTTCACATGCGAGTAGAGACTCGCAACCTTGACGTCGAACTGCCTGGCCAGCGCGGAGACGGTCACCTGGTCGAAGCCGACCTCGTCGGCCAGCTCCGCTCCCGCCCTGGTCAGGCGTTCCGTGGTCAGTCCTGCGCGTGCCATGACCCTCCTCCTGCTCGGCTGAAGCGATTATGCATTTGCCTAAAAGCTTTAGGCAAATTAGCGTGCTCATCATGAAGCCGCTGACCGAGCAAGAGATCCGTGCCGCGTTCGTGAACTGCAGCAAGGGCGAGGCGAAACGCCTGTCCGTCCCGCGCGACCTGGCCGACCGGCCCTGGGACGACCTGGACTTCCTGGGCTGGCGCGATCCCCAGGCCCCCGACCGCGCCTACCTGGCCGGGGAGGAGGACGGGCGTGCCCGGGCCCTCGTGCTGCGCTCCACCGGCGCCGGATCCTGGCAGACGCGGCGCAGCATGTGCTCGATGTGCCTGACCCTCCACACCGGCGGGGTCTCCCTGATGGTCGCGCCGAAGGCGGGCCGGGCCGGGCAGCAGGGCAACTCTGTGGGCGCCTACATCTGCAGCGATCTCGCGTGCTCGCTCTATGTGCGCGGGAAGAAGGACGCGGGCGTCGGCGCCCGGCTCCAGGAGTCGCTCACCCTGGAGGAGAAGATCCAGCGGACCGTGGCGAACGTCGCCGCGTTCATCGCCAAGGTGACCGCCTGAGCCGGGTCCGCCGTTCACCAACGGGGCCGAGCGCGTCCTGCGGTTGGTGGCGGCGCGACCCGCGGGACAGCAAGAACGAACCCCGGCCCGTCGGGACGGGCCGGGGTCAGATGCGAAAGTGCTGGGCGGTCAGTTCCACAGCGGGTACGTCATCACCTGCGTGTACCCGTCCGGCCTGCCGTCTGCGAAGGTCAGGTTCATCCGGGTGAAGTGCTCCATCTGCGGGTTCTTCTGCCAGGGCTGCGGACGGTCGAGCCGCACTGTCACCTTGTACGAGCGGAACGTGCCGGCCGCGCAGTACGGCTTGCAGTCGTTCACCATGTTGACGCCTTCGGCCATGGCCGAGTTCGTGCCCCACTGCGTCCAGTGCAGGTCGACCAGGCGACTGTTGCCGTCGCCGCAGGCCAGGACGAAAGCGTCCGGGCGTACGGTCGAGTGCCAGAAGCAGTCCACCAGTACCGGCGCGGTGGACACCCTGGTCACCCGCTCGGCCGGCACCGACGCGGACGGGGCTGCGGAGGCCGTGGCCGTGACTCCCGCGAACAACACGCCCGCCCAGATCATGATCGCCGTACTCCGCACTGGTCTGCGCATCTCCGCTCCCGCCCGCGTGACTGCACTCTTACGGCCTGGCGCCTCGGGCGCGACCGCCTCTGTATCGACGCTACGACCGTATCGGGAGATCCACCACTCGCACGGAGCAACGCGGGCAAAGCTGGTCAAGAGTCCCGGGAACGGCCGGACGAGTCGCCCGTCACGGCCTCGGCGGGGACGACCCGGGCGAGCCGCGTGACCCCGACGTCGGCCCCCGGCAACTCCCCGTGGACGATGAGGAGTTCAACGGATCCGCGCCGAACCCCGCGCCGGATCCATGCCACGAGGAAGGCGTGCCCACCGCAACTCACCGAAGTCCGGCCGCCCCACCCCGGCTCCCACCTCGCGTGGACCCGTAACACGGTCTCGAGAGCCGGGAGTTGACGCTGGGGCGGGGCGACGATGTGGCTGGTTACGTGCGGTAACCGAGGACCGTCATCATGCCCGACTCCGAGTGGTACTGGTTGTGGCAGTGGAGCATCCACAGCCCGGGGTTGTCCGCGTCGAACTGAAGGTCGAGCTTGCGGTGGGGGTGCACGATGGTGGTGTCCTTGCGTGCGCCCAGGCCGTCGAGGCCCAGGACGGCGAATGTGTGGCCGTGCAGATGCAGGGGGTGCCACATGTCTGTGGCGTTGATGAGGGTGAGCCGGACGCGTTCGCCCGCGCGGATGGGATGCCGCTGTCTGACCGAGTACGGCTTGTGATCGAAGCCCCAGTTGTACTGCCGCATGTTGCCGGTGAACTTGATGCGGATCTCGCGGTCGGGCTCGCGGTGCGGCAGGGCCACCGACTCGTGCGGCCTGAGCCGCCGGGCGGGCATGCAGCGGCCGTCGAGTTCGTCCGGGTAAACGTCGGGCCGAGGCGCCGCCGCCCGGTCGCTGGTTCGCAGCAGTGCGAGGGCCCGGCCGTCCTTGCCCTCGGCGAGCGCCACGAAAGGGAAGACGCCGTCCTTGGCGGTGACGAGGACGTCGTAACGTTCCAGCATGCCGAGGAGCAGCGCGTCGGTCTCCTCGTGTACGACGGGATAGCCGTCGGTGTGGGTGATGGTCATGGTGTGACCGCCGAGGGCGACCCGGAAGGCCGTGTCGGCGCCGGCGTTGATGATGCGCAGCCGGATGCGCTCGCCGGGGCGGGCCCGGAACACCGACGGATTGGTGGGCAGCCGGCCGTTGACGAGGTAGTGCGGGTAGGCCACGCTGCCGGCCTCACTGCGCAGCATGCGGCTGTGGGAGCCGTGGAGCATGCGGGACGGTCCCGACGGCTTCCTGCCGGCGGAAGCGGACGCGTGCGGGCTTGCCGGGCCGCGGTGGTCCGAGCCGCCGCGGCCCGATGGGGCGCCACCGGGGCCCATGCCCATGCTCATGCCGGCCATGGACCCGCCCTTGTGGTGCAGGAGCTCGGCGAGCACCTTGTCCGGGGTGGAGCCGCCCACACCGTCGACCCAGTCGTCGAGGACGATGACCCACTCCTTGTCGTAGGAGAGGGGCTCCTTCGGGTCGTCGACGATGAGCGGCGCGTACAGGCCGCGGTCGGGCTGCATCCCCGAGTGGGAGTGCAGCAGATACGTGCCCGGATGGCCGACCGTGAAGCGGTATCTGAAGTCCGTGCCGGGGCGGATGGCCTCCTGCGTCAGGTCGGGTACGCCGTCCATGTCGCAGCGCATGCGCACGCCGTGGGTGTGGAGCGAGGTCTCGGCGGGCAGCCGGTTGGCGAGCGTGAGGCTGAGGACGTCGCCGGCGGTGACGCGGACCTGCGGGCCCGACAGATGGTCGCTGTAGGCCCAGGTCCGTACTCTCTGACCGTCGAGGTCGACGGTCGTCTCGGCGGCGGTGAGCTCGAACTCGCGGACGGGGCCGGAGCCGCGTCTGCGCTCGGCGGCACGGACCTCCGGACCCGAGGGGGTCACGTATCCCTTGGGCCCCGGCGGCACGAAGTCGTGACTGACCGTGAGGACCCCGGCCCCTGGGCGGGCGCCTGGTTGTGGGTGTGCTCCGTTTCCGGAGCATGAGGCCACGAGTCCCGAGCCGAGGGCTGCGGCCGAGGCCGTGAGCAAGGTACGCCGCGAAGGTTTGTGCATGACTGAATAACACACGTATTAGGCTGATATGTCTGGTATCTGGGGGCGGCGCGTCTGGGGGTGTCGCAGCATACGCATCGGCAGCGGCCCGGGCCGATCGCCCGGGCCGCCGGGCCGAGTGCGGTGGTTCGGACGGCGGATCAGCCGTGCGACACGGTCAGCCCGTAGAAGGCGACGCGGGCGCCCTTCGTCGTGCTGTCGGAGGACGACTGGTTGTAGGAGCCGGCCTTGAAGTACTGCTTGTAGGGGAAGAAGGACGAGGGAATGGCGTAATGCGTGGTGGTGCCGTTGACGGTGAGGTCGATGGTGTCGCCGCCCGAGATGCCGATGGTGTACGTCCACGTCTTGCCGATCGACACATGACCCACCGGATGAGCCGTCTGCCCGCCGGACGGGGAGTTCTCGGTGCCCAGGACGATGTCGCCGTTCGAGTGGTAGTACAGCTCGAGGAGCGGCTTGGTCGACGAACCGCCGGAGCCGAGGTGGACCTGTCCGACGCACACGTTCTTCGTCACGGACACCACCCGAAGGGTCGCGCTCAGCCGGTGCTTACCGCTCAGCGACCAGTCCGCGGCGCCGCCGCCTCGGTTCATCTCCCTCAGTTCGGAACGGGCGTAGTTGGAGTTCGGCGTGGTGACGCCCTTCTCGGGCGCCCAGAAGGTCATCGCACCGTCGCGGGTGTCGGTGTAGAAGTACGAGTCCTGGTACCCGCCCGCCCCCTGGAGCCGGGACGACGGGATGGTGGTCGGGGAGCCGGGGGAGCCGACCGGCTCCTGGAGCTGCCAGACCGACAGGTCGAAGTTGCCGCCGGGCGCGACGTTCGGATTCGCCGCGCCCGCGCTGCCGGCGCCGAGGACGGTCAGGGTGCCGACGAGGCCCGCGACGGTGGCGATGGCGAGAAGCCTGGAACGAGTCATGTGGGGGGTCCTTCTGCTGTTCGGGGTGACGGCATTGGGCGTTGCGGTCATGCGGGTGCGGGCCGACGGTCAGGGCGTCTCGCTGAGCTGGAAGCTCTGGGCGGCCGAGCCGTCGCAGCCGCGCTGGGTCAGCTGGACGCTGTTGGCAGAGGAGGAGGCCGCGGTGAGGCACTTGGCGCTGTGCCGGGCGACGAAGTGGTACCGCCCGTCCGTCTGGGCGACCGGCTGCCACTGCTGGTTCGTTCCGCCCCCGTACGCCCACAACTGCAGGGGTGCGTTGTCTGCCGTGGAGCGGTCGGTGACGTCGACGACCTGCTGCGGGTTGCCCCGGGCGGCGATGCGGACGTAACCGCTGTCGGTGGAGCGGAACTGGAACTGCTGCGCGACGGTGCCGTTGCACGTGTACTGCTGTATGGCGGTGCCGTTGGCCGTCGCCGCGGCGCGCGCGTCGACGCAGGTCCCGTTCCCGGCGTTGTGGACCGTGTACCAGGCCGTCTCGGAGATGGGCCCGCCGGACGGCGGCTGGGTGTCACCCGCGCCGCCGAGCCACTTGAGGCCGTCGAGGACGAAGCGATTCTGCGTCGCGCTGGCGAAAGTGGACGACAGCGTGGTGTTGGTCGCGTAGTCCATGGCGTTGTGCCCGAAGTTCGCGTACAGCATCCGGTACTTGGTGTTCGTCCACAGGATCGGGTAGTAGCCGCTGTACCAGCTCTGGTTGGGGTCGGTGCCCAACGGGAAGCTGCTCGGATCGACCGAGGCCAGGATCCTGATGTCCGGGTTGGTGCGCAGGTCGTTGGACCAGCTGTACCACTCGCTGACCGACGACGTGAATGTGGCCGGCAGGTTCTGGGTCGACGGATGGGTGCGGTCCTCGACGCGCAGCACCGCCGTGGTGGGGCCCCAGGTGTTGGACCTGAAGTCGCCGCTGCCGAGGAACTGGTCGTGGTACCAGGGCCAGCTCGCCGCGTCGGTGGTGAACGCCGAGACGTGGAAGCCCATCCAGGCCCCTCCGCCGCGCATGTACTGCTCGAACCCGGTTCGCTGGGCCGCGGTCTGCGGCAGGTCGTCGAGGAACAGCACGACCTGGTAGTCGCGCACGCCGCCGTTGGCCAGCAGGTCCCAGTTGTTGCTCGCGGTGTAGGTGAAGCCGTTCGCCGCCGCCTGCTGCGGGAACCATTCGTTCGCCTCGTGCACGAAACTGATGTGCGCGGCGTCCCAGGTGCCGTTGTAGAGGGCCAGCACCTTGAACGGTGCCGCCGTCGCGCGGGTCGTGGCCTGCGCGGGCGGGACGGCGAGGCCCAGCAGCGAGGCCAGCAGGACCAGTAACCGCAGGACCTTGCGAGCGGTCCTGCTCGAGGTTTCGGCCATGGACAAACACAGCCTTTCGTGTGGGGCTGACGGTGGGGGTGGAGAAAGTCGAGCGGCGTTCACGATGCTGAACGCTGGGCGCATCCTTGTATCGTCAGTGATCCGTGAAGTTAAAGGTCTGAACCAGACACGTCAAGAGGTGAAGCAACAGGCGCCCTGGAGAAATGCGGTGGCGGCCGGGCGGGACCGCTGCTGGGATGGCGCGATGCTGCACGAGACGACGGTCGTCGAGGACCGGGGCCAGTACCAGGACGTGGTGACTCCGTGGGAGCGGGAGACCTGGCGCGAAGAGGCCCTGGACTGGGTGGAGGGCGAACTCGCGGCGCGCGGGCTGCGCGCCACCGGAACGCTGGGGGTGCGTCTGCGCCCCTGGTCGGTCCTGGTGCGGGTGCCCGTCGAGGTGCATGGCACACAGGACACCGTCTGGTTCAAGGCGAATCCGCCCGCCAGTGCCTTCGAGGGCGCGCTGACCGCGGCGCTGTCCCGCTGGGTGCCGGAGCGGGTGCTGGTACCCCTCGCGGTGGACCCCGGCCGGGGCTGGTCGCTGCTGCCCGACGGGGGCGAGCTGTTCAGGGACGTGCTGGAGCGCGAACCCGTTGAGGTCGGCATCTGGGAGGAGTTGCTTCGCCAGTACGCGCGCGTGCAGGTGGCCCTGGTGCCGTACACGCGGGAGATCGAGGAGCTCGGGGTGCCCGGCGCACGGACCACCGCGCTGCCCGAGGCCTTCGACCGGCTCGTGGCGGAGAACACCGTGCTGCGGACGGACGAGCGCGCGCGGCTCGCCCGGCTGAGGCCGCGCCTCGTCGACTGGTGCGCGGAACTCGCGGCCGTGGGCGTGCCGGACTCCCTCGACCACTCGGACCTGCACGACGGTCAGCTGTTCTGCCCGGCGCCGGGGCGGTTCGTCTTCTTCGACTGGGGCGACGCCGCCGTCACCCACCCCTTCTGCAGCCTGCTCGTCCCCGCCCGCCGGGCCTGCGACCGCTACGGCGCCGACGTGCTGCCCCGCCTGCGGGACGCCTACCTCGAGCCGTGGACGGGCGCGGGCCGGACGGCGGCGGAGCTGCGCCGCGCCGTGAGCCTGGCCTGGCGGCTCGGCGCGCTCGGCCGGGCGACGTCCTGGGGCCGGCTGTTCCCCTCGGCCGCGAGCGCAGCGGAAGGCGAGGCGGACGGCGCCCGCTGGCTGCTCGCGCTCCTCACCGAACCGCCCCTCTAGAGCGGGCCCGCCTCGATTGTCAGTGCCGGGTGCGACCCTGCACGGTATGGATGAGCGGGAGTTCATGCGCGGCCGGGTGTACGGGGCCGATCACGAGGACGCGGGTCCCCGGCCGGGCCATTCGTACGTGGAACTGGTCGGGGGCCCACTGGACGGGCTGCTCTTGGACGTCACGGACTGGCCCGACCGGGAGCTTGAGGAACAGGTCTCGCTGACGACGGAGCTGGGCCGCTACGGGCCGGGCGGCCGGGCGTTGTACAGACCCCGGCAGCCCGACGGCCGTCGCTACGACTGGCACGGCGACATACCCTGAGCGGCGGCCCGTCCGCCCGGTGTCAGCAGGCGCCCTCGTCCTGCCAGGGACCCCACTCGACGGCGCTGGGCACCTCGTTCTGGGTCCACCACTTGGCCTTCCAGTTGTGCTTGTTGTACGACACCTCGTCGCCACCCACGTACACCGCGGACGAGCTCCACGCCGTCTTGCACGTGGCACTCGGCGGAGTCGGCGTGGGGGTCGGGGTGGGCGTCGGAGGCGAGGTCGGCGGGGTGACCCCGGCGAACTTGACCGAGTACTTCGCGAAGTCCCAGGAGTTCTGGGTCACGCTGGAGCAGGTCCCGGACGTACGGCCGCCGTTGTCGGCCGGGGTGCACTGCCGGTCGCGGTTGAGGGACCAGAAGGTGAAGCGGTCCATGTTGTGGCTGGTGGCGTAATCCAGCACGGTCTGGAAGTCGGCCTGTGTGAAGTACTCGCCGGTGTCGCTGCGGCCGTTCATCCCGGAGAAGCCCTCGTGGGCGTAGGCCGTCGCCTGGTCCCAGCCGAACGTGGACTGCAGGATGGAGTTGAAGTTGGTCAGCGCGCTGGTCTGGCTCGCGGCCCCGTTGAAGCCGCCGTCGAACGGCATGATGGAGAAGTTGTTCGGGGTGAACCCCTGCGACTTCGCCTCGAGGAGCATCTGCTTGCCGAACCAGCCGGTGCCGTCCGCCG
Source organism: Streptomyces sp. NPDC002619 (assembly GCF_042889305.1). NCBI lineage: Bacteria > Bacillati > Actinomycetota > Actinomycetes > Kitasatosporales > Streptomycetaceae > Streptomyces > Streptomyces sp. NPDC002619. Next base: position 159,028 of record NZ_JBIAQV010000014.1, on the reverse strand, counting down.
TGCCTGCCGTCGTGACGGACACATAGAGCCCCGGGTTGTTCTGCTGGAGGATCTTCGCCGCACCGATCTCGTTCCTGATCGCTGCCGTGTTCTCGTACTCCGGCTCCTCCAGATCGAAGTCGATGGCGTGCAGGCCGTACTTGGTGATGGCCTGCTGGTACGCCGCCGCCGTGGACGCCGCGTCGGAGCACGCCTGGCCCAGCTTCGTACCGCCGTATCCGCCGATCGAGACGGACACGTCACCGCCCTTGGCGCGGATGGTGTTGATCACCGACTGCACGGCGGTGTCCGAGGAGACCGGGGCCGTACCGCCCCAAGTGGGTGAGCAGCCGCCGCCGTTGGGGGCGAGAATGAAGGCGAGCTGGAACGCCTTGAGACCGCTGGCGTCCATGATGGCGCCCGCGTCCGGCGGGTCGTTGTCCAGCGGCATCAGATAGGGGGCGGCGGCGTACCACCGGTTGCTCAGCGCGGTGGTGGCGCCCGAGGCGTTGCCCGCGACGAGCGCGGTCGTGCCTGCGGCGGCGAGCGTGACGGCCGCCGCGGCGCTCAGACATGCATGAAGACGTCTCACTGCCGGCCTCCAGATGGGGTGGGGGAGTTGCCCCAGCCTCGGGGGGCTGTCGCGCGCACGTCAATAGGTTGGTCTAGTCCAAAGGCCTCTTTGGACTAGACCATGCGAATTCTTTACTCCAGCGTGGCGGCGGCCGGCTCCCGTCACGCCAGCGACTGATGACTTCTATTGCTTGAAATCTCTGACTTTCGAGCATGTTCAAGCATGGAGCCCTCGCGACAGTCGCAGGTTCATGCCAAGAGCTGCGGCCGGATAGCAGCCCTCCGGATGGCGGGAATGCATCGACCGGTGCCGCTGTTGGAAGGAGCGTGGCTGACATGCGCAGGGCAATCAGGGCGCATCGGTCACGGGAAAGGAGAGCCTCGTGGCACGCAACACCACGCGTCCCGTCGTCACCCTGAAGTCGACGGCCGGGACCGGCGTCACCTACGTGACCCGCAAGAACCGTGCGAACGACCCCGACCGGCTGGTACTGCGCAAGTACGACCCGGTCGCCGGGCAGCACGTTCCCTTCCGTGAGGAACGCTGACCGCAGGACCGAGCAAGATCCAGGAGGAGGGCCAGTCATGAAGGTGCGCAATTCGCTGCGCTCGCTGAAGGCCGTTCCCGGGGCGCAGGTGGTGCGTCGCCGGGGTGTCACCTACGTGCTGAACAAGAAGAACCCGCGCTTCAAGGCCCGCCAGGGCTGACGAGCGGACCGCGGTTTAATGCACACGCCGAGGGCGGACAGGGAGTTCCCTGTCCGCCCTCGCGGCTCGTGTCAGATGGTGCCGCTCTCGCTGATCTTGATGGAGGCGCTGGTCGAGCCGCTCCGGCTGCCGAGGGCCTCGATCTTCTTGACGAGGTCCTCGCCCTCGACGACCTCGCCGAAGACCACGTGCTTGCCGTCGAGCCAGTCGGTCACGATCGTGGTGATGAAGAACTGCGAGCCGTTGGAGTTCGGGCCCGCGTTCGCCATGCTCAGCAGGAACGGACGGTCGTGCTTGAGGGTGAAGTTCTCGTCCGCGAACTTCTCGCCGTAGATGCTCTTGCCGCCGGTGCCGTTGCCCCGGGTGAAGTCGCCGCCCTGCAGCATGAACTGGGGAATGACCCGGTGGAAGCCCGAGCCGGCGTACCCGTAACCGTTCTGGCCGGTGGCCAGTTCCCGGAAGTTCCTCGCGGTCCGGGGTACTACGTCGTCGAAGAGCCGGAACACGATGCGGCCGGCCGGCTCGTCGTCGATGGTGATGTCGAAATAAACGTTGTCGCTCATGGCGATCAACCTATCGCCTGTCGCCCCGACCCGCCCGATCCGCCCCTCCGGACGGCCGACGGGCCGGACGACACCGCCCGAGTGGGGACCTAGCCGGCATGCCCCGTCAGCGGGTAGTGGTCGGACAGGTTCGTGCTGACGACGTCGGTGGTGCGCTCGTCCAGGTGCTCGACGGATGCGGAGTGGAAGTTCGGACGACTGTGCCCGTCCTGCTGGTTGCTCTGCGGGGCCATGAACGCCGCGTACGGGATGATGGCGGCCTGCTGATCGAGGACGGGGGCCAGATTCAGGAACGCCTCCAGCGCCTTGGTCGCGCGGTCCATGTCGTCGTCGGCCCAGATGATGGTCGTATGGGCGTTCTTCCGGCCGTCCTGGCCCGCCACGACGAGGAACGGCGTCAACTCGCTGGGGCTGTTCTCGGTGAGCCTGCCCCAGTCCTGCAGGAGCGTGCCGAGATCCCTGACCTCGTGGGCGAAGCGCGCGTAGATCACGTCGCTGAGTTCGGTCGCCTCGATGTCGAAGGAGGTGACGATGCCCATGTTGTCGCCGGCTCCACGCAGCGCCCAGAAGAGGTCGGGGTTGGTGTCCGCGTCGGCGTGCACGATCCGCCCGTCGGCCAGCACCACCTCGGCGCCCTGGACGTGGTCGATGGTCAGTCCGTATGAACGGGACAGGAATCCCACGTCGCCGAAGTCGCCGGAGCTGATGGCCAGTTTCTCCGGTGCGAGCTTCTGCGCGACCTCGCCCCGACCCGCACCGGACGCCGCTCACGGTCGATCACCTCGACGCCGTCGAGCGCCTCGAGGTGGATGACGATGCCGCCGTCGTTGGTGGAGTTCCCGCTGATGCCGTGGCCACCGCTGCGGACGGAGATCGGCACGTCCTGCGCGCGGGCATAGGTGATGGCGGCGGCCGTCTCGGCCGCGTTCGAGGACCACGTCTGCCGCAGGGGTCCGCCGACACGTTCACGCCGTAGACACGGAAGGATAACAAAGTGGAGATTCTGTGTAGTTGAGTGGTTGCGCACCGTGGCATCTTTGCCTCGGGACTCCGCGTCTGATGGCGCGGTGGGGGACGGGGGGCGTTGTGACATTCCTTTCCGGGGCGCGTTCGCGGTGTGCTCGCATCGTGGTGGGGGCCGGTGTGTGCGCAGGGTTGTTCGGTGTGCTGCTGACCGGCTGCTCGGGTGGAGGGTCGTCCTCCTCCGCAGCGCCGGAGGAGTCGTCCGTGTCCGAGTCCGCGGCGGACAGCGCGACGCCATCGCCCGCCACCACCGAACCCACCTCCATACCTACGAGTCCCACTGCGGTCGAGACCTCGACTCCGCCCTCGTCGCCCTCCACGACCGACACCCCGTTGAGCGAGCCGACCGGTGCCGCCGCGCTGTGGGGAAAGGAGTACGGCGGGACGGCGCGGGTCACGGTCGATGTGTACGACTACTGCACTACCGACGGTTCGCGGCGCCTGGCGGACACCAAGTCGTACTCCATGAACGCCACACTGAACCTGAGCCGCCCTCGCACCGGTGGGAGCGAGACCGAGACCAACCCGTTCTCCCTGCTGCTCGCGGTGGGGCAGCCCGCCCAGGCCGGCGCCGTGTCGTTCTGGTCGTCGGCCGTCAGCACCGTTTCCAACCAGGATCTGGCAGGGAATCCGCGCGACCCGAACCTGCTGCTCACCTACTGGCAACTGGAGTGGAAGGACGGCGAGTTGAGCGGACGGCTCACCGACCCCCACACCGAGCAGGCCGTGACACTCAACCTGCTCAACTGGCCCAGCCTCCTCGTCCCCTGCCGCCCCGACCTCGGTGAACTGCCGGGCGGATACGCGCACGCCGTGGCCGAGGGCACCACGCTCAGCGGACAGGTCGATGGCGGCAGCGTGACCCTGATAGCGCAAGGCCGCACCGGCGACGGCCAGTTCGAGTTCCGTTTCGACTTCTCAGGGACCTCGACGTGATCCGCGCGACGCGATGCAGGACGCAGGCGACGGAAGCGCGAAGAGGAGGGCACTGTGGCCGGTGACGACCTCGACCGCTGGGGCGTGCGGATAGCGCGATGGACGGTACCCGACGAAACCGCTCTCGCGGCGCAGATCACCCGCGCCTACGCGGCCGGCGGCAAAACACGCCGGGAGCTCTTCCGGACCGAAGGGCTCGCCCCCGGTGGGTTCGGCGGCGGGATCTCCACCGTGCTGCCCGAACTCCTGGACGCGCTGGCCTACGCTGCCGACGTGGTGAAGGCGGCCCTGGGCAGCCAGCAGTTCGCCAATGCCGTCTCCGCGGCCGCGCTGCTGGTCAGCCTGCGGGCGCAACGCACCGGGCAGGAGCCGCACCCGCCACCCGGTCCTGCCCGCACCAGCGAGGGGCACGCGGGCAGCCGAACCCCGAGCACGCCGCAGCAACCCTCAGGAGAAGGAGTGCTGGCCGCGCTGCACATGTGCCAACGGCTGCGCGCCCGGGGAGTCGACACGGCCACGGCCGAGGAACTCGTGGCCCAGCTGACCGCGCAATTACTGGGCGCCGAGGACCGGGACGGCGTTGCTGCGTTCCTCGACGCTCTGGTGGCGAACGAGCCGCCCGAACCGGCCCTCCCCGGGCCCCGACGCCTCGGGGCTCCGCTGCGCCGTCTGGCCGGTGCGGCCTCCGGCCTGCTGCGCCGCCGCACCGCGCCAGGAGCCGACACCGCGCCGGGTAGGCCGCCCATGACGACACAAGGTGAGACGGACGGCGCATGAGTCGGGCGACCGCCGCTCATCCGGCACAGCCGGCATCCGGGCCCGGCGCCCGGCCCGCGCGGCTGTGGGGGCCGCCGCCCTGGCTGTGGCTGACCCTGGGACTGCTCGGAGCGCAGGTCCCGGTGCTGGTCGACTGGCTGACCTGGACGGTGTCCGGGAGCAGGATCGAGTACGACCGGAGCCCCGCCCTGCTGACGGTTCTGGCACTGACCCTCGTACAACTGCTCCCCATGCTCTTCCTGCTGGCGGGCGCCCTCTCCCTGGTCCCGCCCCAGCCGCGCACACGGCGGGTCGAGCGGCGGTACGGGCTGCGGCCCCCGCACAACGAGCCGTATCCCGCTCAGCACGTCTATGACCAGATGCGGCGCTTCCTGGCCGAACGGGCGCCGGGCACCGAACTGCGGGTCACCGTGCAGCGGGCCCTGCTCGCTCGTGTCTATCCCGGCGGCTGGCGCACCACACGGGTCGCAGTCTTCAGCCCGCTGGTCAGTCTGTGGGAGAGGGACCGGGAAGCGGCCGAAGCGGTCCTGCTGCACGAGATCGGCCACCTCCGGCACGGCGAGCAGCATGTCGCCGGGCTCGGCAGCCCGTTCACTGCGCTGGTCAGAGCCTGGCCGTACGTCTTCGTGATGTTCGGCCTGATGCCCGTGGCGCTGCTGTTCGCCTCCGGGAACGCGACCGCGCCCCTGATGTCGGCTCAGATCGTCCTGGTGGTCCTGAGCGTGCCCAAGGTGCTGCTGATCGTGGTGAGCGCCTTGTGGTCGGCGGAGCTGACCGCGGACCGGTTCGCCGCCCGGACGGCCGGACGGGCAGCGCAACTACGCGCCCTGAACGCCCTGGCGGAGTCCGCCCACGGCGCCCTAGTCCGGCTCTACCACCCGCCCGTGCGCCTGCGGCTGTGGTTCACCGCCCGCACCGAGCAGCCGGTTGCTCAACTCGTGCTGATGCTCCTGTGGCCGGCGGCGGTGCTCACGGAAAACCTGCTGGACCTGCTCGGCGCCGCACTGGCCTACCGTCTGCTCGGCGACTCCTCCACGGACGGGGCCGTCCGGACCGCCGTATCACTCGCTCATGGGCAGCTCACCTCGGGTCCCATGTGGTGGGCGATGCTGGGCGCTCTCGCCGTCTGGCCCCTGTTTGCCGGGCTGTGGCCACGGCTGTGGGGGTGGCGTGGGCGGGCGGTCGGCGCCTTCTCACCGGTCGTGTACGCGACCTCCGCCCTACTGCCCGTGCTGGCCCTCGTCCTCGGACTCCTTCCTGCGGGCCCGAAGCCCGGCGAGCCCTCCCGGGACGGCGCCCGCGTTCCTGCCACAGGCGGTGGTACGGCCGGAACCGCCAGCCTGCCGACGCCCTGCCCCAGTCCTTCGAGGCCCACGCCGCCCACCCGACCCGAAAGGCTCCCGTCCTTCGACGCCCCGCAGACGCCGGACACCACGAGCGCCGCCCCACCCGCCGATGGCCGCACGCGGTCATTCCGCACGCTCCACGTCGTCTCCGTGGAACCGCTGTCCGGGGCGCCCGCCCAGGCCCAGGACTTGGCGGACCGCCTCAGCCATGTCCACTGGACGCTGGCTGCCGACGGGACACTCACCGCCGACGGCGCCGACATCCCCGTACTGCACACCACCGCCGTGCACGACGGCACCCGCATCCTGGACGGCGACCACACCCGGACCACGGACGTCAGCGCCACCACGACCTGGCTGGACGCCCGGCTGCGCACTCAGACCGGCCGCACCATGCGACTCGACCTGATCCGCGCGGCGACCGGCATCACGCACGCCGTGGTCGCCTGCCAGGTGTTCGACTCCACCGTCACCACCGCTGCCCGCCTCACCCTGCAACTCGAAGAGCGATGAAAGACATGCGATGACGCGGCCCGCCGCCGACTCGGGTTGATCATCGCCGCCGACACCCGGCTCCGGCTTGCTCGCCCTGGGCCTACCCAGGCGTGGTGAAGCGGGTCCGCCATGGGTCGCGGAGGAGCGCGATCTCGGCCATGTGGTGGATGAATTCGAGGTTGGCCCCCCACACGACGGCGATGAACGGTTCGTCGGGGTCGGAGCCGTAGGGGTACTGCGAGAAGCCCACCGTGTCGAGTTGCTCGTCGGTGAGGGCGGCGACGTCGTTGCGCCAGCGGTCGATCACCACCCAGAACCGTTCGAGTGCCAGGGCGGGGGAGGGGTGAAGTCGACCAGCAGCTTCGGTTCCCGCCGCTGTTCGCCGAAGGTCCATTCCCATTGGCCCGCGAAGCAGAAGTGCAGGTGCGCCAGCCGCCACGCGATGGTCGTGACCGGCGTCTCGTCGGGCTCCGGCTCACCGGTGTGGGCGAGGATCTGCTCGACCCGCTCGACACTCACACTCCAGTCCTCGGCGATCTTGGCGACCGACATGCCGCCGGTGGCCTGCCGGGCGACCTCGGCGTACTCACTCGCCGGGATGTCCGGGGCGCCCAGGTCGAGCACTCACTCGCCCGGCCCGAACGCCCGGCCCGAACGCCCGGCCCGAACGCCCGGGGCGTCGACGCCCCGGCCCGGCGTCGGATCGACCAGCTGCCGGGCGCCGGCTCCCACAGGTACTCCTCGTCGCCCAGCCCCGTCAGCCGTACCTGGGCCATCTCCCTGGCCTTGTCGAACTGGTCGAGCAGCAAGCCCAAACGGTCGGTCCGCACGCCCTCGATCTCCATGCCCGGCACCCCTCGTGAGCGCGTCGCGTGCCTCACAGCGCTCAGGCGGAAGTTAACGGCTCGCCCTCACGGAGCGCGACCGAATCAGCAAAGGCTCCTTGAGCCGCTGCGCTCGAAAAACGTGCGTGCGTACGGGATTTGGGCCGTGCCAGGATGACGTCAGGAAGCGAGGTCTCGTGGATGAGTTGAGGCGATTTTGTCTGGCGCTGGTCGCGTGGGCGGCCGGCGGAGCAGGGGCGGATGCGGCCGCCGCGGAGGCGCGGGAGCTGGCCGGTGGCGGTGCGCGGACGGTCGTGCTCGTCGAGGGGAGCAGTGATCAGGTCGCGCTCGAAGTGCTGGCCACGCGCCACGGCCGCGACCTCGGTGCGGAGGGCGTCGCGGTGGTACCGCTCGGAGGTGCGACGAACATCGGGCGTTTCCTGGACGTGTGCGGTCCTCCGGGGCTCGGCCTCCCGCTCGCCGGTCTCTGCGACATCGGCGAGGAGCGGCATTTCCGGCGTCATCTGGAGCGGGTCGGACTCGGGTCCGGTCTCACCCGCGCCGGACTGGAGACACTCGGGTTCCACGTGTGCGTCGCCGACCTGGAGGACGAGCTGATCCGCGCTCTCGGGCCCGAGGGCGTGCAGCAGGTGATCGAGGACCAGGGCGAGATGCGCCCATTCCGCACCTTCCGGGGCCAGCCGGCACAGCGAGAACGACCCGTGGAACACCAACTGCGCCGCTTCATGGGCACGCACAGCGGTCGCAAGGCGCTCTACGCGCGGGCGCTGGTCGCGCACCTGGACCTCGGGCGCGTTCCCCGGCCGCTGGAGCGCCTCCTCGCACACGTCTGACACGGTCGACGCCATCGCCGCGTCGGCGTACGGCCCGTCAGCCGTCCTCGGCTCGCTTGTCGCGGCCGGTCTGGTGGAGGAGGACGCGGCGATGGTCGTAGCGCGCTACTTGTGCGTCGTAGTTGACCTGGCCGGCTCAAGCTGTCGGCGTTCGGTGGACCAGTAGAGAAGGGCGATCAGGGAGAGGACGGAGCCCAGGACGGTGAGCCCTGTCCAGCCCTCCATGTGGTACATGACGGAACCGAGCTGGGAACCGGCCGCGCCGCCGATGAAGAACGTGGCGATGAAGGCGCTGTTGAGGCGGGCACGGGCGGTGGGGTCGAGCTGATAGACGGTGTGCTGACCGAGGATGAGGGTGGTCTGCACAGCCATGTCGATGAGGATCGCGGCCAGGGCGATCAGGATGATGCTGTGCCGGCCGAATCCCGCGAGTGCGAAGGCGAGTGCGGCGACGGCGAGTGCGACGCCGGTCATGGGACGTACGAGTCCCCGGTCGGCCCAGTGCCCGGCGAACGGGGCGATGGCCGCGCCGGCAGCGCCGACGAGCGCGAAGACGCCGACTCCGATCTGCGAGTAGTGGAAGTGGGGACCGGTCAGCACGAAGGAGAGGGTGGTCCAGAAGGCACTGAACGCGCCGAACATCGCTGCCTGGTAGAGGCCGCGGCGCACCAGAGCGGGGTGCGTACGCATCAGCCGCGCGGTGGAGCGCAGCACGTGATGGTAGGGGATGGCGGTGGTCGGGGCCTGCCGCGGCAGGGCCGTGCGCAGGGCTACGGCGAGCACCGCCATGAGGGCGGCCGAGCCGAGGAAGACGATGCGCCAGCCGACGAGGTCGGAGACCAGGCTGCTCAGTGTGCGGGAGAGGAGGATGCCGGCGAGGAGACCGCTCATCACCCGCCCGACGATGCGTCCGCGGGCGTGGTCGGGTGCGAGGCTCGCGGCGAAGGGCACCAGGATCTGGGCGACCACCGAGGTGGCTCCGCCGGCCAGTGAGGCGATCAGCAGCATGGGGAAACTGGTGGCCAGTCCGGCCGCCACCAGGGCGAGCGTCGTGACCGTCAGGAGGACGGTGATCAGGTTGCGCTTCTCCAGCCGGTCGCCGAGCGGGACCAGGAAGAGCATGCCGATCACGTACCCGACCTGGGTGAACGTGATCAGGGCGCCGGCCGTGGCCGGGCTGACGTGAAAGACGCCGCTCAGCGAGGACAGCAGGGGCTGGGCGTAGTACAGGTTGGCGACCGTCATGCCGGAAGCGACGGCGAAGAGCGCGACCAGGCGGCCCGGCACGTCGTGAGACGACCGCGTGGGCGATGGCCTACGAGGGCTCCGGATCTTTGACGAAACAGACAAGAGAACCTTCTTGACGGAGCGAACCGGGAGGGTGGCCCGAGTGCGGAAGCATGGGGTCATGGCCGGCAGCGCCCTCGATGCCGCCATGAACGTCAAAACGCCGCGACACCAGACGCGCTTCCCTGCCAGATGCGATGATCGGGAATGTCAGTTATCTCGATCGGAGATATCTGCCGCGCTCGCCGTTCCCGTCCGGTGCGACCAGGTGCGGTTCGTGGTCTTCCCTGTCCGGTCACGCTGCCTGGGACGAGGTGGTCAGCGTCTGGGAGTCGAGGACGGTCTCGCCGTACAGGTCCTGCACCCAGTTGGTCTGGTAGATGGTCTCGAGGTAGCGCTCACCGAGATCCGGGGCGATGGCCACCCCGGTCAGTTCCTGTTCCTCCTGGCGGGCCAGCCAGGCCATCGCGCCGGTGACCACTGTGCCGGTGGAACCCCCGAACAGGAAGCCGTGCCGGGCCAGCCGGTGACAGGTTCGGACCGTGTCGGCCTCTGCCACGCGTACGACATCGTCGACATAGGACTCGTCCAGCAGCGGCGGGCGCCTGCTGGTGCCCAGGCCGGGGATCATGCGCCGGCCAGGGGCGCCCCCGAACGTCACCGAGCCCTCGCTGTCGACGGCCACGACGCGCACCGGCCGGTGCCACTCGCGGAAGTAACGTGCGCAGCCCATCAGGGTCCCGGTGGTGCCGGCACCGACGAACAGCACGTCCAGGTCCGGGAACTGCCGGGCGATGTCCGGCGCGGTCCTGCGGTAGTGGGCCAGGGCGTTGCCGGGGTTGGCGTACTGGTTGAGCCACACATGACGGTCGTCGGAGGCGCACAGGGCGCGGACATGGTCGATGCGCGCGCCGAGGAAGCCGCCGACGGGGTCGGGCTCACTGATGACGTGGACCTGGCTGCCCAAGGCTTCCATCATCATCCTGGTCGCCAGGTTGCAGCGAGAGTCGGTCACGCACAGGAATCGGTATCCCCTGCTTGCCGCGATCATGCTCAGGGCCACTCCCAGGTTGCCCGAGGACGACTCGACCAGAACCGAGTCCGGTGACAGGCGGCCCTCGCGTTCGGCGATCTCGACCATTTCGGTGGCCGCCTTGAGTTTGATCGATCCGGCGAAATTGAAGCCCTCGCATTTGAGGAACAACGACTGCCCGAAGATTCCCTCGAGGTCGACGTAGAGGTCGTCCTCGTTGAATTCCAGTGGGGTGGATATGACGGGCATGGTCGTCTCCTCGACGGTGGGGGAGTGTCGCCAGGACGCTGAGTCGTCTCGGTGCGGCCCGGGGAGGAATCGGGCCGTGAGCTGCGATTCGCCGGAACACCTCCAGTACGCCCAAAGGAGAGCGCCGTCGTCATGTCACCGAAGTTCGTGACTTGACACCTGCGTTGTTCGTGGATATGCGGCCGGGGAATTCACGGCGTGGCTACCGGTAAATCGACCGACCTGTCAAGAGCATCGCCCTGCGTCAAGCCCCGACATCCAGGGGCAGGACACGAGCTTTCCGAACGGCCCTACTGGAGAGGCGGGCGTCATGAATCCGCCCGCACCGAAACTGACCGAAACGTTCTCCAGGAGCCCACGTGCCAGGTAAATCCGCCGAGGTCGGCACGGCTGATCCGGCTGACATCTCTCCCCTTCAGGACGGCGGGGACCCCGGGCGGGCCACCGGCACAGAGAGGCTTCTGGCCGAGGTGCCGGCCGGCATCCTCCGTGTCGAACAGGTGCCGTTCGACAGTCACTTCTTCAACGACCTGGGGGCCGATTCCCTGGTGATGGCCCAGTTCTGCGCGCGGGTCACCCTCATCAGCGCCACCAGAACCGCGGCGTCCGCGGCACTGGCCGCCGACCGCCTCACCCGTGACCGGCAACGCCCCACCCGCATCGGCTTCTTCGGCTCGGGCCTGATCGCCCGCTACATTCACACCTTCCTGACCGCCACGGGCTGGTCCTTCGACGGGACCGGCGTCCACGACCTGTCCGCGGCCAGTGCCACCGGTTTCCGCGACTACGTCCAACAGGCCGGTACGGCAGGACGGATCACCATGCACGACGACCCCGAGGAACTGATCCGCTCCAGCGACCTCGTCGTCTTCGCCACGATCGCGGGTGCGCCGCACGTGAACGACCCGGCCTGGTTCGACCACAACCCCGTGGTGCTGCATGTGTCCCTGCGCGACCTTGCACCCGAGATCATTCTGGCCTCGACCAACATCGTCGACGACGTCGAACACTGCCTCAAGGCCAACACCTCGCCCCACCTGGCCGAACAGCTCACCGGCAACCGCGACTTCGTGCACGGCACGCTGGCAGACGTGATGGCGGAAAACGTGGCGCTCCCCACGGACCGCCCTCCACGACCTGAGCCGCCACGGGTGAGGACTGGATACGGGAGCGTCCGATCAGCGGGACCTACCATGACGCCATGGCCGTCGACCTCTTCGCAGGCATTCCAGTGAACGACTACGCAGCGGCGCTGACCTGGTACGAACGCCTGCTCGGTTCCCCGCCGGCATTCATCCCGAACGACGCCGAGGCCGTGTGGGAACTGGCGGAACATCGATATGTGTACATCGAGCATCGGCCCGGGCACGCGGGCCATGCCATGCACACCCTCTTCGTCGACGACCTCGACATCCGGGTCGCCGGGATCGCTGATCGGGGGCTACGGCCCAGGAGCCGCGCGACCTATGCGAATGGCGTGCGCAAGGTCACGTACCAGGATCCGGACGGAAACGAGATCGGCTTCGGCGGCACCCCGCAATGAAGGCGATGAGTCAAGGAGACCCCGAACGTGAGCGACATGGTGGTCCAGAAGATCGTTCGCCCCGAGCGCATGGTGTCGGGCCCATGGCTGGAGGTGATCGCCTCGAACCTCGACTACCACCGAGCGACTTTCCTTTGGAAGTGCGAGGGTCTCTCGGACGTACAACTGCGGCAACGGCCTCTGCGGTCGTCGGCGTTGACCCTGCTGGGGCTCATGCGTCATCTGCAGGGGGTCGAGCGTGCCTGGTTCCAGCGGACGCTGGCGGGCACAAGCCCGCGATTCTTCCCCTATCGGACCTACGTCACCCCCGCCGGTGACGAGTGGTACGACGAGTCGGACCCCACGCCGGCCAAGGACGTCTACGCGGACTACCTGAAGGCGTGCGGCGAGTCCCGTCAGGTGTTCGCACAGGTGACCCACGACCCTGCGCGCATCGTGCCGAACCCGGAGTTCGGTGACACCGATGTGCGATTCGTCCTGGAGCACGTGATCGAGGAGTACGCCCGCCACGTCGGTCACGCGGACCTCCTGCGCGAAGCCATCGACGGCGCCACCGGGGAGTAGCCCACCCGTGGGCTGTTTAGTCTGGAGTCATGGGCGAAGGCCTGGTCACCCTGTCCCTGTGCGGTGACGTGATGCTGGGCCGGGGCGTGGATCAGATCCTTCCGCACCCGGGTGACCCGGCACTGCGGGAGACGTACATCCGCGATGCCCGCGCGTATGTGGAACTGGCGGAGGCGGTGAACGGGCCGATTCCGTGGCCGGTGGGTTTCGACTGGCCCTGGGGCGAGACACTCGCGGTCCTGGACCGGGCCGCGCCCGACGCCCGGATCGTCAACCTGGAGACCAGCGTCACCCGGAACGGCTCCTTTTTGCTCGGCAAGGGGGTCCACTACCGTATGAACCCCGCCAACCTACCGTGCCTGGCCGCCGTCCGCCCGGATGTCTGCGTGCTGGCCAACAACCACGTTCTGGATTTCGGGCGCACCGGACTCGACGAGACACTCGCCGCCCTGGCGGACGACGGGCTCCGGACGGCGGGGGCGGGCCGGGACGCGGAGGAGGCGAGGCGGCCGGCGATCGTCCCGGTGGAGGGTGGCGGGCGGGTGCTGGTCTTCTCCTGCGGGATGCCGTCGAGTGGTATCCCCCACGGGTGGGCCGCGACCGCACGGCGTGCGGGCGTGGATTTCGTCGCCGGGCCGTCCGCCGCCGCGGCAGCCGAGCTGATCGGCTGCCTGCGGGCGATGAAACGGCCGGGCGATGTCGCGGTGGTTTCGATCCACTGGGGGGCCAACTGGGGCTCCAGCGTCTCCCGTGACGAAGTCCGCTTCGCGCATGCGCTGGTCGACGGCGGGGTCGACGTGGTGCACGGGCATTCCTCGCACCATCCGCGCCCGGTGGAGGTGTACCGCGGAAAGCTGATCCTGTACGGGTGCGGCGACTTCGTCGACGACTACGAGGGGATCCGCGGCTACGAGCGCTACCGGGACGATCTGCGATTGCTGTACCTGGTCACGCTTGCCGCGGTGGAGCCCGGCACGGGCATGCCGGTCAGCGTGCGGATGGTGCCCTTCCAGGCACGGCGGATGCGGCTGGAGCACGCTTCGGCGGAGGACGCCGAGTGGCTGCGGAGCACAGTGGACGGGGAAAGCCGCCGCTTCGGCTCATGGGTCGACCGCGGGCCGGCCGGCCAGCTCGCTGTCCGTCACTGTGCGACGGCCCGAAGCGAAGACGAATGACCCGGACGGGCGCCGCCGCGCGACCGGCAGCCCGTTCTCACCCGCGGACCATCGCCAGCACCTCGTCGCGCAGCCGGTCGACGCATACGCCGACCGGGTCCCGCCAATCGAAGCCGCCGCGTCCAACGTTGGTCACGCCGGGTTCCTCGCTGGAAACACCCCAGCCGAGCGTCTCCGCCCAGAACCGGCCGACCGCCGAGTCATCAAGACCCATTATGTTCACCAGAACAGGTCGCAGTGTCATGCCGGCGATCCTGTGCACCCGCTCTGCAACGACATCCGCAGGTACCGTCGCCAAACAGGGATCAACTCTCTGCTCAACGCAATGGTCAGCTCGCCAACTAGTACGTTCAGCCCTGCCAGGTGAACTGCTCACTCGCCAGACGAAGTGCTAAGTCGCAGTCAGCCCCTACGACACCACGAGTTCAACCTCAGTAGTGGCGCCACTGACTTCCCAGTCGTCCGCCCACGCGATGACGTGACCGCCTACGCCGGCAACGGCCGACAGGACGTTGTCCCTCTGACGTGCAGGGGGCCACGTTGCATCCGACTTCCGCGGCAGTCGGCGCACGCCTACGAAGCACTTCCCGCACCCGTCGTATGGCCGCTCTTCAGCACCACTCATCCCGCCCCCTCCGCAGTACAGTTAGCCCGTAGTACTGATGAGGAAGCCGTTGTATGTCACCCTCAGCGAGGGCGCCGGCTCGGCCGCCGCCGCGGGGGCGGTGCCGGCGAGCGCGGCGGCGGGCAGCGCGAGGGCGAGCACGGCCGCGCCCAGGGTGCGGCGCGGTGCGGGGAACGTCACTGGATCTCCCTTTGCGTGGAGAAGGGTGAGTGGCGCCGCACATCAAACCACCCGTTGTTACTCTCAGGTAACATCTGCGTGGGTAACAGGTGGCTCACAGTCGGGAGTCGGGCGGACGCGGGTCGGGGCGGTGCATCGCTGCAGGCCGCGTGGTCGAGTCGTTATGATCGTCCGAAGATGAAAAGCAGGGGTTTGTCCGCAATGGGTCATTGCCCCGACGGAGTGATCGATGCCCCGCATGCGCTCAGTGGACGACGGCGACGAGCTGCTGGCCAGACTCAGGTCGCTCACCGCCCAGGCGCGCGAGCGCGCCGAGCTGCAGCGCTCCCAGGTCGAGCTGGCCATCGAGCTCCAGCGCGGCATGCTCCCGCGGGACCTGCCCGCCGCCCCGGGCTTCCATCTGGCCGTCCGCTACGCGCCCGCCTGCCACGGCCTCAATGTGGGCGGTGACTGGTACGACGCCTTCACGCTGCCCGACGGCCGTATCGCGCTGTCCATCGGGGACGTACAGGGCCACAACATCGAGGCCGCCGCCTTCATGGGCCAGGTACGGGCCGGGCTGCGGGCGCTCGCCTCCGTCACCGGCGAGCCGGGCGAACTCCTCGCCCGCACGAACGACCTGCTGGTCTCCCTCGGCAGCGATCTCTTCGCCACCTGCACCTTCCTGCGCCTCGACCCATCCTGCGGGGTGCTGGAGAGCGCGCGGGCCGGTCACGTCCCGTACGTCTGGGCCACCGCGGACGGAAGGTCCGGCATCGCCGAGGACGAGGGCGGACCGCCCCTCGGCATCCAGCAGGGCGCCCGGTACCCGGTGTCCCGGTACCGGCTCACCGCGGGCGAAGTCTTCGTCCTGCTCACCGACGGCGTGGTGGAGGGGCCTGCACTCGACGTCGAGGACGGCCTCGGCCAGGTGGTGCGCCTCGCGGGCATCGCCGCCGTGGCCGGCCTGGACGCGACATCGCTGGCCGCCGCCGTGATCAAGGGCGCCGAACGTGTGGGCCACGACGACGACGCCGCCGTGCTCGTGCTGGGCTACGACGAGCACGGCCGTCAGCCATAGGGCCGGACGCCACGCGCTCCCGCCTCGCCGACGGGAGCGCACCGGTGTCTGATGGCTGCTGTGGTGGGTAACCAGGAGGTGCTCCGGCCGGGCGTGTTCCTCATGCGGACGCTGGTGGTCGCCGCCTGCTACTACGCGGCGGGACGGCTGGGGCTCCTGCGCAGCCTGGTCGTCGACGACGCTGTGTTCACCCCCATCTGGCCGCCCACCGGCGTCGCGGTGGCCTGCCTCCTGCTCCTCGGGATGCGCGCCTGGCCCGGCATTGCGCTGGGCGCCTTCCTCGTCACCATGTCCATCGACACCCCGCGCCTCGACGCCATCGGCACCGTCGCGGGCAACACCGCCGCGCCCGTGTGCGCGTACCTGCTGCTGCGCCGCGTCGGCTTCCGCACCGATCTCAGCCGCTTACGGGACGGCCTCGCACTCGTCTTCCTCGGCGCCCTGGCCGTCATGGTGATCAGTGCGACCACCGGCGTCGGCCTCCTCGTCCTCGCGGACCGGCTCGCCGCACACGACTTCTGGGTCGTCTGGCTGGCGTGGTGGGTGGGCGACGCGATGGGCGTCCTGATCGTCACCCCGATCCTGCTCCTGCTGCACCGGGCGCACTGGCCGCCGAGCCTTGCGCGGTGGAAGGAGGCCACGGCCGTGGTGCTGGTCGCCGGCTTCCTGGTGCCGCTGGCCGCGCTCAGCGTCATGAGCCTGCTCTTCCTCGTCTACCCGCTCGTGATCTGGGCGGCGCTGCGCTTCCGGCTCGCGGGCAGCATGCTGTGCGCGCTGTTCGCGTCCGTCGCCGCCACGGTGGCCGCGACGGAAGGATTCGGACCCTTCAAGGGCCTGACCGACGAACAGGTGATGATGAAGCTCCAGGCCTTCAACGGGACGCTGGCCCTGACCGCCCTGCTCCTGTCCGCCGTGATCACCGAACAGCGCAACACCCGCAGGTCCGTGGAGCAGGCCTGCCAGGAACTGGCCGAGGTCCTGGAGCACCTCACCGCGACCGACGCCCCGCCCGGCCGCGGGCCACGGCCGTGACCAACTCGTCGTCGCCCTCTGCCGTATCCGCCTCCTGATACGGCGGCGCACTCGCGCGTCGGGTCCGTGTCGGGGAAAGATGAGACGTCGAGCGATGGATCAACCGATGCGGAGGAGCGGACCCATGCCGCACGAGCGAGCGGGCAGCCCGGCCGGGCCCGAGGACCTTGTCGATGTGGCCCGGCTGGTCACGGCGTACTACGCACTGCACCCCGACCCGGCCGAGCCCGAACAGCGCGTGGCGTTCGGAACGTCCGGACACCGCGGATCGTCGCTGGCGACGGCGTTCAACGAGGACCACATCGCCGCCACCAGCCAGGCGATCTGCGAATACCGCGCCGTCCAGGGCACCGACGGTCCCCTTTTCCTGGGGGCCGACACCCACGCCCTGTCGGAGCCCGCGAAGGTCACCGCGCTGGAGGTGTTCGCCGCCAACGACGTCACGGTGCTGATCGACAGCGCGGACGGCTACACCCCCACCCCGGCGGTCTCGCACGCCATCCTCACCCACAACCGCGGCCGCACGTCCGGCCTCGCGGACGGCGTGGTCGTCACCCCCTCGCACAACCCGCCCGCCGACGGCGGCTTCAAGTACAACCCGCCGAGCGGTGGGCCCGCCGCGTCGGACGCGACCTCCTGGATCCAGGACCGCGCCAACCGGATCATCGCGCACGGCCTCAAGGACGTACGGCGGATCCCGTACGCCCGCGCGCTCGCCGCCTCCACCACCGGGCCGTACGACTTCCTGGACGCCTATGTCGACGACCTGCCCGGCGTGCTGGATCTCGACGCCGTCCGGGCCGCCGGGGTGCGCATCGGCGCCGACCCGCTGGGCGGGGCGTCCGTCGCCTACTGGGGTCGGATCGCCGAACGGCACGGGCTCGACCTGACCGTGGTCAATCCGTACACCGATCCCACTTGGCGGTTCATGACGCTCGACTGGGACGGCCAGATCCGTATGGACTGCTCGTCGCCGTACGCGATGGCCTCGCTCATCGAACAGCGCGACCGTTTCGACCTCGCCACCGGCAACGACGCCGACGCCGACCGGCACGGCATCGTCACACCGGACGCGGGCCTGATGAACCCCAACCACTACCTCGCCGTCGCCATCAACTACCTTTACAGCCACCGCGAGCGGTGGCCGGCCGGCGCGGGCGTGGGCAAGACCCTCGTCTCGTCCTCGATGATCGACCGTGTCGCCGCCGACCTCGGTCGTGAACTCGTCGAAGTGCCGGTCGGGTTCAAGTGGTTCGTGGACGGACTGTCCGACGGGAGCATCGGCTTCGGCGGCGAGGAGTCGGCCGGCGCGTCCTTCCTGCGCCGGGACGGATCGGTGTGGACCACCGACAAGGACGGCATCCTGTTGGCCCTGCTCGCCTCCGAGATCACGGCGGTCACCGAGAAGACGCCGTCCCAACACTATGCCGCACTGACCGACCGCTTCGGTGCCCCGGCCTACGCCCGCATCGACGCCCCCGCGTCCCGCGAGGAGAAGGCCCTGCTGGCGAAGCTCTCCCCGGCTCAGGTCACCGCCGAGACCCTCGCCGGGGAGGCGGTCACCCGCGTCCTCACCGAGGCCCCGGGCAACGGCGCCGCGATCGGCGGGATCAAGGTGACGACCGACAACGCCTGGTTCGCGGCGCGTCCTTCGGGCACCGAGGACGTGTACAAGATCTACGCCGAGTCGTTCCTCGGCGCCGATCACCTCGCCCGGGTGCAGGAGGAGGCCAAGGGCGTGGTCCTGGCGGCGCTCGGCGGCTGAGCCGGCGGCCGGGCCCCGGGGAGGAGGGGCCCGGCCGCGGTCGTCGGGCCGTCAGGCCTGGGCGGTGGCTCGGGGCACGTTGAAGCCCTCCAGCCGAAGCTTCGGCCCGGAGGTGAGGGCCGGGGCCGGCCAGGACGCCGTGACCGTCCTCGACTCGCCGGGCAGCAGCCACAGGTAGTTGTCGCTGTAGAGCGTGGGCAGCACCCGCTCCCCGGACCGCGCGTCGAGGAGCGAGAGCCGCACCATCGCCGCGACCGACGAACCCCGGTTGGTGACCCGCGCCGTCAGCTCATGACGCGTGCCGGACTCGTCCGTGTCCGTGATGTCGACGGACACCCGGGTCTGCGGGGCCTTGTTCAGCGCCTGCATGGCGTGCGGGTCGCGGTAGCGCCAGTACGTGTTTTCCGAGAGCAGCCCGCCCCGCGCGTCCGTGAGCCTCAGCCGCAGGAGGTGGAAGTCGGGCAGGTCGTCCGTCCAGCCCGCGGTGAACGCCTCCGTCGTCGCGGAGGGCGCCAGATCGAGCTTCTGGCGCTGTTCCGGGGCGACTTGGCGTCCGGAGACGTCGTAACAGCGGGCGGAGACCGTGGCACCCGCGATCCGCTCCGCCGTGTGGTTGACCGCGATCACCCGGCCGTCCCCCGGCGAGGCCTGGACGTGAACCTGCTCGCCCGCCTTCCGGGCCCCGTAGTAGGCGCCGTTGACGTCGAAGTCGTAGTCGTACGTCTGCCACACCGTGCTGTACCAGGCGGGATGCGACATCCACAGCAGCAGTCCGCTCGCGTCCTGCCACAGCCGGGCGTTCCACGCCTCGAACATGGCCCTGAAGTTCTCATAGTTGACGAACTGCGCCTTGCGGGCGAAGTCGTCGAGGTCCTTCGAGGTGTCCAGGCGGGACTCGACGGCCGCCCGGTAGTTCTGCGGGGCCTGGTTCCCGCGCGTGCTCCAGTCGTGGTAGTACCAGGCGCCGCCGATCGGCCACTCCGGCTCGTCGCCCACCATCCGGCGCAGCGTCTCGGCCGTCGACACCACCGGCATGCCGATCTCGGTGTGGAAGCCGAAGTTGCCGCTGCCGTACGTGGTGGGGGAGTGGTAGCGGTCCGGCTCGACCCAGCCGTAGGGGCCGCCGCCGGAGACGATGCCGGCCGCCGAGTTGTTCTGGTAGAGCAGATCCGGCGCCTCCGCGCGGACCGCGGCACGCATGCCGTCGTCCACCGGCCCGGGTGGGTTGCCCTCGTTGGCGCCGCACCACACCACGATGCTCGGGTGCGTGCGGTAACGGCGCACGGTGTCCTGCGCGATGCTCAGGAACGCGTCGTGGTCCGGCGGGTCCATCGCCCACGCGTTGGGGAAGTCGTTCCACACCAGGATGCCGTGCTCGTCGCAACTGGCGAAGAACTCCTCGCGGTTGCTGGTGCCGAGCCAGTTGCGGATCATCGTGAAGTTCATGTCGCGGTGCATCCGCACGGCCGCGTCCATGCGCTCCGGCGACATCCGCCGCAGCAGTTCGTCCCAGCCCCAGTTGCCGCCCCGGCAGAACACGCGGACCCCGTTGACGCTGATCTTCAGCGGCACGGTCGAGTTGTCCACGGACTTCACCTCCGTCCAGTCGTCGCCGTTGTCGGAGACCTGGACGGTGAACGTCTTCGCGTACGCCTGCTCCCAGAGGATCACCACCCGGTCGAACCGCACCGACGAGCCCAGGTCGACCCGGATCCACTGGTCGTCCTCGTAGGCCGACGTCCAGCGGGTGTTGGCGTTCCCGTCCACCGCGTCCGCCGCGTGGCTGCTGTCGGCCTCGGAGGACGCGTCCGCCTGCTTGCGCAGCGCCAGGTCGGTGCCGGGCGAGCCGCTGTCCACGACCGACAGGCTCCACATCGACGAACCCCAACTGGTCGCCCGCGTACGGCACAGGACCCGCACCCAGCGCGCTGTCGTCGCGTCGAACTCCACGCTCTGCAGGCTCGCCGCGCCCGCCGTCCGGAAGGGCAGCGGAGCCGCGGTGTTGTCGACGTCGGCCGCCGCGGTCCACGCGTCGCCGTCGGTGGAGACCTCGACGGTGAACGTCTTCGCGTACGCCTGCTCCCAGGTGATGACGACCCGGTCGAAGGAGAGCGCCGACCCCAGGTCGACCTGGATCCACTGGTCGTCCTCGAACGCCGACGACCAACGCGTCTTCGGGTCACCGTCCGTGGCGTTGCCGGGCTGGTTCGCGGCGTCGTCCACGGAGGAGGAGGTGGCCGTCGTGTGCAGGGCCAGGTCGGTGTCGGGCGCGGTGCTGTCGGCGACCGCGAGGCTCCACATCGACGAGCCCCAGCCGGTGGCCCGGGTACGGCACCGGATGCGGACGTAACGGGCCTTGGTGCGGGCGAAGTCGACGGTTTGGGCGTAGGCGTCGCTGCCCGACTGGAAGGTCAGCGGCACGTCGTACTCGTAGCCGAACTGCCGTATGCCGAAACGTGTCGAGCGCCGGTCACTCTCCGTGCCCCCGACCGAGGCGGTGAGCGTGAGGTCGTGCAGATGCTGCTCGCCGTAGCCGTTCGGCCACCACAGCCTGGGGTTCTTCAAGCGGAGTTGGGCGTGGTCGGCCGGGGTGAACACGACGTCCGCCGTCTCGCCTGCGGGCACGGTCACCGAGCGGCTCAGCCGTACGCCGTCGAAGGCCGCGGTGACGGTGACACTGCGCGCGTCGGTGTCGGCGTTGCGCACCGGGACCACGATCGTCAGCTCGGCCGTGCCCGTGTCCGGCAGGTCGGGCAGCCGGGTGTCGACCCGAGGGTCACCGAGGACGGCCGCGCCGGTCGAGCGCAGCCGGACGTGGTTCCAGATGCCGGCGGCCCGGTCCCGGACGGCGGGCATCCAGTCCCAGCCCGAGGCGGCCAGATACGTCGGCGAGTTGCGGTTCATCATGTTCGCACCGGCGTCCACGAACGCAAGACCCGCCGGGCCCTTGTCGGTGGGGCTGCCCGGGAACGGCATCGGCGTGATCTTCACCGCGAGCGTCTGGTCGCCGGCGTCGGCCAGCAGCTCGGTCACGTCGAGGGCGGTGCGGGCGTAGGGGAAGGTGAGGTCGCCGGCATTGCGGCCGTTGAGCCAGACGTCGGCGTGGTGGTTGACGCCGTCGAACTCCAGCCAGACGTGGCGTCCCGCGCCGGTGCGCAGGCCCTTCGGCAGCCGGAACTGCCGCCGGTACCACCAGGAGTGGCGGGACAGGGCCTCCGGGACGTGCAGGTTGTTGAAGGCGGCGACCGGGTCGGGCAGGTGTCCCTGGTCCACGAGGGAGGTCAGGACGGTGCCGGGCACCGTCGCCGGCAGCCAACGGCTGGTGTCCACTGTGGGCTTGGAGAGCGCGACGCTGTCCCCGTCCGCCCAGTCGTCCATCGTGAGGTCCCAGCCCGATTCCAGCGGGACCGTGCCGTCGGCGGCCACGCGGAGCGCCGGGGCGTCGGTGTCGTGGGTGCCCCAGTCGGTCCAGCCGGTGGCGCGGGGACGGGCGGTGCGCGAAGTGCCGTAGACCTGGAAGCCGTTGAGGCCCAGCGGGTTGGAGTTGGAGCGCCCCCGTACGGTCAGCCGCACCCAGCGGGCCGTGACGGCCCTCGACAGCGTGATCTCCACGACCCCGCCCTTGCCCGAGTCGGTGGCGTACACGCTCGTCCACGACGTGTTGTCGCGCGAGGTCTCGACGACGAAGTCGACCGCGCAACTCGACAGGATCTCCTGGCCGGTGGTGTTGTCGCGGGGGCTGCCGCTCGGCGAGTCGTGGAACGGCGGGTCGTCCACGGTCGCCTCGAAGACCAGCCGCACCGACTCGACCTCGCACAGCGCCTGGAGGTCGACCGCGATCCACTGCGGATCGCCGTCCGCCGCACGCCAGCCTGAGCCGCGCACCCCAACCAGCTCGAGGCCGTCCACGGCGAACTCGGCGGGGGTGGGTGCGTAGTCGGTGGACGACACCTTGACCGGGCGGTAGGCGGCGAGTTCGCCCCGCGACGTCTGCTGTACCTGTCCGGAATCCGCCACGGCGGCCGTGTGTACCTGTCCGGAATCCGCCACGGCGGCCGTGCTCGGCAGCGCCATGCCGAGCCCGAAGCCAGCGAGGAGGGTGGAACCGGCGGACAGCAGGGTGCGACGGGAGGGCTGAGGGGTCTGATCCGACATGAGCGGCGGCTCCGATCAGGGGTGTTCGTGAACGGGGGTGGCCTGGAACCAGCATGTGACAACGTTGTCAAATGTCCCGATGACAACGTTGCCGAACCCTGCACCGCGCGGCCGGGACTGTCAAGGTCCCGGACAGGAAGGGCAGACTCTCTCAATAAATTAGGAATAATTCTTGACACCGTTTCGGCCGCGGGCCACAGTCTTCGCCGTGACGCCGTCGACGCCCGTCACCGGGTGGCCGCGTCATGTCTCCTCATGCTTCCCAACCCTTCGGAGAGGAACGTGACTTCACTCTCACCCGCACGGAGAGCCCCGTATCGCACGGTCACCCGCGGTGCCGTCGCGAGCGCGATCGCCGTGGTCCTGGCGGCGACCGCGGCCCCCGCGGCCACGGCCGCCCCCGCCGTGGACCAGGGGGCGCCCGCCTCCTACGACAGAGGGCTCGCGCCCACGCCCTACATGGGCTGGAACACGTACTACGGCCTCGGGGCACCCACCGAGAAGGAGGTGCGCTCGGTCGCCGACAAGCTGGTCAGCAGCGGTCTGCGCGACAGCGGATACGACATCGTGTGGCTGGACGGCGGCTGGCAGGCCGACAGCCCCCGTGACGCACAGGGGCACTTGACGGCCAACCCGGACCGCTTCCCGTCAGGGATCCCGGCCCTCGTCTCGTATCTTCACCAGCGCGGTCTGCGGGCCGGCATCTACACCGACGCGGGCACCTACGACGGCGGCAAGAGCTGCGGTCTCGGCAGCCGTGGCTACTACACCGAGGACGCCAAGCAGTTCGCCGACTGGAAGATCGACGCGATCAAGGTCGACTTCCTGTGCGGCATCGGCGCGAAGCTCGATCCCGGCCCGGCGTTCAAGGAGTTCAGCGACGCGGTCGCCAAGTCCGGCCGGAAGATGCTGCTGAACCTGTGCAATCCGCTCACCGACGACTGGGGCCTGCCGCACACCCCCGAGCAGGACGCACACAACACGTACGTCTACGCCCCGACGATCGCGGACTCCTGGCGCACCGGCACCGACATCGCCTGGGGCACCCCGAGCCCCGGCCAGTGGCCCAACATCCTGCGCAACATGGACGCCAACGCCTGGCACCCCGAGGCACAGGGCCCCGGCCACTACAACGACCCCGACTACCTCATCCCCACGCGCCGCATGGCCGACGGCACGCTGGAGCTGACGGAGGAGGAGTCCACCAGCCAGTTCGTGATGTGGGCCGAGATGGCCTCCCCGCTGGTCCTCGGCTCCGACCCGCGCACCCTGTCCGACTCGGTGCTCCGGACGCTGCGCAATCCGGAGATCATCGCCGTCGACCAGGACCCACTGTCCGTGCAGGGCGTTCGGGTCGCGACCGACTCGGTGGGCGACGTCTACAGCAAGGTGCTCTCCGGGCACGGCAAGCGGGCGGTCGTCCTGCTCAACCGCTCGGACCAGGCCGCCCGGCGCACCGTGAACTTCTCCGACGTGGCCCTCGGCGGCGCGGTCAAGGTGCGCGACCTCAGGGCGCGTGCCGATCGCGGGACGCACGCCGGGTCGTACACCGTCGAGGTCCCGGCGCACGGCACCGCGTTTCTGAAGCTCACCGGAGAGGACGCCCTCCCGGGCACCGACCTGGGCGCGCGGACCTCGGCGAGCCCGGCGGTCGTACGCGACGGCGACACGCTCACCACCTTCTTCCGCGGACCGGACGGGAACCTCGTCGCGCGCACGGAGCGTACCGAGGAGGACCTCGGGGGCCCGGCACGTGGGAAGATCCTCGGACAGCCCGCCGCCTATGCCTCCGCGGGCGGCCGGATCGACGTCTTCGTGCGCGGAGCGGACTCCCGCGCGTACCGGCGCGTGTTCGCGCACGGACGCTGGGGCGCATGGCAGGACCTCGGGGGGCAGCTGACCGACGCACCGTCTGTCGCCTTCACCGACCCCGCGCGCTGGACGCTGGTGGCGCGGGGCGCGGACGGGAGCGTCGTGCAGCGCGGGTCGGCGTCCGGCTGGTCGTCGCTCGGCACACCGGGGGAGCGAGCAGCGTACGGCAGGCCGTCCGCCGTGGTCGACGCGCAGGGGCGGGTCCATGTGGCCGTGCGTACCGTGGCCGACGACGTGTGGACGCGCTCGCGGGACACCTCCGGCCAGTGGTCGGAGTGGAGCTCGCTCGGCGGGACCGTGAGCGGCAGCCCGACGCTGGTCGCCGTCGGCGACGCCGTGGTGCTGTATGCGCGGGCCGGTGACTACACCCTCTGGCAGCAGCGCTACGAGAACGGCGCCTGGCAGTGGTGGAGCAAGCGGCAGGAGTTCCCGAGCGCCGCGTTCGACGGTGCGCTCGGGGCGGTGGCGGGTCCGGACGGCGCGATCGACGCCGTGTACCGCGGGGTCGACGGCTCCGTGCACCTGACCCAGTTCAAATAAATTAGGAATTAATCTTGACGTGGCGATCGTGCCACGCGAACCTGGATCTGCCGCGAGCGCGGCCTCGGCCGTCAGGAGGGCCGGCCCCGCCGCGCGGATCCACAGGGAGTACTCCATGACGAACCATCACCCCAGCCGACGGCTGTTCCTCGCCGGCCTCGGCGCAGTCGGGACGACGACGCTGCTCAGCGGCTGTGTCACCTCCGGCTCCTCCTCCGGCAAGAGCTCCTCCGGCGGCGGAGCGGTGACCCTTCAGTCCAACCTGTCCTCCCCGCAGGCCAAGGCCGCCATGGAGGACCTGGTGGCCGCCTACGGCAAGAAGGGCTCGGGCAAGGCCAGCCTCAACACCGTCGCCTCCGAGACCTTCCGCACCCAGCTGCCCACCTATCTCACCTCGACCAACCCGCCGGACGTCTACACCTGGTACCCCGGCTCGGTCGCGGACGCCTACGCCAAGAAGAACCTGCTGCTCGACCTCGGCGAGGTCTGGTCCTCGCCCGAGCTCAAGGGCTACTCCGAGGCGCTGAACTCGCTGTGCACCGCGAGCTCCGGCAAGAAGGTCTTCGTGCCCACCACCTACTACTGGTGGGGCATGTTCTACCGTAAGTCCAACTTCGCCAAGTGGGGCGTCAAGGAGCCCAAGAGCTGGGACGAGTTCCTCGGCCTGTGCGACAAGCTCAAGTCCAAGGGCATCGCCCCGATCGGCCTCGGCGCCGGCGGCAACACCGCCTGGGTCGCCTCCGCCTGGTTCGACTACCTGAACATCCGGATCAACGGCGCGGTCTACCACCGTGAACTCCTCGCCGGGAAGCACCGCTTCGACGACCCCGAGGTGCGCAAGGTCTTCGACCGCTGGGCGGAGCTGCTGCCGTACTTCGACCCGAACGGCACCGCGGTCGCCTTCCAGGACGCCACCACCTCCCTGCTCAACGGGCGCAGCGGCATGATGCTCATCGGCACCTTCTTCGCCGACGCGGCACCGAAGAACGCTCTCGACGACATCGACTTCTTCCGCTTCCCGATCATCGACAGCAAGGTCCCGCTCGCCGAAGAGGCGCCCACCGACGGCTACTTCGCCAGCGCCCGCACCGGACGCCGTGACGAGGTCCTCGACCTGATGCGCTACCTCGCCACCGCCGAGGCCCAGGAGATCTACATCAAGGGCTCCTCCGGCACCGTCCTGCCCACCCACCCCGACGCCAAGGACGCCGGGACCCCGCTGGTGCAGAAGGGCCGCAAGCACATCGAGGAGGCCGCGGAGATCACCCAGTTCTTCAACCGCGACTCCAGCGACGCCATGCAGCCCGCCGCCGACAACGCCCTGACCAAGTTCATCGCCAAGCCCAAGAGCGTCGGCTCGATCCTCACGGACTGGCAGCGCGACGCCGAGAAGATCTGGAATGCGTGACGTGGCAGTCCTGACCGCCCCTGAGCGTACCTCCCCGGCCCCGCCCCCGCCTCGCGGCGGGCGGGGCCGGGGCCCCCGGCGCACCCCGCCGACGGTGCTGGCGTTCCTTCTCGTCCCGCTGCTCGCCGAGGCGGTGTGGGTGTTCTGGCCCGCGCTGCAGGGCTTCTACCTCGCCCTGACCAGCTGGGACGGTGTGTCCGCGCCCCGGTTCGTGGGCCTCGGCAACTTCCGGGAGATGGCCCACGACGAGGTCTTTCGCACCGCGGCCGTCGACACCGTGCTGTGGCTCGTTCTGTTCGGCGGGCTGTCGGCGGCCCTCGGCCTCGGCGCCGCGCTCCTCCTCCAGCAGGAGCGCCGGGGCGTCGGCTTCTACCGCGCCGCCCTGTTCCTGCCCGTCGTGTTCTCCCTCGTCGCCACCGCCCTCGTCTGGCAGGCCATCTACCAGCCCGACGGAGTTCTCAATCAGCTCCTTCAGGCGGTCGGCCTGGGCAGTCTGCGACACGCCTGGCTCGCCGACCAGGACACCGCCCTGTACGCGGTCATCGTGCCCGCGCTGTGGCGCCAGGTCGGCTATGTGATGGTCCTGTACCTCGCCGGCCTCAAGGGCATCGACCCCGCCCTGTACGAGGCAGCCAAGGTCGACGGCGCCGGGCGCTGGCAGCGCTTCCGCTATGTGACGCTGCCCCAGCTGCGCAGCGTCAACGCGGTCGTCCTCTCCGTGATCATCATCGATTCGCTGCGCTCCTTCGACGTCGTGTGGTCCCTCACCCGGGGCGGCCCCTACCACTCGTCCGAACTGCTGAGCACCTACATGTACTCCACAGCTTTCCAGTCCCTGCGCCTGGGATACGGCTCCGCCCTGGCCGTCGTCATCTTCGTGCTGGCCTTCGGCGTCATCGCCTCCTACCTCGTGCGCGCCTTCCGGGAGGCGGACTGATGGCCCTGACCCGTTCGACCGTCGCGCTGCGCCGGCGCCGCGCCGCCACCGCCGGCTTCCACCTCGGCGCGGGCGCCCTCGCCCTCCTGTGGCTGCTGCCCATCGCCCTGGTCCTGGTGACCAGCCTGCGCTCCTTCGACGACATCGCCGCGCACGGCCTGGGGAGTTGGCCTCAGTCCTTCACTCTGGGCAACTTCCGGCAGGCCTGGGTCGACGGCGGCCAGCAGCGCGCCCTGATCAACAGCCTGCTCGTCAGCGTGCCCTGCGTGGTGATCACGCTGGCCCTGGCCGCCATGGCCGCGTTCGCGCTCAGCCGCTACGAGATGCCCTTCCGGCGCTCCCTGCTGCTGCTCATGCTCGGCGGCAACCTGCTCCCACCGCAGATCCTGCTCATCCCGGTGTCCAAGCTCAGCGAACTGATGGGCCTCTACGACACGTTGCCCGCGCTCATCGGCGTGCAGATCGGCTTCGGCGTCGGCTTCTACGTCTTCGTCCTGCACGGGTTCATGCGGGCCATCCCCGTGGAGATCCAGCAGGCCGCCGTCGTCGACGGAGCCGGGCCCTGGCAGATCTTCTGGCGGATCATCCTCCCGCTCGCCCGCCCGGCCCTCGCCGCGCTCAGCGCGCTGTCCTTCACCTGGATCTTCAACGACCTGCTGTGGGCCATCACCGTGCTGCGCAGCGACACCAAGATGCCCATCACCGCCGCCCTCATCGGGCTTCAGGGGCAGTACGTGTCCATGTGGAACGTGATCGCCGCGGGTTCCGTCATCGCGGCGGCGCCCACCGTGGCCGTGTTCCTCCGCTTCCAGCGCCACTTCGTGGCCGGCCTCAACCTCGGAGCGGTCAAGTGACGCCGTACCAGCGCTGGACCCTGCGCACCGACCGCACCGGCTACACCGTACGACTGTCCGCCGACGGCCCCTGGGCCGAACTCGACGCCTGGGGCCCCCACGGCGTCGAGACCGGACCGTCCGCGCTGGACTGGTCGCACCGCACCCACTTCCTCACCCCCGCCGACGCCGCGCCCGCCGAGTATCTGCCGTACGGGCTGCGCCCGTTCACCGGCGCCGAGCTCGTCGCGGCACGCCCCGGCGAAGAGCGTGGCGTGTGGTGGGAGTTCGCGGGCGCCGAGGAGGGCGAGGGCAGCCTGCGGCTCGCGTTCACCGACGACGTGCTCGGGCTGCGCACGGTCCTGTGCTACGAAACCGTTCCCGGCACCGACGTGATCCTGCGCTGGACCGAGTTCACCGCCTCGCGCGAACTGCGCCTGGAACGCCTCGACTCGGCCGCCGTCACCGTCCCGGTCACCGGCGCGGCCCGGCTGACGTACCTCACCGGCCAGTGGTCGCAGGAGTTCCAGCACACCCAACTCGACCTGCCCCGGGGCACGTTCAGCATGGGCAGCACACAGGGTGTGCCCGGCCATGCTTACGCCCCCTGGCTCGCCGTGCAGGACGGGGAGGACGGACCGGCGTACGGCGTCGCCCTCGATTGGCCCGGCAACTGGCACATCACCGCGGAAGCCGAGCCCGGCGGGTTCGTCCGCGTCCGCGCCGGCCGCGTCCCGCACGAGGGCGCGGTGTACCTCACGCCCGGCGAGACCCTGGCCACCCCGCGCCTGGCCTGCGCGTTCAGCGCGGACGGCCTCGACGGGCTGTCCCGCGTCTGGCACCGCTACGAGCGTCATCTCAGCGGCGAGCGGCTGCACCGCCCCCGCAAGGTCCTCTACAACTCCTGGGAGGCCACCGCCTTCGACGTCGACGCGGCGGGTCAGCTGGAGCTGGCGAAGACCGCCGCCGACCTCGGAGCCGAGCTGTTCGTCGTCGACGACGGCTGGTTCACCGGGCGCACCGACGACACCGGCGGCCTCGGCGACTGGTACCCCGACCCGGCGGCGTTCCCGGACGGCTTCGGCCGGTTCGTCGACGATGTGCGCGCCCTGGGGCTCGACTTCGGCCTGTGGATCGAACCGGAGGCCGTGAGCCCCGGCAGCCGGCTGCACGCCGAACACCCCGACTGGGTCTACCGGATCGAGGACCGGCCCGCGCGTCTGGTCCGCAACCAGCTCCTGCTCGACCTCGGCCGCACCGACGTCCAGGACTTCGTCATCGCGACCCTCGACCGGCTGCTGACCGCGTACGACATCTCCTACCTCAAGTGGGACATGAACCGGCCGCCCACCGAACGCGGCCGTCCCGGCGCCGGACCGGCCGACCGCCTCGACCTCGACGCCCAGCACGTCACCGGCTATCTGCGCGTCCTGGACCACCTGCGCACCGCCCACCCCCACGTCACCGTCGAGGGCTGCGCGGGCGGCGGCGCACGCGTCGACCACGCCACCCTGGCCCGCACCGACGTCCTGTGGCCCAGCGACAACACCGCGCCCCTGGACCGGCTCGCCGTCCAGTACGGTTTCCTGCACGCCCACGCCCCGCACGTGATGAGCTCCTGGGTCACCGACGCCCCCGGCGTCTTCGACCCCCGCCCGCGCAGCCTCGCCTTCCGCTTCGTCAACGCCATGTGCGGCGTCCTCGGCATCGGCGCCGACCTGCGCCACTGGGACGCCGACCAGCGTGCCGAGGCAGCCCGGTGGATCGCCCGCTACAAGGACGTACGGGACGTCATCCACCTCGGTGAAGTACGGCTGTTGGGCAGCCCGCGCGACTCCACCTGCGGCGTCCAGTACGACGCGAGCGACGGGCGCACGGTCGTGGCCGCCCTCAGTACCGGCCCGCTGGACGGCGCCCCGCTCGTCCCCGGCCGCCCGGCCCGCCTCCGGCTGCGCGGACTGGACCCGGCTGCCACCTACCGGGACGAGGATGCGGGGATCACATACAGCGGCGCCCATCTGCTCCACTACGGCCTGCCGTTCGCGTGGAGCGCGGCGCACGACGCAGAACTGGTGGTGCTGACACGGCAGTAGAAAGCCGCCGACCGGCATATCTTCACCCCACACCCATCAGCGCAGCGAAGGAGCCGTACCACCCGATGGAACAGTCCCGCCGGTCCTGTGACCGCTTCACCGGCCGCACGGCCGTGGTCACCGGCGCCGCCTCCGGCATCGGAGCCGCCACCGCCGAACGCCTCGCCCAGGAGGGAGCCGCCGTCGTCCTCGCCGACATCGCCGAGGAGCGCGGCACGGCGGTCGCCGAGCGGATCGCCAAGGACGGCGGCCGGGCCCGCTTCGTCACCGCCGACGTCTCGGCCGAGGGGGACTGGGCGCGGATCGCCGCGGCGGCACACGACTTCGGCCCCGTGGACCTGTTCGTCAGCAACGCCTTCACCGTCGAGGTGAGCCCGGCGCACGAGCTGACCCTGGACTCCTGGCGACGGCAGCTCGACGTCAACCTCACCGGTGCCTTCCTCGGCTTCAGAGCCGTCCTGCCCGACCTGCGCGCCCGCCGGGGAGCCGTCGTCCTGACCTCGTCCGTCCACGCTCACAAGGGCATCCCGGGCCATCCCGCCTACGCCGCGTCCAAGGGCGCGCTGCTGTCCCTGTGCGGACAGCTCGCCGTCGAGTACGGACCCGAGGTGCGCGTCAACGCCGTGGTGCCGGGGCCGATCATGACGGCCGCCTGGGACCGGGTGTCCGCCGAGGACCGCGAACGCAGCGTCGCCGAGACCGCCGCCGGCCGCTTCGGCACCCCCGCGGAGGTCGCCGCCGCCATCGCCTTCCTCGGTTCCGGCGAGGCCTCCTTCATCACCGGGTCGAGTCTCCTCGTGGACGGCGGCTGGAGCGTCGTCAAGGCCTCCGCATGACCCGCGCGTCCACCTCGCAGCAGAAAGGCACTACGACATGACGCCCTACGCCCGCCGCGGTGTGCACGGCCAGACCGTGGAGGCACTCGCCCGCCGCATCCTGGGCGGCGAAATCTCCGAAGGGGCCACCCTGGACCTGGTCGCCCTGCAGAGCGAACTGGACGTCAGCCTCACCGCCCTGCGCGAGTCCCTGAAGGTCCTGGCCGCCAAGGGCTTGGTCGACGCCCGCCAGAAACGCGGCACCTTCGTGCGGGCCCGTGCGGACTGGAACCTCCTCGATGCCGACATGCTGCGCTGGCGGTTCGAGAGCGACCGCACCACCGAGTCCGACCGGGCCCTGCTGCACAGCCTGGCCGAGGTGCGCTCCATCATCGAGCCCGCCGCCGTACGCCTGGCCGCCGAGCGCCGCACCGACGCCGACCTCACCGCCCTGGACGCGGCCCTCGACGCGATGAGCGAGCCGGACGGCGACGCCGCCCACGCCGTCCATGCCGACCTCGCGTTCCACCGCGCCCTGCTCGCCGCCACCCACAACGAACTCCTCGAGCGCATGGAGATGGTGATCGAGTCCGGCCTCGCCCACCGCGACCGCATCGTGCACAGCTCCCCGCACAGCGAGGACCCCGTACCCGCCCACCGCGCCGTCCTGGACGCCGTACGCGCGCAGGACCCGCGCGCCGCCGAGGCCGCCATGCGCGCCCTGCTCGACCAGGCCGGCCGCGACCTCGACCGGATCGGCGGGTCCGACGACACCGAAAGGCACCCCCGCCAGTGAAGATCACCCGCATCGAGACCTTCCTCGTGCCGCCGCGCTGGCTGTTCTGCCGCATCGAGACCGACGACGGCGTGGTCGGCTGGGGCGAGCCCGTCGTTGAGGGCCGCGCCGAGGTGGTCCGCGCCGCCGTCGACGTCCTCGCCGACCATCTCGTCGGGCAGGACCCGCTGCGCATCCAGGACCACTGGCAGGTGCTCACCAAGGGCGGCTTCTACCGCGGCGGACCGGTGCTCTCCAGCGCCGTGGCCGGCCTCGACCAGGCGCTGTGGGACATCGCCGGCAAGACCTACGGCGCACCCGTGCACGCCCTGCTCGGCGGCCCCGTGCGCGACCGGGTCCGGGTGTACGCCTGGGTCGGCGGCGACGAACCCGCCGAGCTGACCGAGCAGATAGCCGCCCAGGTGGAGGCCGGCTTCACTGCCGTGAAGATGAACGGCGCCGGCGCCACCTCCCCGGTGACCACCGCCGCCGAGACCGCGGCCGTCGTCGCCCGCGTGGCCGCCGCCCGCGAAGCACTCGGCCCGGACCGGGACGTCGCCGTCGACTTCCACGGCCGGTTCTCCGCCGCCAGCTCCCGCCGCGTCCTCGCCGAACTCGCCCCGCTGCATCCGCTGTTCGTGGAGGAACCCGTCGTCCCCGAGCAGAGCCATCTGCTGCCCGGACTGGTCGCGTCCAGCCCCGTGCCCCTGGCCACCGGCGAACGCCTCTACGGACGCGCCGAGTTCCTGCCCGTCCTTGCCGCCGGCATCGCGGTCGCCCAGCCCGACCTCTCCCACGCGGGCGGCATCTCCGAGGTCCACCGCATCGCCTCGCTCGCCGAGACCTATGGCGCCCAGCTCGCCCCGCACTGCCCGCTCGGTCCCATCGCACTGGCGGCCAGCCTCCAGGTCGCCTTCGCCACACCGAACTTCCTCATCCAGGAGCAGAGCCGGGGTATCCACTACAACAAGGACGTCGACCTGTTGTCGTACGTCGTCGACACCGAGCCGTTCCGGTTCGTGGACGGCCACGCCCCGCGCTTCGACGCCCCCGGTCTCGGCATCACCGTCGACGAGGCCGCCGTACGCGCCGCCGACCGCACCGGGCACGCGTGGCGCAACCCGGTGTGGCGGCACCCCGACGGCTCCTTCGCGGAGTGGTGACGGTGGCCCTCGAGATCGTCACCGACCCGGCGCACGGGGGCCGTTGGACCTCGCTGAGAGGCGGGGGACGCGAGTGGCTGTGGCACCGGGAGGCGCCCGGCCGGGACCAGGTGTCGCCCGGGGACGCGTTCGTCGACGCGGGCGGGCTGGAGGAGTGTGTCCCGACCGTGCGCGGTACTCCCGATCACGGGGACGTCTGGTCGCGGCCATGGAAGCGCGAGGACGACACCGACACCGTGCAGGCGGAACGGTTCGCCCTGGCACGGACCATCCGTACGACGGCGGTCGGCGCCGAGGCCGACTACGTGCTGACGGCCGACCCCGGCTTCCGCTTCGTCTGGGCCGCCCACGCCCTGCTCGACTTGAGCCCGTCGGCCACCTTGCGTGTACGGCCGGGAGCCCGCGCCCGCCTCCACCCCGAGGCCGCCCCGCTGGTGGCGGAGCCTTGGCCGGCCGGTGCGCCTTGGCTCGAGGGCGAGTGGCCCGCCCCGCTCGGTCTGCCCCTGGACCGGTTCGGACCGGACGACGGCACCGCGCTCGGCGCCGTCGTGGACACCCCGGACTGCTGTGTCCACGACGGCACGCACCGCCTCGCCCTCGCCCTGGAGGCCGACGGCCAACCGCTGTCGACCGCCCTGTGGCGCAACCTCGGCGGATTCCCCGCCCAGGACCCCTACCGCAGCACGGGAGTCGAGCCGATGGTCGGCCGCGTCTTCGACCTCGCCGACGCGGGACCCGGCGACGCCGCGCGCGTGCCCGCCTCCGGCGAGGTCCGCTGGCGGCTCACGCTGACTCCCGTCTGCCGCTGCCCCTGAACCCGCCTGCCCGTACAAGGAGTTGTGTCCGTGGATCTGCAAGCCGCCCTGGCCCTCCACCGGTTGGTCGCCATCGTGCGCGGCGGTGACCCCGAGGCCGCGCTGAGCACCGTACTCACCCTCGCCGACGAGGGCATCGAGCTGATCGAGGTGTCCCTGAGCGGCAAGGACGCCCTGACCGTCATCGAGCGTGCCCGCGAGACACTCGGCCCCGACCGGCACCTCGGCGCCGGCACCGTCCTGACCGCCGACGACGCCCGCGCGGCCCACCGGGCGGGCGCCGACTTCGCCGTAACTCCCGGGCTCGGCGAGGGGGTTGCCACCGCCCGCGCCCTCGGCATGCCCGTCCTGGCCGGAGTGATGACTCCGACCGAGATCATCGCCGCCCGCGCGCTCGGGGCCGAGGCGCTGAAGATATTCCCAGCCGCCCAGGCAGGCGGCCCCGGCTACCTCAAGGCGCTCCAAGGTCCCTTCCCGCACGAGACGTTCGTTCCGGTGGGCGGCGTCGACGAGGCCGCCGCCCGCGCCTATCTGGCCGCCGGGGCACGCGCGGTCGGCATCGGCTCGCCCCTCGTCGGCGACGCGGCCGACGGCGGCAGCACGACCGCCCTGCGCGAGCGGGCCCGCGCCTTCCGCACCGCCGTACAGGAGGCCACCGCGTGAGCAACGCGCCGGTCGTCACCCGGCCCGAACGCCTCGAACTCGGCGAAGGCATCCGCTTCACCGGCGGACGCCTCGTCCTCGTCGACATCCTCAAGGGCCGCCTGCTGACAGCCCCCGACGACCCCACCGCACCCCTGGGCACGCTCGCCCAACTGCCGGTCCCCTTGGGCGCGGTGGCACCAGTGGCCGGACGGCCCGGCAGCTGGCTGGCCGCCGCGGGCACGGGCATCTGCCTGCTCGGGCCCGACGGTTCGCCGACGTGGCTGGCCCGGCCGGAGGCCGAAGCGCGGCCTGCCTTGCGCATGAACGACGGCACCGCGGACCCGTCCGGCAGGTTCTGGGCGGGCAGCATGGCCTACGACGCCGACGCGGACGCCGGTTCGCTGTTCCGGGTGGACCACGACGGCACGGTGGTGCGGGTCCTGGACGGCATCACCGTGCCGAACGGGCCCGCGTTCACCGCCGACGGCCGCACGATGTACCTCGCCGACAGCGCCCGGGGTATCGTCCGTCGCTACCCGGTCGACCCGGCGACGGGGGCGCTCGGCACGCCGGCCACGTTCGTCACGGTCGACGACGGCAGCCCCGACGGGATGACCGTCGACGACGAGGGCGCCGTGTGGATAGCGGTCTGGGGCACGGGGACGGTATGTCGCTTTTTGCCGGACGGCACGCTGGACCGCACCGTGCGGCTTCCCGCCAGTCAGCCCGCCGGGGTGTGTCTCCAGGGCGACGTCCTGCACATCACCACGGCGACCGTGGGCCTTATGACACCGGGTCCGTACGACGGCGCCCTGTTCTCGGTCCGGGTGGGGGTGCCGGGGCCACAGGCGGCGGCGTACCGCCCGGACGCCGACGCCCTGTTCGGGCCGGAACGGCGGCAGGCGTGACGCCCCCGTGGCGTCCCGCCGACGGACCGGTGGTCTGCGTCGGCGAGACCATGGCCGCCCTCGCCCCCGAGCCGCCCGACTCCCTCGAGACCGGAGCGAGCCTGCGGCTGTCCGTGGCGGGGGCGGAGTCCAACGTGGCGATGTACCTCGCCGACCTGGGCCGTCCCGCCGTATGGCTCTCGGCGCTCGGCGACGACCCGTTCGGCCGACGGGTGCGGGCCGCCGTCGCCGCGACCGGAGTCGACGTGTCGGGCGTACGGCTCGACCCCGGGCGGCCCACCGGCCTGCTCGTCAAGGACCCGGGTCCGGCGGGCACCCGCGTCCACTACTACCGGCGCGGCTCGGCGGCCTCGGCCCTCGGACCCGACGTCCTGGGCGATCCGAGGCTCACACGGGCGGCCGTCCTGCACCTGACCGGCGTGACCCCGGCCTTGTCCCCGTCCTGCCGTGAACTGGTGGAGCGCGCGCTCGCGAACCCGCCGACGGGGCGGCCGTACGCCGTCAGCTTCGACGTCAACCACCGGCCCGCGCTCTGGCCGGACGACACGGCCGCCGCGACCGTCCTGCACGACCTGGCCGACCGCGCCGACCTCGCCTTCGTCGGCCTCGACGAGGCCCAGCGCCTGTGGGGCGCCCACCTCGATCCGCGCGGCGTGCGCAAGCTCCTCTCCCGTCCGCGGCTGCTCGTCGTCAAGGACGGCGGGCGGGCTGCCACCGTCTTCGTCGACGACCGGGAAGTCACCGTGCCTTCCCTGCCCACGGAGGTGGTGGAACCGGTCGGCGCCGGCGACGCGTTCGCCGCGGGGTTCCTCGCCGGGCTGCTCCGGGACGGCGACCTGACCAGGGCCCTGCGCCTGGGCCATGTCACCGCCGCGTCCGCGCTCAAGGTGACCGGCGACCACGGCCCCCTGCCGGACGCCCCCACGATCGAACGGCTGCTCGCTTTCACGGACCGGGAATGGGCGGCGCACACTTGAGGCGTCCAGGGCGGGGAGCAGCCTCGGCGCGTTCTGCCTGGTCAAGGGCGTCGCCGCGTGATGGGGGCCGCTCCTGGCCGGTCGTGGCGCTGTCAATGTGATGTTTCCCGCCTTCAGCAGCCCCTCGCCGCACCCCTAACGTGGCCGCGTGGCACGGCAGGGGCGCGGCCGACACGATGGTGTTCGTCGCCGGCAGGCTGAAGGGGTCGAGCATGTTCCGCAAGGTGCTGGTCGCCAACCGTGGGGAGATCGCGATCCGGGCGTTTCGCGCCGGCTATGAGCTGGGCGCGCGCACCGTCGCCGTCTTCCCGCACGAGGACCGCAACTCCCTCCACCGGCTCAAGGCCGACGAGGCGTACGAGATCGGTGACCCCGGCCATCCGGTGCGGGCCTATCTGTCGGTGGGGGAGATCGTCGGCGCGGCCCGCCGGGCGGGCGCGGACGCGGTCTACCCCGGGTACGGCTTCCTGTCCGAGAACCCGGAACTGGCCCGGGCCTGCGAGGAGGCCGGCATTACGTTCGTCGGGCCGAGCGCGGATACCCTGGAGCTGACGGGCAACAAGGCGCGGGCGGTGGCCGCCGCCCGCGCCGCCGGTGTGCCCGTGCTGGGCTCCTCAGCCCCCTCCACCGACGTCGACGAACTCGTCCGGGCCGCGGACGGGGTCGGATTCCCGGTGTTCGTGAAGGCCGTGGCGGGTGGCGGCGGGCGCGGTATGCGGCGCGTCGAGGAGCCCTCCCAACTGCGCGAGTCCATCGAGGCGGCCTCCCGCGAGGCGGCGTCCGCGTTCGGCGACCCGACGGTCTTCCTGGAGAAGGCCGTAGTGAACCCGCGCCACATCGAGGTGCAGATCCTCGCCGACGGCCAGGGCGACGTCATCCACCTGTACGAGCGCGACTGCTCGTTGCAGCGCCGCCACCAGAAGGTCATCGAGCTGGCGCCCGCACCCAACCTCGACCCGGAGCTGCGGGACCGGATCTGCGCGGACGCTGTGCGCTTCGCCCGCGAGATCGGCTACCGCAACGCGGGCACCGTCGAGTTCCTGGTCGACCGCGACGGCAACCACGTCTTCATCGAGATGAACCCGCGCATCCAGGTCGAGCACACGGTGACCGAAGAGGTCACCGACGTCGACCTGGTCCAGGCCCAACTGCGCATCGCGTCCGGCGAGTCGCTGGCCGACCTCGGCCTGTCGCAGGACACCGTGACCCTGCGCGGCGCCGCCCTCCAGTGCCGTATCACCACCGAGGACCCCGCCAACGGCTTCCGCCCGGACACTGGACGGATCAGCGCCTACCGCTCGCCGGGCGGCTCGGGCATCCGCCTCGACGGCGGAACCACCCACGCCGGTACGGAGATCAGCGCCCACTTCGACTCCATGCTGGTCAAACTCACCTGCCGGGGACGGGACCTGAGGTCCGCGATCGGCCGGGCCCGGCGTGCCGTGGCCGAGTTCCGCATCCGCGGCGTGGCCACCAACATCCCCTTCCTGCAGGCCGTCCTGGACGACCCGGACTTCCAGGCCGGACGCATCACGACGTCGTTCATCGAACAACGTCCGCACCTGCTCACCGCCCGCTCCTCCGCCGACCGCGGCACCAAACTGCTCACCTACCTCGCCGACGTCACCGTCAACAAGCCCCACGGCGAACGCCCCCAACTGCCGTCCGCCCTCACCAAGTTGCCCCCGCTGCCGGAAGGCGAGCCGGCTGCGGGCTCCCGGCAGCGGCTCGTCGAACTCGGCCCGGAACGCTTCGCCCACTGGCTGCGCGAGTCGCCGCTCCTCGGCGTCACCGACACCACGTTCCGGGACGCCCACCAGTCCCTGCTCGCCACCCGCGTGCGCACCAAGGACCTCCTCGCCGTCGCCCCGCTGGTGGCCCGGACCCTGCCCGGCCTGCTCTCCCTCGAGTGCTGGGGCGGTGCCACCTACGACGTCGCCCTGCGCTTCCTCGCCGAGGACCCCTGGGAGCGGCTGGCCGCGCTGCGCGAGGCGGTGCCCAACATCTGCCTCCAGATGCTGCTGCGCGGTCGCAATACCGTGGGCTACACGCCGTATCCGACCGAGGTGACCGACGCCTTCGTCCAGGAGGCCGCCGCCACCGGCATCGACATCTTCCGGATCTTCGACGCGCTCAACGACGTCGGCCAGATGCGCCCCGCCATCGACGCCGTACGGCAGACCGGCACCGCGGTCGCCGAGGTCGCCCTGTGCTACACCGCCGACCTCTCCGACCCGTCGGAACGCCTCTACACCCTGGACTACTACCTGCGGCTCGCCGAGCAGATCGTCGAGGCCGGCGCCCATGTCCTCGCCGTCAAGGACATGGCCGGACTGCTGCGCGCCCCCGCCGCAGCCAAGCTGGTGTCGGCGCTGCGGCGGGAGTTCGGCCTGCCGGTGCATCTGCACACCCACGACACGGCGGGTGGTCAGCTCGCCACCTACCTCGCGGCGGCCCAGGCGGGCGTGGACGCGGTGGACGGCGCGGTCGCCTCCATGGCCGGTACGACCTCACAGCCGTCCCTGTCCGCGATCCTGGCCGCCACCGACCACTCCGACCACCCCACCGGCCTCGACCTCCAGGCCGTCGGTGACCTGGAGCCGTACTGGGAGAGCGTCCGCCGGATCTACGCGCCGTTCGAGGCGGGCCTGGCCTCGCCGACCGGACGCGTCTACCACCACGAGATCCCCGGCGGCCAGCTGTCCAACCTGCGCACGCAGGCGGTCGCGCTCGGCCTCGGTGACCGCTTCGAGGACATCGAGGCGATGTACGCCGCCGCCGACCGCATCCTGGGACGCCTGGTCAAGGTCACCCCGTCGTCCAAGGTGGTCGGGGACCTCGCCCTGCATCTCGTCGGCGCCGGCGTGGACCCGGCGGCCTTCGAGGCGACGCCCGACCGGTTCGACATCCCCGACTCCGTGATCGGCTTCCTGCGCGGCGAGTTGGGCACTCCGCCCGGCGGCTGGCCGGAGCCGTTCCGCACCAAGGCGCTCCAGGGCCGGGCGGAGGCGAGGCCCGTGCCGGAGCTGAGCGCCGAGGACCGTACCGGTCTGGAGAAGACGCGGCGCGCCACGCTCAACCGGCTGCTGTTCCCCGGCCCGACACGCGACTTCGGCACGCATCGGCAGTCCTTCGGCGACACCAGCGTCCTCGACAGCAAGGACTTCTTCTACGGGCTGCGCCCCGGAGCCGAGTACGCCGTCGACCTCGAACCCGGCGTACGGCTCCTGATCGAACTCCAGGCCGTCGGGGACGCCGACGAGCGGGGCATGCGCACGGTGATGGCCACCCTCAACGGGCAGCTCCGGCCCATCCAGGTGCGCGACCAGGCCGCGGCCTCCGACGTACCGGTCACCGAGAAGGCCGACCGGGCCAACCCCAGCCATGTGGCGGCGCCGTTCGGCGGTGTGGTGACCCTCGCGGTCGCCGAGGGCGACGAGGTGGCGGCCGGGGTGACGGTGGCCACGATCGAGGCGATGAAGATGGAGGCCGCGATCACCGCCCCGAGGGCGGGTCGGGTGTCCCGCCTCGCCATCAACCGTATCCAGCAGGTGGAGGGCGGCGACCTTCTCATCGAACTGGCCTGATCGTCAGCCGTCAGCCGTCAGCCGTCAGCCGTCTCGCCCAGCCGCCGCAGCAGACCGAGCAGCGTCGCGCGGTCCGGGGCGGTGAGGGCGGAGAAGCAGTCGGCCAGCACCTCGTCGGCGATGCCGTGACCTGCCGTCAGGACCCGCTCGCCTGCGGGGGTGAGATGGTGCTCGATGCGCCGGCCGTGGCCCGGCCGGCGCTCGATCAGGTCCTGGGCGGTCAGCCGGGTGGCGAGCGTGCCGAAGGCCTGTTCGCTCTGGAAGGTCGCCGCGGCCAGTTCGCGCGCGGACGCCCCGGGGGAGCGGCTGATGGCGCGCAGTGCGTCCCACTGGGCGAGGGTGGTGCCGGCCGCCGCGAGGGCGCTGTCGAGGGCCCGGTGCTGCCGGCTGTGGGATTCCCACGACGTGAGCGACCAGCCCACGCTCCGCAAGACGCTCGACCATCCGGTGGTACGCCCCGTGACGGTCAACTGCGACGTCCTCGACATCAGCGACCTCGACCAGCGGGTCGTCATCTACACCGCCGCACCCGGCTCGTCGGACGAGGAGGCGCTGCGCCTGCAGGCGGTGATCGGCACCCAGCGCCTGGGAGTACCGGGCTGAGCGGCCGGGGCGTTGTCGGTGCCGGCTGATAGCGTCCCGGGCCGTGGGGACAGACACCGGAGCACCGCAGGTCACGGGCGAGTTCGAGACACATCTGACGGTACGGGCGCGGCCGGGCGGCGACGCGGACGAGCCACTGCGCCGCTGGGCGGCCCGGCACGGCATGAAGTTCACGCGGATCGTGCTGGATCGCGGACACCACCCGGATCAGCCGATGCTGACCTACCAGGGAAACGGCATCCTCGCCCGGCAGCGGACGGCGGCCCGCGAGTGGACGGCCCGGCTGCGAGATGCCGGCTTCGAGGTTGCGCGCGTGAAGATCGAGGCCGCCCCGTGGAACAAGGGCGTCCCGCACGACCGCACCGCGGCGGCCGAACCGCCGTACGCCGCCTGCCACTTCGAACACCACGTCAAACTGGTCCTCACCGACACCACCGCCGAACTGCCTCTGCTGCGCGACTTGGCGACACGGCACGACGCACACGTCTCCCGCAACGCTCGCCGCGCCCTGGACGCCGACTGCCACGAACGCTTCGTCACCCAGCGCTGCCACGGAGTCGGCCGTACCGAAGCGGGGCACAGCCTCGCCGCGCTCCTCACGGCGCTCACGGATGCCGGGTTCCCGGTCGTGGAGGCCGAGGAGGAGTACGTGGTGTACGACGACAATCCGGCCGTCGACGCGGGCTGGCTCGACACGCTCGCCGGGGCGTCGCGATGAGCCCCGACTCGCGTACGGCCCACCGTGCGGCCCTCGACCATGTGCTCGCCCTGATCGCGGACGCTCCCTGGAGCGACACCCTCGTCCTGCGCGGCAGCATGGCCATGCCGGCGTGGGCGGGCGACGCGGCACGGGAGCCGGGCGATCTCGACTGGGTGGTGCTGGAGGACGACGTCCTGGTCGACCCGCTGGACCCGTATCCGTACGTCGACCTCGAGACCGTCCAGCAGTGGCCGGAGGCCGCCGATGGCGCCGCCCGCTACGAGATCTGGCGCGAGGAGGAGTTCGGCACCGGTGGACAACGCCCCCACCTGCCGCCGGAGGGACTGCACTGGCTGCTCGCCGGCGAGGAATCGGCCGAACAGCAGGCGCCGTACGGCGACCTCCTCGACCGCGTAAGACGTCACCCCGAGGCGGCACCCGGGGTGCTGCTCGACGCGGAGGCGGCCGACCGGGACGGCACTTGGACGTACGCCGAGTACGACACGCCGGGAGTGCGCCTGCTGATCCCCTGGCACGCGGAAGGCGGAGTGTCAGGGACGGTCCAACTCGATTTCGCCCGCGACGAACTGCTCCCCGAGGCGCCGGTGTGGACCCGGGTGCCCCGGGGCGATGGCGGCGCCCCCGTCGTCGTACGCACCGCGAGCCGCGAACTCTCCCTGGCCTGGAAGGTGTTGTGGGTCCACACCGACCGCCGTACGGCCGGACTGGCCCAGGGCAAGGACGTGTACGACGCCGTCCTGCTGGCCGAGGCACCCGCCACCGGACTCTCGCCGCGCCTGCTCCGCCGGGTCCTGCGCCGCACGTTGGGCGGCGAGGCCGACACGTTCGGGCCCGACGCCGTGGCCGACTGGCGGGTCGACTGGGATGCGTTCCGTGCGGAGCACCCATGGGTCCGGGGCACCGGCAGGGAGTGGCTCGACCGGTTGGTGCGAGCCCTGGAACCGGTGCTGGCCTCGGCCACGGCGTGAGTGGACGTCACCCAGGGCGGCGGAACAGGGCAGTCCAGAGGAACGGCTCACCGAAACAAGGGGACTTGGGAGGCTCGTCGTTCATCCGCCGCAGCTCGACCTCCTCCAGGTCGGCGAAGATCCACCGCAGCGACTCCGGTGTGTAGGCGAGGCCGCCCTGCAGGCCGGCGTGGCGATACAGCTCGGCGTCAGGCAGTTCGGAGCCCATCGCGCCCGCCGCGAAACAGGTGAGGTCGAACAGACCGCCGGGGGCGAGGAGTTCGTCGAGCAGGGCGAGGTAACTCACGCGGCGGTGCGGCGGCAGGTGATGGAAGCAGCCGCTGTCGTGGACGAGCTCGTACGGACCGACGAGCACGCTGCCCATGAGCTCGAAGGCGTCACCACGGTGGAAGCGGACGTCGACGCCCGCCTCCGCAGCCCGCTCCCTCGCCCAGTCGACGGCCACGGGGGAGAGGTCGACGGCGTCCACCTCGAAGCCGAGCGAGGCGAGGTGGATCGCATTGCGGCCGGGACCGCAGCCGAGGTCCAGCGCGCGCCCCGGCGCGATCAGACCGCGCTCGACCCAGGAGACGAGACTTTCGTCCGGCTTGGCCTCGAAGAACGGCACTGGTTTGCCACGGTCCGCGTAGAACCCGTCCCACCAGGAGGCCCCGTCGGCCGTCCATCGATCGGCCTCCGGCGCGAACAGGCCGTCGAGGAGCCTGAGTACGTCCTCGACGGTACGAATGTTCCGGTCCATCGAATCCCCTTTCCGTCGGGGGATGTTAGGCCCGGGTGGGGCTGAATGCCCAGGTCAGGTGGCATTTCCCGACGCCGTGCACGGGAGCGTGCGGAGGCGGGGGAGCGGGGGCGGGCCGCGGGGTCGAGGGCGGCGGGCGGGAGCGTGCGCGGCCCCGCCCAGGCCCGTGGTGAGGGCATTCCGCACCGCGCCGGGCGGACTTTCTGAGCGAGTTCTCCAGGAGCGGTCCGGAGTTCTCCAGGGCCGTCCATGGGGGCGCGTGTGTGGGTGCGGGTCGGATCCGGCATCGTGAAGATCGTGAG
This sequence comes from Streptomyces sp. NPDC002619, assembly GCF_042889305.1. Taxonomy (NCBI): domain Bacteria; kingdom Bacillati; phylum Actinomycetota; class Actinomycetes; order Kitasatosporales; family Streptomycetaceae; genus Streptomyces; species Streptomyces sp. NPDC002619. Next base: position 115,581 of record NZ_JBIAQV010000014.1, on the reverse strand, counting down.
TGAAGCGAGTCTGCTTGTTGGAGGAGTCCGGATGACCGGCAGCGAAGAACCCGTCCTGCTGCACACCGCCGGCCGTGCCGGGTACATCACCCTCAACCGGCCCCGGGCCTTGAACGCCCTGACCCACGAGATGGTGGGCCGCATCGACGAGGCGCTGGCCGCCTGGGAGGGTGACCCGGCCGTGGAGACCGTCGTGCTGACGGGCGCGGGCGAGCGCGGTCTGTGCGCGGGCGGTGACATCCGCGCCGTCCACGACGACGCCCGCGACGGGGACGGCCGCGCCGCGGCGGCCTTCTGGCGCGACGAGTACCGGCTCAACGCCCGTATCGCCCGCTACCCGAAGCCGTACGTCGCCCTCATGGACGGCATCGTCATGGGCGGCGGCGTCGGCCTCTCGGCGCACGGCAGCGTCCGTGTCGCCACCGAACGGTCGCGGATCGCGATGCCCGAGACCGGCATCGGGTTCGTCCCGGACGTCGGCGGCACCTACCTGCTCACCCGCGCCCCCGGCGAACTCGGCACCCACCTCGCCCTCACGGGCGTCGCCGTCGGGGCCGCCGACGCGCTGCTGTGCGGACTGGCCGACCACCACGTGCCTTCGGCAGCCCTGCCCGCGCTGCTCGACGACCTCGCCGACAAGCCCGTACCCGAGGCCCTCGCGCCCCACGTCGTACCGCCGACGGAGGGGGAACTCGCCGCTTCGAGGCGCTGGATCGACGCCTGCTACGCGGCGGACACGGTCGAGGAGATCGTCGACCGGCTGGCGGCCTACGGCGACACGGCGGCGAAGGGCGCCGCAGAGACCCTGCTCGCCAAGTCGCCCACGGCGCTCAAGGTCACCCTGGCCGCGCTGCGCAGGGCGCGGCGGCTCGGGTCGCTGGAAGAGGTGCTGGAGCAGGAGTACCGGGTGTCCTGTGCGGCCCTGACCACACACGACCTGGTGGAGGGCATCCGCGCCCAGGTCATCGACAAGGACCGCAACCCACAGTGGTCCCCGTCCACGCTGGGTGAGGTCGCCGCGGCCGACGTCGAGCGGTTCTTCGGTGATTACTAAAGCTTGGTTGAACAGTCCAGACTGATAAACCTACTGTTAGTACTTGTGGAAGTGGAGGAAACCGCAGGTCGCACCGGACCGGGCGAGACCCCGGACACCGCCCCGCTCGCCGCCGCCCTGCGCCTGGCCGTCGCACGGATCACCCGTCGGCTGCGGCAGGCGCACGCCGTGGGCGACGTGTCACTGTCCGGCGTCTCGGTGCTGGCGCGCCTCGCCGGCGCCGGACCGGACTCGCCGGGAGCGCTCGCCGAAGTGGAACGCGTCCGGCCGCAGGCGATGGCCAGCACGCTCGCCGGACTCGAACAACGCGGGCTGGTCCGCCGTAGCCCCGACGCGGCCGACGGGAGGCGGGTCATCGTGACGATCACCGACGAGGGACGGACCGTACTGGAGCAACGCCGCTCCGAATCCGTCAGCCGTCTCACGCGGGCCCTGGGGGAGTTCACCCCCCAGGAGCGCGACGTGCTCCGCGACGCCCTGCCCCTTCTCGACCGACTGGCGGAACGACTGTGACCGGGCTCTCGCGCCTGACCCGACCTAAGGACCAGGCCCCGGGCCCCGGCTACAAATGGGTCGCCCTGTCCAACACCACGCTGGGCGTGCTGATCGCCACGATGGACGCCTCCATCGTGATCATCTCGCTGCCGGCGATCTTCCGCGGGATCGGCCTCGACCCGCTCGCGGCGGGCAACATCGGCTATCTGCTGTGGATGATCCTCGGCTATCTGCTGGTGTCGGCGGTGCTGGTCGTCGTCCTAGGGCGGCTCGGCGACATGTTCGGCCGGGTCAAGATCTACAACCTCGGCTTCCTGATCTTCGCCTTCGCCTCCGTCGCGCTGTCCCTCGACCCGTTCCGGGCCGGCGCCGGGGCGCTGTGGCTGATCCTGTGGCGCATCGTGCAGGCCTTCGGCGGCTCCATGCTCACCGCCAACTCCGCTGCCATCCTCACCGACGCCTTCCCCGCCCGGCAGCGCGGCATGGCCCTCGGCATCAACCAGATCACCGCGCTGGCCGGCCAGTTCCTCGGTCTCCTCGCCGGCGGTCTGCTCGCCGCGGTCGACTGGCGGGCGGTGTTCTGGGTGAGCGTCCCGGTCAGCATCACCGGCACCGTCTGGTCGTATCTGAGCCTGCGCGAGACGGCGTCCGGCAAGCGCGGCCGGATCGACTGGTTCGGCAACATCACTTTCGCCGCGGGCGCCGGCATCCTCCTCGCGGGCATCACCTACGGCATCCAGCCCTACGGCGGCAGCGCCACCGGATGGGGCAACCCCTGGGTCCTGACCGGCCTGTTCGGCGGCCTCTTCCTGCTCCTGCTCTTCTGCATCATCGAGACACGCGTGGCCGAACCCATGTTCCGGCTCTCGCTGTTCAAGGTCCGGTCCTTCGCCGCGGGCAACCTGGCGGCCCTGCTGACCGCGATCGCCCGCGGCGGGTTCCAGTTCATGCTCATCATCTGGCTGCAGGGCATCTGGCTGCCGCTGCACGGCTACGACTTCGAGGACACCCCGCTGTGGGCCGGTATCTTCATGCTGCCGCTCACCCTGGGCTTCCTCATCGCGGGCCCGGTCTCCGGATATCTGTCCGACCGGTTCGGAGCCCGTCTGTTCTCCACCACGGGCCTCGTCGTGGTCGCGGTGTCCTTCCTCGGCATGCTGGCCCTGCCGGTGAACTTCGACTACGGCCTGTTCGCCGCCCTGTTGCTGCTCAACGGCCTCGGCCAGGGCATGTTCTCGGCGCCCAACACGTCGTCGATCATGGGCAGCGTGCCCGCCGAGTACCGGGGTGTGGCCTCCGGCATGCGCTCCACGTTCCAGAACTCGGGTACGGCCCTGTCCATCGGTGTGTTCTTCTCGCTGATGGTCTCGGGGCTCGCCACCTCGCTGCCGTCGGCGCTCAGCAGCGGCCTCCAGGCGCACGGCGTACCGGCCGCCACGGCGGAGCAGGCCGCGTCGCTGCCGCCGGTGAGCACACTGTTCGCCACGTTCCTCGGCAACAACCCGATCAGCCATCTGCTCGGTACGAGCGGCGCGCTCGACCAACTGTCCGCGGCCCAGCGCGCCGCCCTGACCGGCCACACCTTCTTCCCGCAACTGGTCTCCGGGCCCTTCCACCACGGGCTGACCATCGTCTTCGGTGTCGCGGCGGGCATGGCCCTCGTCTCCGCCTTCGCCTCGGCCCTGCGCGGCCGCGACGCCTCCGTCACGGGCCGCCCGAGCAAGGGGGCTGCGGCGGCGGGTCCCGCACCTCGCACGGCCGGTGACGCACCGGCGGCCGACGCGCGCCGACCGGTCAAGTGAACCCCGACAACACCCCGGAAAGGACCCCGGCCATGGCGCACAGCGCACTGCTCGTAATGGATGTCCAGCGTTCCATCGTGGACCGTTTCGACGACGGCGGCGGTTACCTCCCGCGCCTGCGCGAGGCCGTGGACGCCGCCCGGGCCGCCGGCCTTCCGGTGATCTATGTGGTCGTCGGCTTCCGCGCCGGTCATCCGGAGATCAGCGCCCGCAACAGGACGTTCGCGGCCGCCGCCCGGTCCGGCGCGTTCACCGAGAGCGACCCGGGCAGTGAGATCCACCCCGAGGTGGCACCCCGGCCCGGCGAGGCCGTCGTCACCAAGCGGCGCGTGAGCGCGTTCGCGGGCAGCGACCTCGACCTGGTGCTCAGGGCGGGCGAGATCGACAGCCTGGTCCTCACCGGCATCGCTACCGGCGGGGTCGTGCTGTCCACCCTGCGTCAGGCCGCCGACCTGGACTTCCGGCTCACCGTCCTGGCCGACGGTTGCCTGGACGCCGACCCGGAGGTGCACCGCGTCCTCACCGAGAAGGTGTTCCCGCGTCAAGCGGACGTCCTGACCGTCGCGCAGTGGACCAAGTCCCTGGCCGGCTGACGGTGTTCCGCGGCTCCAGATCTTGTTTCATGCTACATCTAAGTGCATAATAGGGCTATGCATAAGCGGGTTATGGATCCGGCGGTCCCCGGGGCGTCGGCGGAGGAACTGATCATCGCCACCGAGCAGATGGTCCGCTTCGTGCGCCGAAGCGCCACCACCGGCGGGCTGAGCACGGCGGCCTCCGCGACACTGTTCCGGCTGTCCCGGGAGGGTCCGCTTCGGCTGACCGAACTGGCCCGGGCCGCAGGCGTCTCCCAGCCGAACATGACCCAGCTCGTGACCCGGCTGGAGCGTGCTGGGCTGGTACGGCGCACCGCCGACCGCACCGACGGTCGGGGGGTGCTGGTGGAGGTCACCGACACCGGCCTGGAGGTGGTCCGGCAGCGGCGTGTCGAACGTGCCTCTGCCCTCCAGGAGTTGATCGGGGAGCTGACCGAGCCGGAACAGCGCGCCGTACTGATCGCCCTGCCGGCCCTCGCCCGCGCCATCGAGGACCGCCAGGCCCGCTCCTGACCCCGTACCCCTCCCCTCAACTCTGTGGAAGAGAAGCGCACATGAGTGCACCGCATGCACCGGCTGCCAGCCCGTTCAAACAGCCCAAGGCCGTCTGGGCCGTCGCGTTCGCCTGTGTCATCTCGTTCATGGGCATCGGCCTGGTCGACCCGATCCTGCCCGCCCTGGCCGACAGCCTGCACGCCACGCCCAGCCAGGTCTCCCTGCTGTTCTCCAGCTATCTGATCGTCACCGCGGTCGCGATGCTGATCGTCGGCTGGTTCTCCAGCCGGTTCGGCGCCAAGCGCACCCTCGTCATAGGCCTCGCGGTCATCGTCGTCTTCGCGGCGCTGGCCGGAACGTCCGGTTCCATCAACGGCATCGTCGGCTTCCGCGCCGGCTGGGGCCTCGGCAACGCCCTGTTCATCGCCACCTCCCTCGCGGTGATCGTCGCCTCGGCCAGCGGCGGCTTCGGCGGCGCGATCATCCTGTACGAGACCGCGCTGGGCCTCGGCATCGCCGTCGGACCGCTGCTGGGCGGCGAGTTGGGCGCAATCAGCTGGCGCGGCCCGTTCTTCGGCGTCGCCGTCCTCATGGCCATCGCCCTGGTCGCCACCGTCGCCTTCGTGCCCTCGCTGCCCAAACCGGCGCGCGTCACCTCACCCCTCGCTCCGATCAGGGCACTGCGTCACCGCGGCCTGCTGACCATGGGCATCATGGCGCTGCTGTACAACTGGGGCTTCTTCACGATGCTCGGCTACGCGCCGTACCCGATGGAGCTGAGCGCCCATCAGCTCGGGCTCGTCTTCACGGGCTGGGGCCTGCTGGTGGCCGCCTTCAGCGTCTTCTTCGCCCCGCGCCTGCAGGCCCGCTACGGCACCGCGCCCGTTCTCTACGCCAACCTCCTCGGCCTTGGCATCGTGATGGCCGTCATCGCCGCGGGCGTCAAGAACCCGACCACGGTGATCGTGGCCGTCATCGTCAGCGGCGCGTTCATCGGCATCAACAACACCCTCACCACCCAGGCCGTCATGCTCGTCTCCCCGGTCGAGCGCCCGGTGGCCTCCTCCGCCTACGGCTTCCTGCGCTTCATCGGCGGCGGCCTGGCGCCGTACGTCGCGGGCAAGCTCGCCGATGCCACCGACCTCAGCGTCCCCTTCTACGTCGGCGCAGCCACCTTCGTCCTCGCCATCCCTGTCCTGGCCAGCGGCCACCGACTGCTCCGTCAGGCCGAACAGGGCACCGGCGAGACCGAGTCCGTCGCCCCGGCGCTCACCCCGGTCGGCAGCCGCCCGAGCGGCAGCACGCCTCCCGTGATCGTCGCCGTCGGCGCCCAAGACCGCGCCGCCGACATCGTCGACGCCGCGGCCCGGCTCGCCCGCGACACCGGCAGCCCCCTGGAGGTCGTGCATGTGCAGCAGACCGCCGTCGTGGAGGAACAGGCCGTCGACACCGAGACGCACGACGAGGCCCGCGCCGCCGTCACCGCCCACCTCGACCGCCTCGCCGCCCAGGGCATCACCGCCACCGGCCAGATCCTCACCAGCGTCGGCGACCACGCCGCCGCCGGACGTGTCCTGGCCCGGCATGCCGCCGACGTGGGCGCCGGCACCATCGCGGTCGGCCGCTCGCCGCGCGGTCCCCTCGCCCAGTTCGCGGACGGCAGCCTCACCACCGCCCTCACCCACGCGGCCACCTGCACGGTCGTCCTCGTCGACGCCGACAACGCGCCCCGGCCGCTGACGACTGCCACGCTGTCGCAGCTGCGCGCCGGCGCGAACTGACCGGCACGGCACGGGCGGGTCCGCGCAGGTGCGGGCCCGCCCTTGTCGTGTCTGCGGGGACTTCAGGACCGTGCCGAAAGTGCAAGAAGGGGAGCACTCGAGTCCATGGCGGAGGGAGCCGAGGGGCGCGGATCGTTCCGTGCACCCGGCCCTTCGGCAACAAGGAGCACTCGTGCGACTCTTGCGCAGCGCAGGCGGAGCACCGTCACCCCGGCCCCGGCGAACGGAGCGAGCGTCGGACAGCAGTGGTGGGTGATCCCGGGTGCCAAGGCCGACGGCACGGCCACCGGGACGTACCGGCTCGTCAACCGCTACAGCGGACTCGTGCTCGGCCTCTCCGGGGCCTCCGGGCGGCTCGCCGAGACCACCCCGGTGCGCAACTGGACGGACAGCAGCGGCAGTTCCGTCGGCGACGAGCGCACCGCCGCCGAGCAGACCCTGAGCCTCACCCCGACCGGCCCCGCCCCGGAGACGGTCTCCCTCGTCAACCCCGGCGCCCAGTCCGTCACCGTCGGCACGGCCGTGTCCCTGCGCATCGACGGCGCCGACTCCGCGGGCAAGGCACTGACCTACCGGGCGAAGGACCTGCCGCCGGGGCTGTCCATCAGCGAGACCGGCATCGTCACCGGCACGCCCACCACGGAAGGCACCACCACCGTCAAGGTCACCGCCACCTCCGGTTCGGCCACTGCGTCGACCTCCTTCGACTGGACCGTCGAGCCCGTCCTCACCGGGCCGCACACCCTGACCACCTCGGGCCGCGCACTCGACGTCCCGGACCACTCCACGGACTTCGGCACCCAGCTCGTCACCTGGACCCCGAACGGCGGCGCCAACCAGACCTGGGAGTTCAGCAGACAGCCCGACGGCTCCTACGAGATCACCAACTCCGAGTCCCACCTGTGCATGGACGTCAACGGCGGCTCCACCTCCGCCGGCGCCGCGATCATCCAGTGGACCTGCACGGGCGGCACCAACCAGCGCTGGACCGTCACCGCCGTACCGGCCGGATACACCCTCACCTCGCTCAAGAGCGGACTGCTCCTCACCACCGCCTCGACGGCCGACGGCACACCGGTGACCCAGGAGGCCGACTCCGGTTCCGTGCTCCAGCACTGGTCCCTCGGCTGACGCGACTACCCTCCGTGCCCTGGTCCGACCGCATCGGACCAGGGCACGCTGGACCCCATGGATCCGCTGCTCGCCCAACTTCCGCCCGCCTTCTGGTCGGTGCCCTACGACGGTGCCCGCTTCCCGGGGTCGCGGGCGGTCACGCAGCGCCCCGGCCTCGAACCCGGCGCCAACTGCCAGCTGTTCGCCTACGCGGTACTGCGGCACTTCGGCCTGTCCGTACCCGACCTGCGCTCGAGTGACCTGTGGACCGACACCCACGCCATGACCCGGGTCACCACGGGCCGCCCCCTCGACCTGCTGCTGTTCAACCGCACGCACGAGCCGTACGGCGCCCACGTCGGCGTCCGGCTGCACGACGACCGCGTCCTGCACCTGTGCGCGGAGATCGGCCGGCCGGCCGTCTGGACGCTGGGGGACTTCGCCGAGCGTGAGCGCTACCGGGTGCTGATCGGCGCCAAGCGGGTGACCCGACGGCGGGCGCCGAAAGCCACCGGTCCACGACCAGGTACGTATCGGGCCGCACCCGGTACGTAGCGCCGCGCCCCGGTACGCAGCCACCGGGCCCGGGCGGCCGACGCGCGTTCGAGGGGTCGTTGAGGTGTGTGATCCGGCGCGCGGGGGCGCCGGTGTGCCAGACCAATGCCCCAGGCAGACACGCTCACGTCGAAAGGGTGTCCAAGGGGGTGAAAGGTTTTGGCGGTGCGGGACACGCGTTCGTCCCGGGCGGTCGCGGCCCGGCCGGACGCTCAGCCTCGTACGCGCAACACCAGCTTGGCGGCCGGCCTCTCCCGCTCCATGCGGTGGTGGGCCTCGTCCGCCGCGCTCAGGGGCAGCTCCTCGACGGAGCGCGGCCGCAGATGGCCGGCCGCCAGCAGGGAGTTGACATGGCGCGCGGCGTCCGCGAGCTGGACGGTGTCGGCGTGGGAGATGGCGAATCCCCGGATCGAACGGTCCCGCGTGTACAGCGCCCCCACGGGCAGCACGGGACGGGTGTCGAGCCCGGACATCACCACGATCCGCCCCCGGTCAGCGAGGAGTTCCACCGTCGCCGCGAGGTCGTTGCGACCCGAGGTGTCGACGAGCACGTCCACGCCGTCGGGTGCGGCGGCCCTGATCAGCTCGCCTGCCTCGGGGGACCGGTAGTCGACGGCTTCGGTCGCCCCGAGGAGCCGTACGTACGTCTCGTCCCGGGCCGCGGCGACGGCGATCACCCGGGCACCGGAGCGCGCCGCCATCACGACGAGCGCGCTGCCCACATGGCCCGCCGCGCCGAGCACGGCGACCGTCTCACCGGCCCGCAGCCGCCCGTGCGTGAACAGCGCGAGGTGCGCCGTCGCCGCCGCGTGGGCCAGCGCCACCGCGTCCACCGCCGCCACCTCGTCGGGCAGCCGGTAGAGCCGGTCCGCCGGCACGACCGCCTGCTCGGCGGCCGTGCCCTGCCGACCCGCGTGCCCCAGGCTGTTGCACCACACCCGGTCGCCCGTCCGGAAGCCGAGCCCTGCCGGACCGGCCTCGGCGACGGTGCCCGCGAGGTCGCGGCCGATGACGAAGGGGAACGGCAGCGGGGTGCGGTACGCCCCCGAACGCACGAAGCAGTCCACGGGATTGACGGCGCTCACCTCCACGTCGACAAGCACGTCGTGGGGGCCGGGCCGGGGCGGTGGCAGTTCGCCGTACCGGACGACGTCGGGTCCACCGAGCTCGGTGATGTAGGCGGCGCGCATGGACACGGACTCTGGCACGGCGCCGGCTCGCCCGGCCCCGGGCACACGCCGCGCAGCGGCGCGGTACGCCGGAACGGCTCTGCCTGACTGCGCTCGCGCACGCCTCGGCTACGGCGCGATCCCCACGCTCGCGCACGCCTCGGCTACGGCGCGATCCCCACGCCCGCCTCCCGGCTCCAGGCCTTCTCCCGCACCGCGCTCATCGCCGGCCACTCGCTCCCGCCCGGCCGGGCGAGCACCCGCGAGGCGTACGACGACGGGTGGAACCCGGGGTCGTAGAAGCAGCCCGTGCCATAGGTGCGGTCGAACGTGGCGCACGATGCGGCGACAGACGCCGGGGTCGGCTTTCTCCCGGTGCGCACCCAGGTGTCCAGGGCCGTGATCGAGTCGGCGTATTCGGAGTCGCTCAGCTGGCTGTGCTCGTGCTCCTCGGTGAACGTCTGCACCAAGTACCGGTCCCGGTGGGCGCCTTGGAGCGTGGCACGGTACGCCGCCTCGTGCTCGACGAACGCCGTCGGGTCGTCGATCGCGTGGAGGGTGAGGACGGGGATGGCGACCTTGCCGGTCAGATCACTGTCGTACGACAGGTCCCGCACGGCGGTCGGATCGGCCGAGAAGCGCTCCACTCCCGCGTTGAGGGCCGCGTCGTCGTGCGAACCGGCGTACCGCACGCCCTCGTTGGTGAACGGGTTGCGGCCACCGAGGCGCGACCACACGATGTCGCGGAACGTGAAGGTGGCGAAGCGCAGATGGGACTCCAGTGTGCGCTTCGGGATCTTCGTGACGGCGAGGATGTCGTCGAGGTTGCGCTGCTGGAGCGCGGTGCGGTCCTGCGTAGCCGAGGCGTAGCCTGTGCACTCCTGGAGCCGGGCGCGCAGGCCGGTGGTCGTCATGGTGGAGTCGGCGCGCAGCCCCTGCCACAGCGGGTACTGCGGTTCGGTGGGCCGGGGATGGTTCTGGCAGTAGTACTGGTAGACCACCCGCAGGTCGACGCGATAGTCGTAGCCGCGTGAGCCGCCCGCGAGGACCCCGCTCGTGAGCAGCGCGCCGTCGTACGGGCCGTTCTTCCTGCCGTACTCTTCCACGACCTTGGCCGCGACGTCACCGCCCCAGGACTGGCCGTGCACATAGGTCCGCTTCGGCGTGCCGAACTCGGAGACGAACAGGCGGCGTACGTTCTCGGTGTCGGCGGCGGCCATCCGCGTCCCGTATCCGCCGCGCCGGTACGACGAACCGGCCCAGGCGTAGCCCTGGTCGACCATGACCGCCCACCGCCCCAGGTCGTCGAGGCTGCGCGTGGGGTCCGAGCCGTCGCCCAGGTCGGGGCCGCCGTGGGCGTGCACGACGAGGGAGCCGTTCCAGTGGTTCGGCACGGCGATGGCGTAGTAAGCGCCGTTGGTGTCCTGGCCGGTGTAGCAGGTGGCCTTCTCGGCAAGAGCGGTCGGACAGGCGGGGGTTGCGGGGCGAACGGTGGCCGGGGCGGCGGGCGCCGCGCCGGTGAGCGCGCCGACGACCATGCCCGCCGCGCCGGCTGCCAGAGCCGCGCGCAGCCTGCCGCGAAGTCCTCTGCGTGTCAGCGGTGTTGGGTTTCGCCTGATCAAGGATCTGCTCCTCGCCCTCGTCGGCGCATCGTCGCGCCGCGCGCAGCGATGCTAGGAACGGGCGGGACGCCGGACCATGCCCTGATCGGTTGTGTTCATAGTGTTCGCCCATGACGAGCCCATGAGGAGCCCGTGACGGTCCGTCAGGTCAGTGGCAGCGCCGACGCGAACGCGCCGTCGTGGTGGACCAGCGGTGTGATGTCGCGGACGACCGTGCCGTCGTCGACCTCGCCGACGACCAGCAGATGGTCGCCCAGCGTCTGGCGGTGGGTGACGCGGGCGCTCAGCCAGGCGCTCACCCCGTCGAGCAACGGCAGGCCGTCGGACCCGGCGTCCCAGGCGACACCCGCGAACCGGTCGATGCCGCTCGTCGCGAACCGGCGGGCCACGGCGGTGTCCTGGGTGCCGAGGAGGTGCACGGCGAACCGGTCCGCGCGCTGCACGGCGGGCGCGGCCGACGCGGTGAGCCCGATGCAGAAGGACACCAGGGCGGGACGCAGGGACACCGACGTGAAGGAGGTCGCCGTGAAGCCGGCCGGGCCGGGCACGGTGATCACGGTGACACCCGCGGCGTGGCGGCGCAGGGTGCTGCGGAGGGTCTCGTCGGCCCCGAGGCCGGTCGGGGCAGGGGTGAGACGGGGGCTGGCGGAGGTGGTCACGCGGCTTCCCTTCGGGCGAGGGCGAACGGCCCCGTGGGCGGGGGCGGTTCGGCGCGGGTGGAATCGGGCCGGGGGAGGGAGCGTCGGCGGCTGGCGGGAGTGTCGGCGACGGGGGCCGGGGTGGTGGAGAGGCCGGGGTGGCGGTCCGGGGACGGTGACGCACATGTGCCGTTGGCCGGGCGTGCGGAAGGAGAGCCCGTGTTCGTGTCGTGTTCGATCGAGCGCACGCGGTCAGGTCACGGGGAGCGGCGGTGCGGAACGTTCGTGCGCGGGGCCGGAATCGCCTCACCGGCCGGCGGCCGACGGCAGGGCCGCGCGGGTCAGCGACAGAGCGCGCTGGACGTGCGCCGGTAGTCCACGTAGCGGCAGAGAACGCAGAGGTGCATCGCGTGCATGGTCGACATCTTCATCGCCACATGACGGTCATGTCAATGGACACCTGTTGGTATCTCATTGCTCGGGACTCGCCGACCCGGCCGCCGCGTCGGGATGAGGTTCCCGCAGGGCCGGATGGAAGGCCGCCTCGTCGGGGTGGAGCCACAACACGCCGTTTCCCGTAGGGAGTTCCACCGCGGCCGAGGGAGGAGCGTGTCCGCCCGTCAGCAGTTTCAGCTCGGGCAGGGTGAGGCTGCGCCAGCGCTCCAGCGCGCCATCGGCGCTCAGCGGTCCGGCTGTCGGCAGCGCGGTGCCCGCCGCCCGCTCGGCCGCGTCGAGATAGGTCCGCGCGGGACGCCATCCCGGTACGCAGACACGGCCGCCGGGACCCTCGAAGAGCAGCGTCGGCAGGGCGTAGCGCCGTACCCCGTCCTCGAGTTCCTTGGCCCGCCCCGGATGCGGCCCCGGCGCGTCGAGCTCGCGGACCTCACGGCTGGGCCGGCGTGTCTCGGCGTGGTCGGCCTCGACCGCCTTCCGTACGCGCGGCGACGCGGAGTCGGCGAGCAGGGCGTCCACGTCGAGGCCGGGAACCCCGTGCACCGCCCAGGCCACACCGGCCGCGGTGTCCGCGGGCGTCCCCGTGACGAACGTGCTCTCCCGCAGCCGCCGCAGCACACGCTCGGCCTGCTCCTCGCCCTGTGCCTCGGCCGCCCTGGCGGCGACGGAGGTGGGCCAGCTGGTCCGGGTCAGCCACTGGAGCCGGGCCGGACAGGGCGCCCGCGTGTGCCGGGTGACGTCCCGTACGAACCCCTCGTACCAGCGTGCCTCGGCGCCAGGGTCGGGGGCCGGGTCGTCGGTCTCGTCGAAGAGGATCCCGAACACGCGCCGCCACCGCAGCCGGGGACCGAGGGCCGTACGCAGCAGCCGTACGGCGGGCTCGGAGCCCCACGCCCACGGGCACGCGGGATCGGTGAACTCCGTGACGGTGAGGGCGGGTCGATCGGCAGGCGGTTCGGCACTCATGCGCCGACCGCCGACGGTTCCCGGCCGGCTGCGCCGCCCGAGCGTGCCGCCCCCCGGGCGGCGAGTTCGGCGATGGTTGTGCGCCGCAGCAGCGCGAGGGCGACCGCCTCCACGTCCTGCCACACCCCGGGCACCCCCCGCCCCGTGCCCGGGTAGGCGAGGTCCTGGGGTGACTCGCCGCGCACCGTGAAGAACGTCCCGTCGACGGCCGTCATCACTTCCGCCACCGTGATCTCACCGGCGTCGCGCCCGATCCAGTACCCGCCCTCGCAGCCGCGCTGGCTGCGCACCAGGCCCGCGGTCCGCAGGTCGCGGAAGACGGACTTCAGGAACCGGAACGGGATCTCCTGCGCCGCCGCGATGCCCTCGCAGGTCAGGGGTCGAGTGCTGTCCGCGGCGAGCTCGACCAGCGCCCGCACCGCGTAGTCGGCCTTCGCCGAGATATGCATGTGCACCGTCTTCCATGTCGTTGGTCGCCTGCCGCAACGCCGGCCCTCGCCGGGGCCCGGGCTGCCCTGCGACGCCATTGGACACATCTTGACATCCATTTGCCGGGCTCTCTACCGTCGCCGCAGGATCATGGGCGTACCCGCCGACGACCGGACGGCGGACCGCGCAGCGGCGCGGCCGTCCACGTGCCCCTACCGTCGAAGCCGCCCGATCCATTCCGCCGGGCCGGTGCGTCCCGCGCCGGCCGCCGGGCCCACCCGTACCCTTCGACGAGCAGGAACTCCCATGACCTCGCACGACGCGTTCCACCCCGACCTCACCCAACCCCCCGGACCCGTCACGCCGTTGCGGGCGCGACTGCACCACATCCGCGCCGGCGACCTCGACGGCGGCACCGCGCAGACGGAGGGTATGCGGCGGTTCGCCGCGATCAGCGGCGCCACCGTGGGATCGGAACGGATCTGGATGGGTCAGACCCATGTCTCGCCCCGTACCGCCTCCTCCAACCACCACCACGGCGCCTCGGAGACGGCGATCCATGTCGTCAAGGGCAACCCGGAGTTCGTCTTCCTCGACGACTCCTCCGGCACGCCCGAGGAGATCCGGATCCGCACCGCCCCCGGCGACTACGTCTTCGTGCCGCCCTTCGTCCCGCACCGCGAGGAGAACCCCAGCCCCGACGCCGAGGCGGTCGTCGTCATCGCCCGCAGCACCCAGGAGGCGATCGTCGTCAACCTGCCCGAGCTGTACGTGCTGGAGCAGGAACCGCCGGTGGAGTGAGCCGGGCGGCGCGCTGCCGCGGACCGGGACGACGGCGGAGGCTCCGCGTGTGAAGCGGGGCCTCCGCCGTGTTGCGTTCGAATGAACATCAACGAGAGTCCTTTACTCCTCACCCCCTCTGATCTGCGGCGAAGACCGTCCCAGCGAATGAGACATCAATTGGTGTCCATTGACAGCGAGTCGAGCCTGCCCCCAGGATGTGCAGCATGCTCACGACGCACCCCGGTGTGGTGTGCCGCTACGTGGACCTGCGGCGCACCTGTAGCGCCCTCTGTCGCTGACCGCCTTCCGCGGAACAGTGCCCCTCCTTCTCGCGTTGCCACCCCGCGCCGCGTCGCACATCCTCTCCGCATTCCGGGCCGCCCCTGGCCGGCCCGTCGGCACGCCCTGCCGTCGGGACCGATGCGGACCTGTGCCACGAAGCCCCCGCAGTCCTGCCCACCCGGGCATGCGCCGACGATCCCGCGCGGCCGGCCCGCTCTCCCAGACCTCGCGCGCCCCGCCGCAGCCGGGACCCGTCACAGAAAGAACGATATGTCCGCTCGACTCACGATCCATCGCATCCACAGAGACGACGCACGGCCGGTCCGTGGCCTGCGGCTCGCCGCCCTGTCGACCGCCTTCGTCGCCCTGCTCGCCCCCGCCCTCAGCGCCTGCGGCGGCGACGCCTCCGCCGGCGCCTCGGGCAAGGCCACCCTGAAGTGGGCCTCCTCGTACTTCCCCGCCCACTGGGACCCGGTGGTCTCCGGCAGCGGCGCCCAGTTCCGTGAACTCTCCCTGGTCTATGCCTCGTTGACCCGGACGGATGCCCAGGGCAAGGCCGTTCCCGACCTCGCCAAGAGCTGGGAGTACAACGACAAGGGCGACGAGATCACCTTCCATCTGCGCCCCGGCCTGAAGTTCAGCGACGGCGCTCCGGTCGACGCGGCCGCCGTGCAGGCCGCAATCGAGCGGGCCAAGAAGCAGAAGAACTCCGCCCTGTTCGGCGACCTGACCTCCATCAAGTCGGTGGACGCCAATGGCCTCGACGCGGTCGTTCATCTCACCCAGGTCGACTACCAGATCCCCCAGCTCCTGGGCGAGCGCGTCCTGCAGATCGCCAGCCCCAAGGCCGCCGCGAACGCTACGAAGCTCGACCAGAACCCGGTCGGCGCGGGCCCGTTCGTCGTCACGCAGCTGATACCGGGCACCAAGGTGCTGCTGAAGAAGAACCCGGACTACTGGGACGCCGAGAACATCCACATCGACAACGTCGAGCTGACCTCCGCACCCGACGCGTCGACCGTGGTCTCCGGACTCCAGACCGGCGTCTACAACTTCGCCGACATCGACCCGAGCCAGGCCAAGGCCGCCAAGAAGGCCGGACTCGACGTGTTCGTCCAGCCCGGCTTCAACGCCTCCAACATCAGCCTGAACGTCAACAAGGCGCCGTTCAAGGACGACCGGGTCGTGGACGCCGTCCGCCACGCGATCAACCGCCAGGAGTTCGTCGACAAACTGACCTTCGGCTACGGCGAGGCGACCGACCAGCCGTTCCCCAAGAGATACGTGGCCTACGACCCCGAGTCCGCCGACGCCTATCCGTACGACCCGGCCGAGTCGAAGAAGCTCCTCGCCGAGGCGGGCTACAAGAGCGGTGACCTCAAGCTCGACCTGGTCATCCCCGCCGAGGACCCGCAGGCCGAGATCGTCCAGTCGCAGCTGGCCGCCGTCGGGATCACCGTCAACATCAAGATCGACAAGAATTGGGCCACGCCGTTCTTCGCCAAGGACCTCACGTTCTCGCTGTACGGCACCACGGGCCGCGACTCCGCCCTGCAGACCCTCACCGCCCACTTCGGACCCAACGGCCCGCTGAACCTCAGCACGCCGTACGAGCCCGCCGGGTTCGAGGCCGCCGCCGCCAAGGTCCGCCGTACGCCGCTGGATTCGCCCGACTACGCCAAGGTCCTGCAGGCGGCGACCCGGGCCGGCCTGCAGAGCAAGGCGCTGGTGTTCACGTACTGCTCGCCGAACCTCTTCGCCAAGAGCAAGTCGGTCTCGGCGCTGCCGAAGAACCCGGCGCACATCGACTGGACCGGCGTGACCGTCGGCGCCCACTGAACCCGTCCCCCGTCCACCACCTTCACCACAGAGAGGGGGCACCCCCATGACCACGACCGCGGTACCGCTCGCACCGGCCCGCCGTCACGGGGTCGCCCTGGCCAGGGTGCGGCACACGCTCGGCCGTGTCCTGGCCACCCTCGCCCGGTCGGTCGCGATCTTCGTACCGGTGTTCCTGGTCGCGACGTTCGTGACGTTCGCGCTCCGGTCACTGAGCGGGCTCAGCCCGGCGCGGATCCAGCTGGGCGAGGAGGCGACTCCCGAGGCGATCCACCGGATCGAGGCCCAATGGGGCCTGGACCGACCGTTTCTGACGCAGTACTGGGACTGGTTCACCGGCGTCCTGCACGGACAGCTCGGCGCCAGCTGGGTCAACGGCGCCGACATCTCCACCCTCATCGGCCTCGGCCTCGGCGTGAGCCTGTCCGTCGCGACCTTCGCGCTGATCCTCGGCGTCCTCATCGGCTTCATTCTCGGCACGGTCGCCGCACTGCGCCGCACCACCTGGATCGACCGCGCCATCACGGGATTCGTCACCCTGATCTCCGTGATGCCGGCGTTCGTCGTCGGGATCGTGCTGGTGGCGGTCTTCGCGGTGGGACTCCAGCTGTTCCCGTCCGCGGGGTACGTCCCGGCGGCGCAGGGGTTCGGCCCGTGGCTCGCCCACATCACCCTGCCCGCGCTCGCGCTGAGCTGCGACGTCGTCGCCGACGTCGCCCGCCAGCTCCGCACGAGTCTCGTCGCCGCCTACCGCGAGAACTACGTGACGGGCGCGGTCGTCCGGGGCCTGAGTCCCCGTCGGATCTTCTTCGGCCACGTCCTGCGCAACGGCCTCGGACCCGCGCTCGCCACGCTCGGCCTGAAGTTCCCCGCTCTGGTCGGCGCCTCCGTCGTCACCGAGTGGATCTTCGGGCTGCAGGGCTTCGGGCGGTTCGCCAACGACTCCGCGCAGGCCGGTGACGTACCCGCCGTGCAGGGCGTGCTCGTGGTGTCGATCGTCCTGGTCGTCGTGTTCAACCTGATCGTCAACCTGGTGCTGGCGCGCGTCACGCCGGCCGCTCAGCGGGGGGTGTGAACCATGGTGCGCCGTGTCCTCGCGCTGAACTCCGGCCGGATCGCCGTCGGCATCCTCGTCCTCGTCGCCCTGCTCGCCGCCTTCGGCCCCCTGCTCGCCCCGCAGAACCCGCTTACCACCAGCGACAACACCCTTGCGTCCGCCTCGGGCGCCCACTGGCTGGGCACCGACTACCTGGGCCGTGACGTGTTCAGCCGGCTCCTCGACGGCTCCCGCGTCAGTGTGCTCGGCTCCCTCGAAGTCGCCCTGATGGCCCTGGTGGTGGGAGCCGTCCCCGGCATCCTGTCCGTCTACCTCGGCCGCGTCTTCGAGTGGATCACCCTCCGGCTGACCGACACCCTGGTGGCCCTGCCGTTCCTGCTGTTCGCCGTCGCCGTGATCGCGCTGCTCGGCAACGGCATCACCCAGGCCATGCTCGTCACGGGCGCCCTCGTCTCCCCGCTCTTCTACCGGGTGGCCCGCGCCGCCACGCTCTCGGTGGCGCGCTCGCAGTACGTGGAGGCCGCGATCGTCTCGGGCGCCTCCATCGGCTGGATCGTCCGCCGGCACGTCTGGGTCAAGGTGCTGCCGCCGATCGCGGTCGCGCTCGCCCAGACCATCGGCGTCGGCTTCGTGATCGTCTCGAGCCTGACGTTCCTCGGCATCGGCGTCCAGCCACCCGAACCCACCTGGGGCGGATTGCTCGCCTCCGACCTCGGCTACCTCAGCCACCAGCCGTGGGCACCGGTGGCACCCGCACTGCTGATCATGGTCACCGTCTGGGCCAGCAACCTCCTCGCCGACGCGATCCGCGACGTCTCCGGCGAGGCGGGCCGGGCCCTCGTCAACACCCGCAAGGCCCGCGCGAACCGCTCCGAGCCGACCGAACCCGTCGCCGCCGGAGGTCCGCGATGACGACCCTCTCGAAGAACACCGCCCCCGCACAGACCCGTACGACATCCGTGACCCCCGCGCCCGTGCTCAGCGTCCGCGACGTCCGCATCGGCGACCGGGTCACCGACCGCGAGATCGTCCACGGGGTGAGCTTCGAGCTCACGCCCGGGCAAGTGGTCGGCATCGTCGGCGAGTCCGGCAGCGGCAAGACCCTCACCTGCCGGGCCGCGCTCGGCATCCTGCCCCCGCACTTCGAGGTCACCGGCGGCTCCATCGAGATCGCCGGCACCGACATCGCGACCCTGACCCCTGCCCGGTGGACCGCCCTGCGCGGCGCCACGATCAGCGCCGTCTTCCAGGACCCGGCGTCCTACCTCAACCCCTCGATCCGCGTCGGCCCCCAGATCGCCGAGGTCGTCCGCGTCAAAAAGGGCCTGAAGCGGCGCGAGGCCCGCCATCGCGCCCTCGAACTGCTCCAGGCCGTACACCTGCGTGACCCGGAGCTGGTCTACACCCAGTACACCCACGAACTCTCCGGCGGCATGCTCCAGCGGGTCCTGATCGCCGCCGCCATCGCCGCCGACCCGCGCATCCTCATCGCCGACGAGGCCACCACCGCCCTCGACGTCACCGTCCAGGCCGAGATCCTCGACCTCCTCGCCGACCTGAGGGAACAGGCGGGCCTCGCCCTCGTCGTCGTCTCGCACGACCTCGCCGTCGTCGCCCAGCTGTGCGATGAGGTCCTCGTCATGCGACAGGGCGAGGTCGTCGAGCACGGCCCGGTCGAGGCGGTGCTCCACGACCCGCGGCACGAGTACACCCAACTCCTGATCGCCGAGCACGAACAGTACGGCCTGGAGAAGTTCCTGACGCCGCAGGATCCATCGTGACCAGCGAGGAGACGGCCGGCCGACCGGTCCTGGAGGTCACCGGACTCGACGTCCACTACGGCCTGCGCCGCGGCCGCCGCCAGGCCCTGCACGGCGTCTCGCTGGACGTCGCGCCCGGCGAAACCCTCGGCCTCATCGGCGAGACCGGCTCGGGCAAGTCCACCTTCGCCCGCGCCGTCCTCGGCCTGGTGCGTGCCTCCGCCGGCACGATCCGGATCGCCGGCGAGGACGTCAGCGCGTACGGCCACCGCCAGTGGCGCGGACTGCGCCGGCGCGGTGTGGTCCAGTACGTCTTCCAGGACCCCCTGCGCAGCCTCGACCCCGACCTCACCGTCGCGGAGTCCCTGACCGAGCCGCTGCTCGTGCAGGGTGTGCCGCGCGCGCAGGCCGCCGAGCGCGCCCGTTCCTTCCTGGACCGGGTCCGGCTCACCCCGGACCTGCTCGACCGGCTGTCCGGCGAACTGTCCGGCGGCCAGCGGCAGCGCGTCGCGGTGGCCCGCGCCCTGGTCACCGAACCCCGGCTGGTCATCCTCGACGAGCCGGTCAGCGCCCTGGACTCGGCCAACCGCGTCCAGATCCTGGAGATCCTCAAGGAGCTGCGCGCCTTTGGGGTCGCGCTCGTCCTCATCTCCCACGACCTCGGCTCCGTCGCCGGGACCGCCGACCGCATCGCGGTCCTCTACCAGGGCGAGCTCGTCGAGGTCGGCGCCGCCCGCGACGTCATCGGCCGCCCCCGGCACGACTACACCCGCCTGCTCGTCAGTTCCGCCCCCACCCTCCGCTCGGCCCCGGCCGACCGGGCCGAACGCGCCGCACTCCGCGCACTGCTGAACGCCTGAGCCAACCCATGAGAGGAACCCCCATGTCCCGCACGATCCACCTCGCCCTGCACCCCTACGGCGTCGGCGGCCCGGGCCAGCACGGTCTGTGGAAGGACCCGCGCGTCGCGAAGAACGCCAGCATCGACATCGACTACTACATCCGGCAGGCCCAGGCCGCCGAACACGCCTTGTTCGACGCCCTGTTCATCGTCGACAGCCAGTTCATCAACGCCACCTACCCGGCGCACTACCTCAACCGCCTCGAGCCGCTCACGCTGCTGTCGGCGGTCGCCACCCACACCCGGCACATCGGCCTCGTCGGCACGGCGAGTTCGACGTACAACTCGCCCTTCAACCTCGCCCGCCGCTTTGCCTCCCTGGACCACATCAGCGGCGGCCGGGCCGGCTGGAACGTCGTGACCAGCTTCGACACCGGAGCGTCGAAGAACTTCGGGCTCGACGAGCACCTCGACTACACCACCCGCTACAGCCGCGCCCTGGAGTTCGTCCAGGTCGCGCGCGGGCTGTGGGACTCGTACGAGGACGACGCGTTCCCCGCCGACGTCGAACGGGGTGTCTTCCTCGACCCGGCCAAGCTGCACGAACTGAACCACGAGGGCGAGCACTTCAAGGTCGCCGGCCCGCTCAACCTCTCCCGTTCCCCGCAGGGGCAGCCGGTGATCTTCCAGGCCGGGGTCTCCGAGGAGGGCCGCGATCTCGCCGCGCAGGTCGCCGAGGGCATCTACGCGCCGGGTGGCTCGCTGGAGCAGGCGCAGGAGTACTACGCGGACATCAAGCGGCGAACCGCGTCCTACGGCCGAGACCCCGAGCACATCAAGATCTTCATCCACGGAAGCCCGGTCGTCGCCACGACCGACGAGGCGGCCAGGCGCCGCGAGCGGGAGATCTTCGAGGAGGACAACGACTTCGCCCGCAATCTCGCCCTGCTCGGCCGCTCCTTCGGCGCCTACGACTTCAGCGTCCACGACCTCGACGCGCCGTTCCCGGACGTCGCCCACCTCGCCGAGAAGGGCGGCCGGACCGGAGCCGCGAAGCTCATCGAGCGGGCCAAGGCAGAGAACCTGACGCTGCGCCAGGTCGCCGAGTCCGTCAGCGAGTTCCGTCGGTCGCCGTTCGTCGGTGCGCCGCAAACCGTCGCGGACACCATCGAGCGGTGGTTCGACGCCGCCACCTTCGACGGCATCAACCTCGCCTTCCGCACCGAGGACGAGCTCAACCTGTTCGTCGACGGCGTCGTCCCGACCCTGCAGAAGCGCGGGCTGTTCCGCACCGAGTACGAGGCCGACACGCTGCGCGGCAACCTCGGCCTGCCGGTCCCGGCCAACCGCCACACCACCGCCGCTCTCGTGAACGGCTGAGGACCGGCCATGACCACACCGACGCCGCGCTTCCGGCTCGGCTTCCTCACCCACGTCCAGGGCCGGGACGACGACCCGGCCCGCACCTACCGCAACGCCCAGGAACTCTTCGTCGCCGCCGACGAACTCGGCTTCGACGTCGGCTGGGTCGCCCAGCACCACGTCCCGCTCGGCGGTGGCGGCCTCTCCTCGCCGTGGACCTTCCTCGCCCACGCCGCAGCCCGGACCCGCCGGATCCGGCTCGGCACCGCCATCACGATCCTTCCGCTGGAGGACCCGGTCCGCCTCGCCGAGGACGTCGCCGCCGTCGACACGCTCAGCGGCGGCCGCGTGGAACTCGGCGTGGGCAGCGGCTCCAGCGCGGTGGAGTACGCCGTGTTCGGCAAGGACCCCGCCCGCAAGCGCGAACTCACCAGCGAACACCTGGAGTTGCTGCGCACGGCCCTGCGGGGCGAAGAGGTGCGCACGCCCGGATTCCGCATCCAGCCGGCCGCCGCCGACTTCGGCGACCGGATCTGGCAGGGCGTGTTCAGCGCCGACGGCGCCGCGTACGCCGCGCGCGGCGGCTCCCATCTGCTGCTCAACCGGGCGGCGTACGGTTTCGACGCGCCCACCGACGAGGTGCAGCGCCCCTGGGCGGACGCGTTCCTCGCCGCCTGGGACGGACCGCACCGCCCCCGGATCGGCCTGTCCCGGTTCGTGTTCCCGGCCAAGGACCGGCGCACCGCGCTCCGCCAGATCGGCGACGACGTCCACCGGGCCGCGCTCCGCATGGCCGAACACGGCGCCTTCCGGCAGGGCCTGGGCCAGGACGAGGCCCTGCACCGCTTCCACTCCTTCTACGGCGCCCCCGAGGAGATCGTCACCGCGCTCCGCAGCGAGCGGGTCCTGCCCGTCGCGACCGACCTGATCACCCAGTTCAACCCCGCCGTCCCCGACCACGACGCCGCGATCCGCGCCCTCGAACTCATCGCGACCGAAGTGGCACCCGCCCTGGGCTGGCGGCCGGCACCCCAGCCCGAACCCCGCCCCGAGCCCACAGGAGCCCTGAGCACGACATGACCGAGTACACCGACTTCCACGCCCCCGAGGGCCTGCGCACGCGCGGCACGATCGTGGTGCTGCCCGGCCGGGGCGAGACCCGGGCGACCTTCACCCGGCTGGGCAGGCGGCTCGCGGCCGACGCCTACCGCGTCCGCGTCCTGGACCCCGAGGACCCGACGGGCCCGCTCGACGCGCTCGCCGCCCGGCTCACCGACGCCGTGACCGGCACCGCCGCCGACGCCGGCGTGGCGCAGCCCGTCGTCCTGGTGGGCGCCGACACCGGCGCCGCCGCGCTCGCCGCGCTCCTCGGCGGCGACACGGTCCCCGCCGCCGACCGGCCGCACGCCGTCGTCCTCGCGGGACTTCCGGGCCGTACCGCCACCGCCGCGGGCACCTGGGAGGACGAACTCGACGTCCGCACCTCCTGCCCCGTCCACCGCGGCACGCTCACCGACGACCCCGAGGTACGACGCGGCTCCCTCGACACCCCCGTACCGGAGGGCCTGCTGGCCACGGCGTACGGCGGTGGGACGGACGTACCGGCGCTGTTCCTCATCGGTGACGCCGACCCGCTCGCGGACCGCGACGCCCTCGCCCGGACCGCCAAGTCCTGGTCCCGGGCCCGGCTTTCGGTGGTCAGGGGCGCTCACCACGACGTCCTCAACGACCTCCAGCACCGCTCCGTCGCGGCCGAGATCGTCACCTTCCTGGAGACGGTCCGGGGCGGGCTGGTGCCGGTGATCGCCGTGGAGTCGAGCGCCTGGTGAGCGGTCAGCGGCGGCGCGCCAGGACCGCCACGGACGCCAGGAGGGCGAGCACGACGACGGCGAACCAGGTCAGCGCCGCCGCCATGGTGGTGTACCGGGTGGCCACGCCGAGACCGACGGGCAGCAGCGCCAGGCCGAGATAGGACGCCAGGAACAGACCCGCGAGGGCCTCGCCGCGCCGGGCCGGGGCCGCCATGGCGGCCACCGAGCCGACGGCGGACTTGAACAGCACCCCGGCACCGACCCCAGCCATGATCCCCGCCACCAGGAACACCGGCAGGCTCGCCGTGTGCACGCCCACCGCGAGGACGATCACGCCGGCGGCCTGCGCGAGCAGCCCGGTCGTACGGCGGGCCCGGTCGCCGAGCCTGCCGGAGAGCGTCTGGGCCACCGCTGCGGCGGCGAACACCGAGAACACGATCAGCCCGGACAGGGCGCGGGACGGATGGTGCAGGGTGCCGCCGACGAAGCCCGGGACCAGGGAGGTGAACAGTCCGAAGACCGCCAGGGAGGCGAATCCTGCGGCGGCCGCCGCGATGTACCCGGCACGGTCGCCGTGGTCGGCGCTCACCCGCTGCGGCCGGTATGCCGGCCTGACCTGCGGCCTGCGCACCGTCTCCGGCGTCAGGGCGACCGCGGCGATCCCCATCAGCAGCAGTGCGCCGACGACGGCGTACGGCAGGCGCAGCGGCGCACCGAGGTACTGGGCGAGCAGGCCCGCGACCAGGGGGCCGACGCCCAGACCGCCGATGTTGGCGGCCGTCGACACGATCTCGAACCGCTGCGGCGAGCCGCCCGGCCGGTGCGCCGTGTGCAGGTCGTGCAGATGCGCGGTGGCGGTCGCGGTGAGCATGCCGACCCCAAGACCCGTGACCAGCCGCGCGACGAGGAGGACCGGCAGCGAGGGCGCGGCAAGGAACAGGACCGCGGCGACGAGTTCGAGCAGCAGCGCCCCGACGAGGACCTTCTTGCGGCCGACCCAGTCCGAGACATGCCCGGCGAGCAGCAGACTGACCAGGACACCGACGGCGTACACGGCGAACACGATCGTGACGGTGAACGTCGAGAAGCCGTCGTGGGCCTGGTACAGCGGGTAGAGCGGGGTCGGCACGGTGGAGAACGCCATGGCGGTGACGAACACCGCCGCGATGGTCCAGAACCCGGCACCGTACCGGCGGGCGGCCCGCCGCTCCTCCGGCACGGATGCCTCGGCGGTGGGGACGCTGCGTGCGATTGACAGCATGGACATGGAGACACTCCGAATCCCGTGACGGTTGGACCGGCGGCCGCGTCGGCGCTCATGTTCTTCAACCAGGTGCTGCCGTCCCCGCTTCCCCTTCGGCGCAGATGAAGAACGATGACGGTAATCTCATATGGAGATGAGCTTCCGAAAATGAGCGGGGTGGCGCATGGATCTGCGGCAGATGGAGGTCGTCGTCGCGGTCGCCGAGGAGGGCGGGTTCAGCGCGGCGGCACGCCGGCTGCACGTGGTGCAGTCCGCGGTCTCCGGGACGGTCCGCGCCCTGGAGCGCGAGCTGGACGCACGGCTCTTCCACCGCACCACCCATCGCGTGTCGCTGACGCCGGCGGGGGAGGCGTTCGTGTCGGCGGCCCGGGACACGCTGCGCGCGGCGGGCGAGGCACGGCTGGCCGTCGAGCGCACCAAGGGGGAACTGAGCGGCGAGATCACGGTCGGCGTGATGCAGGGCCTGTACACCGGTGTCGCGCCCGCCCTCGCCCGCTTCCACCGCGAACACCCCGCCGTCGTGGTCCGGCTGCGCCAGGCGCCGACCGGCGGGATCCCGCAGGAACTGCGCGACGGCACCCTGGACCTGGCCGTGGGCGCGCTCGACGCCCCCCAGGCGCGCGGCCTCGTGTCCCGTGTGCTCGCGCGGGAGGAGATGGTCCTCGTCACCCCCGCGACCGGCCCGCTGCGGACGGAGCGACCGGTGACCCTCGCCGAGACGGCCCGGCTGCCGCTGGTCGAGTTCTCCCTAGGCTGGGGAGTACGTCACTCGGTCGACAGGGCGTTCCGCGCCTGCTCCGTCGAGCGCACCGCGGTCTTCGAGGTGAACGACGTGTTGGGCGCCGCCGATCTCGTCCGGCACGGCCTGGGCGTGTGCATCCTGCCCCCGTCCCTGGCCGCCCACTTCCCCGACCTGCCGATACGCCTCTTCGTCGAACACCCGCCCACCTGGACGGTCAGGATCGTCCACCTCCGGGGGGAATGCCCGCCGGCGGTGACGGCGCTGCTGCGGCACATGATCAAGTGACGGGCCCGATCCGTTCGGTAGAACTCCACGAGGCGGCGTGCCGCCGTGTCCCAGGTGCGGACCGTGTGTCGGCGCTGGTCAGGGGCGCAATGGCTGGCCCGGACCCTCGTGCTCGGCACGGGCCGCGAGGTGACGCCACATCGAGGCGACGTTGAACGCCGGTCCCAGGTCGGGCAGTTCGGCGAGGTCCTCGGCGGGGATCGGGCGCAGCGGGGCGCCGGTGGCGGCCGCGGCCAGCGTGATACGGGCCAGCGAGTCCACCGCGAGGGCCCGGGTGACGGCTTCGGCGACCGCGTGGGTGGGCTCACCGCTGCCGACGGCGACCAGACCGTGCCCGCGCAGCACGACGACGGGACGGTCCCCGAGCGAGGCCGTCATCTGCTCGGCCAGATCACGGCGCCGGATCAGCGCGGAGCGGGGCCAGACGGGGATGCCGTCGTGGGCGAGTCGGGCGGCCGGGATGTCGTAGGAGCCCACGAGCGGGAGCCAGGGCAGGTCCGCCACGGACGCGGCGACGACAGCGGGCGGATGCGCGTGCACCACGGCCGTGACGTCCGGTCGTGCGCGCAGCACCTCGGTGTGGATGGGCAGTTCGCCCGGCGCCGACCAGTCGGCCGGCACCTCGCCCGTGCCGTCGAGCCGGACTTCCTGGACGTCGTCCACGACCGTGAAGGCGAGGCCCCGCTCGGCGGGCCCGCGCCCGCGCACCAGGAGCGAGTCCGCGCCGGTACGGGCGCTGACGTGCCCGAGTATGTGCTCGACGAGACCGGTGACGGCCAGGACGCGGCAGGCGACGGCGATCCGCTCGCGCAGTGCCTCGACGTCCTGGAGTCCCACCGTCACAGTCCTCCTCGGCGAGTCGGCGGCCAGTCTTTGGTCTGTTGGTATGACTTTAAGCCATTGCGAGAGTGCACGTCAATGAAGCCCCTGACCATGGGAGGATGCGCACATGCCATCGCGACCAAGCCGGCCCCGGAGCGCCGGGACCGCAGACGAGACCTCCGCCAAGCGTCCCGCCGCCGCGCCCGAGGGCCTGTTCAAGACGGTCTCCTCGAGCAGAGTCTCGCAGCTGATTGTGGATCAGATCCGGCTGTTGCTGAAGGAGGAGCGGCTGCAGCCCGGCGACCGCCTGCCCAGCGAGCGGGAACTGTGTGTGCAGTTCGGGGTCAGCCGCGTCACCGTGCGTGAGGCGCTGCGCAGCCTGGAGGCCAGCGGGCTGGTCGAGATCCGGGTCGGCGCCCGGGGCGGCGCGTTCGTGACGGCCCCGTCCTCGCGCCGCGTCGGCGAGGGGCTCGCCGATCTGCTGTCCCTGTCGCCGGTGACGGCCTCCGAGGTCACCGAGGCCCGGCTGGTCTTCGAGCTGGGCATCGTGCCGCTGATCGTCGAGCGCGCGACCGAGGAGGACCTGGACGCGCTGCGCGCCCTGTGCGACGAGCACGCCGAGGCGGTGAAGCAGGGCACCTACGACATGGAGATGTCCGCCGACTTCCACACCCGCGTGGCCGCCTGTACGCACAACGCCGCCATCGAGATGCTCGTGCAGTCCTTCCACGGTCCCCTGCTGATGAGCCTGCGCGAGGCGCAGAGTGTCGAGCCGCAGATGGGTCAGCGTGGGTCGAAGGAGCACCGCAAGTTCGTCGAGGCGATCGCGGCGCGCGACGCGGACGCCGCGACGGAGATCATGCGCACCCACCTGAAGCGGACAGCTTCCCGCGTGAAGGGCGACGGGCCCGGCAAGTAGTGGGCGGTGACGGGCGAGTCCCGGGTCCTGCTGGGCCCGGGACTCTTTTGCGTCTCCGCTTAAGGCATTATGGTTAGACCATCAGGTGATCAAAGAAGGCTTCGGCCGGCACAGGAGGCACCATGGGCAAGAAGGGGCGAGTCTTCGTCCGCGGCCTGACCTCGGAGACGTACGGACTCGGCGAGTTCCGCCGCAGGCAGCTGGCGGTCGAGCGGGTTCGGGATGACACCGTGGTCGTCGACGACGCGAAGGTGGCCCACTCCGGCGACAGCGAGAAGTCCCGGACGTGGTGGCGGGTGGGCCCCGGGGACGAGGACTTCCTCACCCAGACCATCCAGGTCCACTTCGTCGAACTCCCGCCGCAGTCCAGCAACCACGGCCACGGCCACCAGAACGAGGCGGCCTTCTACATCCTTGAGGGCCGCGGTTACGAGATCCACGACGACCAGCGCTACGACTGGACCAAGGACGACCTGGTCTTCGTGCACACCGACTCCGTGCACCGCCACTTCAACCCGTACGACGAGACCGCCACCGCCCTCGTTGTGAAGGCCAAGAGCACCTGGATGTTCATGGGCCTGTGGCAGCAGGGACGCAGCGGCCCCGTCGAGCGCGAGACCGAGTTCGGGCCCCGCGAGGACTGGTCCCGGATCTGGACGCCCGGCGTGCTGGACCGCAAGAAGGTCATCGGGGTCGCCGACACCAGCTGGGAGGACACCCCGCTCGGCCGGGTCCGTGTGATGTCCTCGCCGGAGCGCACCGACGCCCGCATCTTCTCCATCGACGCCTTCGAGCTCGACATCCCCGCCGGCAGCCGCTCCGGCAAGTACTGGAAGATGGCCGACGAGGTGTTCTACGTCCTCGAGGGCAGCGGCTACGCCCTCCAGTGGGAGGTCGAGGCCGAGATCGCCGAGAAGTACTACGCGCGCGTGGCGCTGGAACCGACCCGGCACGAGATCACCAAGGGCGACACGCTGTACGTCCCCCAGAACCACGTCTGCCAGCTCTTCTCCTACGACGGCACACCCCTGCGGCTGCTGTCGGCGCAGAACCGCGTCTTCAAGCACCTGGGCTACGACACGGTGCACTTCCTGGAGGACGCCCCCGGGTACGAGGCACCGCAGACCACCTGACCGGCACCGGCAACGCTTCGGCCCCGCACCCTTGCCGACGGGTGCGGGGCCGAATTCATGCGCGCGCGGCCGCCTCCTCCGCCGCCGTGACCAGATCGTCGGCGCTCAGCCGCCCCGGCTCGCGCGCCGTCTCCAGGCGCAGGGCCAGAGCCCCGTGCACGGTCTTGCGGATCCGCCGGCCGTCCAGGCCGGCGAGCAGCTTGCCCACCCGCTGGTGCAGCGCCGAGTCCTCGGCCAGCGCGCGCAGTTCGGGCCACTGGGCGGCGAGGCCGAGCAGTGAGTCGGCGACGATCCTCGGCACCACCGACTCGTCGGGCAGCTCCGTGTGCACCACGAGATCGGCCCGGGACAGGAACGCGTCGTCCACGGCCTCGGCGAAGTTCGTCGTGACGACCAGCAGCGTGCCGGGGCGCTGGGCCCGCAGCACGTCCAGACCGCTCAGCACGGCGTCCGTCGCCCGGTGCACGTCCACCGGGTTGGTGTCGAAAGACGCCGAGTGCCGCCGTACGGCGAGGGCCTCGACCTCGTCGACGAGGACCAGGGTGTGCGGGCGGCGCGCGGCCAGCTCCGGCAGGGTCTCCCGGAACAGGCGGGACACCGCGCGCTGGCTCTCGCCGAGCATCTCGCTCGGAAAGGCATGCGGGTCGACCTCGACGAGCGTGGTCGACCCGTGCGGGGCCAGCGTGCGCGCGACGGCCTGCGCGAGCCCCTGGGCCAGGGTGGTCTTGCCGGTGCCGGGCGGCCCCGCGAGGACGACCAGACCGTGCGGGGCCACGGGCGAGCCCGCGAGCCGCCGCCCGTGCCGGAGCACGAGGACGGCGGTCGCGAGCAGCCGCTCCTTGACCCGCGGGTCGATGATCACCGAGTCCCACGGACCGTCGTGGTGGTCGGCGGGCAGGGCGTGGATCCCGGCCACGCCCTGCGGCAGTGCGCTGCTCACCGCGTCCGTCCCCCGTTCACGGCCAGGTGGGGCGGGTCAGCGCCGGCCACTCGATCGTCGACGGGTCGCCGGCCTGCGCGTCACGGATGTGCTCCGGCGGCTCCTCGAACAGCACCAGCGGATCGCACAGCGCCCGCATCGTCTCCAGCAGGCTGTCGAACATGTGGATGCGGACCACCTTGGCCGTCTGCTCCGGGTTCGTGTTGATGTGCTGGTGCCACAGGAAGTGGTCGACGACGATGATGTCGCCCTTCTTCCACGGGTGCCGTTCGCCGCCCTCCGGCTCGGTGCCCAGATAGCTCTCACCGCTGCCCTCGACGACGTACAGCCACGCCTCGCCCGGATGCCGGTGCATCGACTGGGCGCGGCCGGGGCCTATCTCGAACATGGCCATGGTGATGCCGGATGCCTGGTAGCCGATGGCACGGTCCAGCAGGAAGGTGGTGCGGGTGCCGCGCGGGGTGTTGCGCAGCTCCAGCTCGTCCCAGCTGGTGTGCAGGCGGCCCGAGCGGCGGGCGTCCTGGTCCCGGGCCAGCCGCCGCAGCCGCGTGGCGTACGGGTCGGCGCCGTCGCGGCCGGGGGAGTACGGCGGCCTGGGCGCCAGCTCGGAGACGGGCGTGTGGCCCGCGTCATCGAGGACGGCCATGCCCATGGTCTCGAGGAGCGGCTGGCTGGAGAAGGTGAGGTAACGGGCCGTGTCCTGGCCCTCGTTGCCGCTGCGATGCCAGGACCAGGCCGGCAGGTGCAGCGAGTCGCCGGGCCCCCAGTCGACGCGCTTGCCGTCGATCTCGGTCCAGCCCCAGCCGGCCACGACGAACACCATGGCGTCCCACGAGTGCCGGTGGACCGTCGTCGTCACCCCCGGGTCCAGCTCGTGGGCCAGCGCGTCCATGGTGCGTGTCGGCCGGTCTCCGTCGGC
Organism: Streptomyces sp. NPDC002619; assembly: GCF_042889305.1. Taxonomy (NCBI): domain Bacteria; kingdom Bacillati; phylum Actinomycetota; class Actinomycetes; order Kitasatosporales; family Streptomycetaceae; genus Streptomyces; species Streptomyces sp. NPDC002619. Next base: position 85,654 of record NZ_JBIAQV010000014.1, on the reverse strand, counting down.
GCCGACGTACACGCCGACCCGGCTGCCGCGCTCGGTCGGGTGCATGACGACGTCCTCCAGCGCGACCACCGTGCGCTGGTTCTTGCGCCACTCCTCGATGAAGGCGGCGCGCCGCCGTTTCTGGACGTGATAGTGGGTGACCCCGGTCGTGGTGTGCGTACTCAATGTGTCTCCCAACAGCAGGACATAGAGGGGGAGTCGAAGGTTCAGGAGGTGGCGGGCTCCGCCTTCGGCACGCTGTACTCGCGGACCGTGCGGCTGCGTACGGCGCTCGCCGCGGAGACCGCCGTCGGCACCAGCCCGCCGAGCGTGAGCGCGACGACCGGGCCGAGCGCACCGGCGGCGACGCCCATCAGCGAGTCGCCGATCGCCGGTCCGCCCCGCGAGCACATCTGATAGATGGCCGAGACGCGCCCGCGCAGCTCGTCCGGCGTCTCCACCTGGACGGCGGCGTGCCGCACGGTGGTTGCGACGGCGTCCGCGGCGCCCAGGGCGAGGGCCATCACGATCGCCACGGGGAACGTCCGCGACTGCGCGAGACCGACCACGGCCACGCCGTACGCGGCCGTGCCCCACAGCACGATCCGCCCGGCGCGTGCGGTGCGCACCAGCCGGAACACCCACACCGACCCGATCAGCGCGCCCGCCGAGGGCGCCGCGGACAGCAGGCCGTAGCCGGTCGGGCCCACGTGCAGGATCTGCGCGGCGAAGGCGGGCAGCAGCACCCGGTAGGCGCCGAACACCGTGGCGGTCATGTCCAGCCCCATCAGCTGCCAGACCACGGGCCGTTCGGCGACGTACCGCACGCCCTGCCGCATGCTGTGCCACAGCGACCGCCGCTCGACGTCGACCTTGAGCGGCGGCACCCGCACCAGGGCGAGGACGACGACGAGCGCGCCGTAGGTGACCGCGTCGAAGACGTACACCGCCCCGGGTCCGCCGACGGCGATCAGGACGCCCGCGAACGCGGGGCCCACCAGCACGGCCAGCTCGCGCGACGGGTTGAGCAGCGCGAACGCGTCGACGAGCCGTTCGCGCGGCACCATCGCCGGGATCAGCGCCTGCCGCGCGGGCTGGTCGAAGGTCGCCGCCGCCGTCGCCAGCAGCGAGGAGACCACGACCGCCCACACGGTGGCGGCGCCCGCCAGCGTGACCGCCGCGAGCGCCGCCGACACCACCAGCGCCACGCACTGCGTGACCTGGAGCAGTCGGCGCCGGTCCAGCCGGTCGGCGTAGATCCCGCCGACGGGCGAGAGCACCAGCAGGGCCACCGCCTGGGCGAGGCCCACCAGTCCCACCTGAGCGGTGGAACCGGTGAGCTGGTACACCTGGTAGAGATTGGCGGCGACGGCGCCCCTGGTCCCGATCTGGGAGAGGACGACGCCGCCCCAGTAGAGGCCGAAGTCCCGATTGCGCAGTACCTGGGGAAGCGCCATCGATCAGTCGACCGGGACGAGCGTCACCTTGTCCGGGGTGACGGAGAAATACACCTCGGTCCCCGGCGGGATCGACAGCGTCGGGTTGGACCTGTTGCGGATCTCCAGATTGCCCACGCCCACGATGTGGTCGACGACATCGCCCATGAACGCCCGCGTGAGAACCGTGCCCGACCACTCGTTGGGCACATTGCCGCGCCGCTCGCGGGTCAGGTCGACGCACTCCGGGCGGATCGAGATCAGCACCGTGTCCCCGACCATCGGCAGCTTCTCCACCTTGTGCGCGAGGAGCCGGCCCTGCGGGGTGTCGACCTCCACCTCGTCGCCGCGCACCGCCGTCACCTTGGCCTCCAAGAAGTTGGAGGTGCCGATGAACTCGGCGACGAACCGGGTGGCGGGCCTGGTGTAGATCTCCCGGGGTTTGCCGATCTGCTCGATGCGGCCCTGGTTCATCACGGCGATCCGGCTCGACATCACCAGCGCCTCGGCCTGGTCGTGCGTCACATAGATCGCCGTGAGGTTCAACTCCCGCTGTAGCCGCTTAAGTTCGAAGCGCATGCTCTCGCGCAGCTTGGCGTCCAGGTTGGACAGCGGCTCGTCGAGCAGCATCAGCTCGGGGCGGGTCACCAGGGCGCGGGCCAGGGCGAGGCGCTGCTGCTGGCCGCCGGAGAGCTTGGTGGCGGGCCGGGACGCGTAGGCGCCCAGCTCGATCACCTCCAGGACCTGCTCCACTCGCTCCTCGATCTCCTTGCGGCCGGGGCGCTTGGCGCGGGGCATCACCTCGAGCGGGAACGACACGTTCTTGAACACCGACATGTGCGGCCAGATCGCGTACGACTGGAACACCATGCCGAGCCCGCGCCGGTTGGCGCGCATGTTGATGCCCTGCTTGTCGTCGAACAGCACGCGCCCGCCGAGGGTGACACGGCCTGCGGAGGGGCGTTCCAGGCCCGCGACGGAGCGCAGGGTGGTGGTCTTCCCGCAGCCCGACGGGCCGAGCAGCGTGAACAGTTCGCCGTCGTGGACCTCGAAGTCGACCCCGCCGACGGCGTACACGCGGTTGCCCTCGTCGGGGCGGCGCCTCGACCTGCGCGCGGCCGTGTCGTCGTAGCTCTTCTTGAGGGATTCGACCGTCAACATTGCTGAGGGTCCCTTCGATCAGTTCGCGGAGTCGTTCTGCAGCCCGAAGCGGGCGCCGAAGCGGTAGGCAATGGAGACGAGGAGGAAGAGCAGGACGACCATGCAGACGCCCAGCGCGGCGAGCGTGGTGAACTGGCCGTTCTCGAACTGCTCCCAGATCAGCACCGACAGCACCTCCTTGCCGGGGCTGTACAGCAGGATCGTGCTGGACAGCTCGCGGAAGGACACGACGAGGATGTAGACCCAGCCGGCCAGGATGCCGCCGCTCATCAGCGGCAGCAGGACCCGCCGGAACGTCTGGAACCAGGAGGCGCCGTTCACCGCGGCCGACTCCTCCAGCTCCGGGGACATCTGCGCCATCGCCGACGACGAGTAGCGCATGCCGTACGGCAGATAGCGGGTGCAGTACGAGATCAGCAGGATCAGCAGCGTGCCGTAGATCGGCAGCGGGGTGCGCAGATACACGAAGGACAGCGCGAGGCCGAGGACGAGGCCGGGGATGACGATCGGGGTGAACGCCAGCAGGTCGAGCAGCCGCCGCCCGGGCGCCCTGGTGCGCAGGACGACCCAGGAGACGATCGAGGTCAGGATCATCACCGCGGTCGCCGCGCCGATACCGACGATGAGGGAGTTCTTCAGTGCCGTGAACGCCAGCGGCTGGTGCCACAGCGTGCGGTAGTTGGCGAACGTCAGCTGGCTGAGGGTCTTGCGGGTCGGTGCCGCGTAGTACTTCAGCAGGGAGGCGTAGACGAGGACGGCGACCGGCAGGACGACCGTGATCAGGAAGTAGAGGATCACGCCGGCGCCGACGAACGGCCTCGCCCGGCCGAGTTCGACCGGGCGGGGCCGGAACGCCTTTCCGGTCACCGTCTGGAAGTTGCGCGAGGAGCGCTGCATCCAGCCGGAGAGCAGCACGCCCGCCGCGGCGATGACCAGCAGCCCGATGGCGTAGGCACCGGCGGCGCCGTAGTCGATCGGATAGGCGCGCAGCACGAAGTAGATCCGGCTGGTGAACACGTAGATGCCGTTCTGCAGACCGAGCAGTCCCGGCACCTCGAAGCTCTCCAGCGACTGAACGAACATCAGCAGAGCCGCGGAGATCATCGCGGGGCGCAGCAGCGGCATCGTCACCCGGCGCAGCACCGTCAGCCGGTCCGCGCCGGACATCGCGGCGGACTCCTCCAGCGAGGGGTCCATCGCGCGGAACGCGGCGACCATGAGCAGGAAGGCCACCGGGGCCAGATGCAGCCCCTGCACCCAGATCATGCCCCACACGCTGTAGATGTTGATCGGGCTGGCGCCGAACAACGGCTTGAAGACAAGGGAGTTGAGCACACCGCTGGACGGGTCGCCGAGGAAGATCCACGACGTCGCGTAGAGGATGCCCGGCACGATGAGCGGGACCAACGACGCGGCGAAGAACAGCCCCTTGAACGGAGTGTCCGTACGCACCTGGATGTACGCCAGTGCCGTGCCGAGGACCAGGGCGAGGGCGGCCGAACCCAGTGCGAACCACAGGGAGTTGAGCAGCATCTCGCCGGACTGCGAGTTGCCGCCGTAAGCCCGCGAGAACGCGCCGAAGGACACGCCCCGACCGTCGGCGCTGAGGAACGTGTCGTGGATGAGATAGCCGAGCGGCACCACGGCCAGATAGCCCACGACGACGACGGCGCCGCCGACGAGGAGGCCCTGGAGGGACAGCGGCCGGCGCAGGAGACGCAGGAGCCGGCCGCCGGCCGTGGCGCCGCCGGGCGGCGGCGCCACACCGTGACCGGGCCCTTCGTCACGGGAGGTGGTGGGAGCGGGTACGACGGTCATCGTCGGTCAGCTCCCCACGTTGGCGACACCGCGCAGCAGCGCGTCGTACTTCTTGTCCCAGGCGTCGCCGTCCTTGCTGAGGCCCTCGACGTCGAACGGGACGAGCGTGATGCCCGTGAGGCTCTTGTCGCCGGGGACCTTCGTGACCGGGGTGAGCCCGAGCTTGACCAACTCCTGCTGGCCGTCGGTCAGCAGCCAGTCGTAGAACAGCCAGGCCGCGGCCGGGTGCTGGGCGCCCTTGATCAGGCCGACGCCGTTGGGACGGGGGAAGGCGGGGATCTTCGAGACGCCGTCCGGGGGCAGATGGGTGACGGGGGCGCCCTGCTGGGCGGCCCGGTCGGTGATGTACGTGTAGTTCATCGCCTCCATCGGCGTCTGCCCCGCGGTGAGGAACTGCATCATCGTCGTGTGGCCCTTGGCGACCTTGGCGTTGGCGACGATGCCCTTCCACAGCGTGTCGACCTCGGACTGGCTCTTGCCGTGGTCCAGCCAGTACTTGGTGACGTTCTCGAACCAGTCGCTGTCACTGACCTCGAGCGTCAGCTTGCCCTTGTACTTGGGCAGCGCCAGGTCCTCCCAGCTGTGCGGCTCGTCGCCCGGCTTGATCAGATCGGTGTTCCAGGCGGGCTGGAACACATTGAGGCGACTGGCCGTCCAGTCCTGGAACTTGGCGGCCGGCTCGACCTTGTCGAGGGCCGAGCCGTTGAAGGGGACCAGGTAGTGGTTGTCGGACAGGGCCGTCATCTCGAGGAAGTTGGTCTCCACCGCGTCGGCGCCCGCCTTCCCGGCCTGCTCCTCCTGGAGGGCGCGCTGGAGCACCGTCTCGGAGTTGCCGCGGAAGACGCTGACGTGGATGCCGTACTTCTTCTCGAAGGCCTGGGCGACCGGCGTCGCGATGTCCGCGGTCATCGAGGTGTAGAGGGAGAGGGTGCTGCCCTCCTTCTTCGCCAGCTCCTCGGCCTTCGCAAGCTGTTGGTCCTTGGGGAGGCCGGCAATCTGCTGGTAGACGCCGTCCGCCTTGGTGTTGGACGCGGTGGTGACCGCGCCCCCGCAGCCGGCGGTGACGGCCGTGACCAGTACTGCGGCCAGGGCGAGGGTGGTGTTACGGGTCCTCATGCGGTGCTCTCCTGGAAGAGATGCGAAAAGGGGTGGTGGGGCTCAGCCGGCTGCCGGGACGCCGCGCAGCAGGGCGTCGTAGGCGGTGTTCCACTTCTTGGTGTCGGTCTCGGCCGACTTGGAGAGGGCGTAGGTGGTGGTGCCGGGCGGGATCGGGTCCTTGAAGCCGGGCACGTTCTTGGCCGCCGGGATGCGCAGTGACTCGGCGATGACCTTTTGGCCCGCAGTGAGGACCCAGTCGGTCCACAGCAGTGCCGCCGCGGGATGCCGCGGGCGGGCCATCAGCGCGATGCCGTTGGGGCGCAGGATCACTGGCTCGACGGCGGGCCGCCAGGCCACGGGCGCGCCCTTCTTCGCCGCCTTGTCGACGGTGTGGCTGTAGACGGACAGGGCCACGGCGAACTGCCCGGCGCTGAGCAGTTCACCCTGCACGGTGTGGCCCTTGGTGACCTTGACGTTGCGGGCGATCTTCGCGAAGAGGGCGTCCACGTCCGCCGTGCTCATGCCCTTCTCGTCGGTGAGGTACGTGTGCATGGACGCGTACCAGTCCCAGTCGCCGACCTCGACGGAGAGCTTGCCCTTCCACTTCGGGTCGGCGAAGTCGGCGAAGTCCTTGGGCTCCTGGCCCTTCTTGACCTGGTTGGTGTTCCAGCCGACGACGAAGGCGTTGAACCGTTCCGCCGTCCAGCCGCCGAGGCCCTTGGCCGCGTCCTTCAGGTCCGCGAGGGCGGGTCCCTGATAGGCGTGCAGCAGGTGCTGGGAGTCGAGGGCCCGCAGTTCGAGGTCGTTGGTGTCCATGACGTCGTTCTGCGGCTTGTTCGCCTGGTTCTCCTGGAGCGCCCGCTGCAGGACGGTCTCCGAATTGGCCCGGAAGGCCTGGACCTTGATGTCCGGATAGGCCTTCTCGAAGCCGTCGACGAGGTCCTGGATGTCGGTGTTCGAGGTGTAGAGGTCGAGCGTGCCGCCCTCCTTCTTGGCGTCCGCGACCAGCTTGTCGGTGCGGGCCTGGCCGGAGAGGGACTCGTAGGCGGCGTAGGGGTTCTTGTCGGGAGCGGAACCGGCCGTGCCCGCCGTGGTCGGCGAGCCGCCGCAGGCGGTGAGGAGGAGACCGGCGGCCAGCAGGCCGGCGGGAAGAGCACCTTGACGCATCGCACACTCCTTGGACGAGGCGGTTGGCTCGTGGGGCGGACGGAAGGGCACGGAGCGTGGGGGAGGGTGCGATCGCGCCGACGAGGGGGGAAGAGGAGCCGTCGGCGGCTGCGGTTCGCGTCCGTCCGTGTGCCGGGTTCCTGCATGAAACAGCAGGATCGGTCTTATGGTCTAACCATCGGGCAGGAGATTTACCCTATCGTTACCCGGTGCGGCCGCAGGGGTTTACACCCGTGACGCGGGTGCCGTGTATAAGGCCGGCGCGTCGTGTCCGGCGTCGAGTGCGAAGACCAGCGACTTGATCGTCACCGGCACCGTGTTCGACGGGAAGCGCACCCGGCCGATGTCGACGTAGTCGAAGTCGTGCAGCGCGATCCCGTCGATGACGAGCAGGTCCGCGGTGACGTCCAGTTCCTCGCGCAGCAGCCGGCCGAGCGTGAGCGCCACGTCGCCGTCGAGCACGACGTACAACGGCCGTCCGAGCGCGGTCCGTTCGGCGAGCGCGTCCCGCACGCCCCGCGCGAAGGGCAGCAGCCGGGCATGGCTCGGCGGGCCGCCGAACGACAGGGCGAGCACGGCGTCCGCGTCCGGCGCCACGTCCAGCGCGCCGAGCCGCTGCCGGACCGCCTCCTCGACCGTGTGCGCGTCGACCGTGTCACCCAGCTCGTACACGGGCCGTACGACCTGGAGGCTGCGGCGCGGCAGCAGGGCGCCCGGATCGGAGACGAAGCCCGTGTTCCCGCTGAGCTGGACGCTGTACTCCGAGGCGCCCAGCGCGGTCGCACGGATGCACTCGCCCGCCGGCAGCAGCCGGAAGGGCAGCGCACCGCGGTCCACCCGCCGGCGCACCGCCCGGCCGAGCCGGCGGCCCAGATCGCCGAAGTCCGCCTCCTCCCGCCCGTACACGTACTCCGCGACCCCGCCGGAGAACATCACCCCGTCGATCCCGGTGAGGTCCGGCAGCGGATCGGTGAGATACAGGGCGCGCACGTGCGCGGGGAGCGGATCGGCGGTGAGGGCGTCCACGAGCACGTCGGCCATCGACTCCGCCACCCGGTCCAGCTCCGCCCCGAGCGCGGTGTCGCCCACCTTCCAGGCGAACCCGGCGCGGGCCGCGTGCGCGCTTCCCGCCGGATCGAGCCGTACGATCCGACCCGCGTCGTCGACCACCTGCAACCGGCCCCCGACGTGCACCGCGGCCGTCGCCGTGACCCGGCCCCCGTCCACGACGGCGAGCTTGGTCGTCCCGCCGCCGATGTCGACGGTGAGGATGCGCCGCCCGGTGTCGTACGAGGCCTTCGCCGCGCCCGATCCACAGGCCGCGAGCATCGCCTCCATGTGGTGTCCGGCGGTCGCGGTCACCAACTCGCCGCCGCGCTCGGCCAGGACACCCGCGATCGCCTCCGCGTTGCGCCGGCGCAACGCCTCGCCGGTGAGGATGACGACACCGGTGTCCACGTCGGCCGGGTCCACGGCCGCCTCCCGGTACGCGCTGTCGATGATCGTGCCGAGTGCGGCCGCGTCGATGTACTCGGCGGCCTTGTCGGACGGGTCGCTCGTGTACGGCGTGAGCTCGACCGGTGAGCGGTGCAGCGTCTCCCTGCGCACCACCAGATAACGGCTCGTCAGATCCTCGCCCATGCGACGCAGATGCAGGCGTGAGAAGACGACCTGGGTGCCGGAGGAGCCGATGTCCATCCCGACGCTGTGCAGCGTGACGTTGTCCTGCCGCCAGATCGGGTTGTCCTCCAGCGCCCCGGGCGCCTCGTCGTCGTGTACGTGGTCGTGGTCCGGGGTGTACGCCGAGTACACCGTGCGCACCCCGTGGTCATGGCTGTCTGTGTCGGCGTGCTGCACGGTCCCGCTCCTTACGGACGTCGACTCGGTCAGGCGGTGACGGACTGGTCCGGCTCCGGCGGAAGCGTGGCGAGCTCCGCCTCGTACACCGCGTCCATCTCCGGCTGCATCCCGTGTTTGGCCAAGGCCTCGCGGAAGGTCTCGCGCACGTACGGCGACTCGTCGGCGTAGTCGATCTGGTCGCCGCCGATGCGTCGGCTGATCCAGGCCTTCGGCACGCCCTGGGCGTTGCGCACCGACACCACCTCGTGCTTGAAGGCGAGGTAACGGCCCGGCTCCGTACCGGTGTTGAAATGCTGGTGGAACCACATGTTCGGCGGCACGATCAGCGTGCCCGGACCCCACTCGTAGCGGCGCGGCTCCTCGCCCTCCGGCCACATCAGGCTGTAGCCCTCGCCGGACAGGATGATGACGTGGGCGCCGGGGCCGTGCCGGTGCCCCTTCTTGTAGGTGGCCGTCGGGAACTGCGAGATGTGGCTGTTCATCGACCCCTTGGCCATCGCGAAGCGGATGTGCCCGCCGCCCGCGCCGCGCTCCTTCGCCTCGATCAGCGGCAGATTGACCGCGTCCGCCACGAAGTTGGTGTCCAGCAGCAGGCCCTTCTGCTCGCCCTGGGGGGAGAAGTAGTCGGGCTCGCCGTTGAAACGGTCCGGGAAGTCGTGCGGGGTGTTGAACACGAACTCCGGATCGTCGTAGAGGTTGATGACCGGTGGCATGTTCGTCGAGGAGACGAAGCGCGCCGTCTTCCGGCCGGAGCCGTTGAAGTGCTGGTGGTGGGCGTTGAGCGGGATCGCGAACATGGAACCGGCCTGCCACTCGAAGGTGACCGAGGCGCCGGCGTCGTTCCAGACCCGCGTCGACCCCTGGCCGTCGAGGATCAGCACCATCTCCTCGAACAGCTGCCGCTGCGGGGCGAGCGTGCCGCCCGCCGGAATCTCGCAGACATAGCAGTCGTTGGAGGTGCGCGTGGCCTCGTGGTTGATGAACACCCCCCGTCCGCCGCGCCGTGCCCACGGCTTCAGCTCCACGGTGCGCAGGTCGGGCACATAGTGGGCGGCGATGATGTCGAGTCCTTCGGCCGCGACCCAGCGGGTGTAGGGGGAGTCCTTCTCCGTGGCGAACTTCGCCGCCAGGGAGTCGTTGACGATCGCATCCTTGGCCATATGACGGCCCTTCCTGGTCGGCTCTGGCGACACGACCTGCGCTGATGAGCGTAGGGGATGGTGGATTGGTAGAACCATAAGTCCACTACTTGAAGGCGTCAACGAGTCGAGCGCGATGATCGGTGACCCTCGTCCGCCACCTCGGCCGCGGCCGCCGCGGCGGCCCTCGGATCCAGGTACCGGCCGCCGCGGACGACGGGTGCCAGGCGCTCGTCGAGGTCGTAGCGCAGCGGCATGGCCGTGGGGATGTTCAGGCCGAGCAGCTCCTCGCGGCCGAGCCGGTCCAGGTGCGCGACCAGCGCCCGCAGCGAGTTGCTGTGCGCCACGACCAGGGTCGTGCGGCCCGCGCGCAGGTCGGGGGCGATGTGGTTGTGCCAGTACGGCAACAGGCGGGTGGTGACGTCGGCGAGCGACTCGGTGCGGGGGAGTGCGGGGTCGTGCGGGGTGCCGGTGGCCGGTGGCGGTGCGGGGTCGTGCGGGGTGCCGGTGGCCGGCGGCGGTGCGGGGTCGTGCGGGGTGCCGGTGGCCGGTGGCGGTGCCACGTCGTACGAGCGCCGCCACAGCCGGAAGCGCTCCTCGCCGTACTCCCGCAGGACATCGCTCTTGTCCCGGCCCTGAAGGGCGCCGTAGTGCCGCTCGTTGAGCCGCCAGTCCCGGGCGACGGGGACCTGGGAGAGGCCGGCTGCCTCCAGGACGAGGGCGGCGCTGCGCACCGCCCGGGTGAGGACCGAGGTGTGCGCGGCGGCAGGCAGCAGCCCGGCCGCGCACAGCAGTTCGCCGCTGCGGCGGGCCTGTTGCTCGCCCCAGGGGGTCAGGTCCACATCGGCCCAGCCGGTGAACAGGTTCCGGGCGTTCCACGCGCTCTCGCCGTGACGCAGCAGGATCAGCGTTCGCATGAGGCCGATTGTGCCCCCACGTCTCGTCTCTTGTTCGAAGTTCCAGAGTTCTGGTCTAATGGACAGACCACCGGATGGACGGAGCCCGACGGCCTACCCATTCGCAGTGGATTCCGTCGATCGCGAGAGGAAACAGGGACCTTGCCCAAGGTGATCTTCGTCGGCAGTGACGGTCCCGCGTACACCGTCGATGCGACGGTCGGGGACTCGGTCATGGCGGCCGCGGTCAGGAACGGCGTACCCGGGATCGTCGCGGAGTGCGGCGGCAACCAGTCCTGCGCCACCTGCCACGTCTGGGTGCGCGAGGAGTTCGCGCCGCTCGTCGGCCCGCCCGGCGACATGGAGGACGACCTGCTCGACCTTGCCGTGGCCGAGCGGCGCGACACCAGCCGCCTCTCCTGCCAGATCCGCATCACGCAGGAACTCGGCGGGCTCACCGTCGACATCCCCCCGGACCAGCCCTGACCGACCCGCTCCGCACCCACCGCACGCACCACTCAGCACCGAAGCCCACGGCCCGCCGGCGGGTCAGTACCTGAAAGGGAAACGGCTGTGCTCAGAAAAGACATCAACGAGCTGCTCACCCAGACCGGTCCGGGAACGCCGATGGGTGAAATGTTCCGGCAGTACTGGATCCCCGCGCTGCTCGCCGAGGAACTCCCCGAGAACGACTGCCCGCCCGTCCGCGTCAAACTGCTCTCCGAGCGCATGGTCGCCTTCCGCGACAGCGAGGGACGCTACGGCCTGATCGACGAGTTCTGCGCCCACCGCGGCGCCTCCCTGTGGTTCGGCCGCAACGAGGGCTCCGGCCTGCGCTGCCCCTACCACGGCTGGAAGTACGACGTCAGCGGCCAGTGCCTCGAGGTCCCCTCGGAGGCGGACAACAGCAGCTTCTGCCAGAACGTGCAGCTCACGTCGTACCCGCTGGTCAAGATAGGCGACGTGCTGTGGACCTACATGGGGGACCGGGCCACCCAGCCCCCGCTGCCCGAGTTCGAGTGGATCCACGTCCCGGCAGAGCAGACCTACACCTCCAAACGCTGGCAGCAGTGCAACTGGCTGCAGGCCTTCGAGGGCGGCATCGACTCCAGCCACGTCACCTTCCTGCACTCGGGCGGCCTCAAGACCGACCCGCTGTTCAAGGGCGCCAAGGGCAACGAGTACAACATGAACGACACCAAGCCCTTCTTCGAGGTCGCCGACAGCGACGGCGGACTCTTCGTCGGCGCCCGGCGCAATGCCGAGGAGGGCACCTACTACTGGCGGATCACGCCGTGGGTGATGCCCGCGTTCACCATGGTCCCGCCGCGCGGCGACCACCCGGTGCACGGCCACTTCTGGGTGCCGATCGACGACGAGAACTGCTGGACCTACTCTTTCGACTACCACCCCGTGCGCGCCCTCACCGAGACCGAACGGCAGGCCATGATCGACGGCCACGGCGTGCACAGCAAGAACATCCCGGGCACCTACCGGCCCATGGCCAACATGGACAACGACTATCTGATCGACCGTGCGGCGCAGAAGCGCGGCGAGACCTACTCCGGCGTGGCCGGCATCGCCATGCAGGATGCCTCGCTGCAGGAGAGCATGGGGCCGATCGTCGACCGCAGCAAGGAACGGCTCGTGCCTGCCGACAGCGGCATCATCAAGGCCCGGCAGAAGCTCCGTAAGGCGGCGATCGCCCTGCGGGACGAGGGTGTCACACCGCCCGGCGTCGACCCCGTGCACCACCAGGTGCGGTCGGCGGCGGTGGTGCTGCCGCAGGCCGAGTCGTTCCTGGACTCCTGCCGCGACGCGGTCAAGGTGACGCCCGGCGTGCCACAGGCGTCGGTGTGACATGCCGACGGTGACGAGGCAACTGAGCGAGAGCGCCCGTGCGGCCTCGGCGGGCGAGTCCCGGTACCGCATCGACGTACCGATCGCGCCGGCCCGCGCGGCGCGCGTGATCGCCCTGGACGAGCGGGCGGCCACGGTCGCCCGCCATCTGGCGGAACGGCCCTGGGCCCACGCCCGGTTCTTCACCGCGGACCGCCCTTCCGGCCCCGAGGGCCGGCTGCGTCGACTCGCCGGCGGGGGAGCGGTCCGGGGTGAGGCGGGGCCGGGCCACCCGAGAGGGAACGGGCACGAGCCGACGCCCGAGAGCCGACCCGCGCCCCCCGGCGAGATGCCGGGAGCGCCCCCGGGCTGGGTGGCGGCTCTGCCGCCGGACACGGTGTCGGACGTGTCGCTCGACGACGCGTTGTCCGGCAGTGACGTGGTCGTGGTCCTCGCCACCGAGGACGGCGGCCGGGACGCGGCGGCCGCCATCGGACGGTTCTGCGGCCACCGGGGCATCACGACCGCCGGTGTGGTCCTCGGCGACGGCTTCGAGGCCGACGACGCGGTGGCGGCCCTACGGCCCTACGCCCGCGTCCTGTTGCTCTCGGCCGACGAGAGCGACGCCTTCGAACTGCTCACCGCGCTCCGGGTTTAGCTCGTGATTCAGCTCAGGGTTCAGGAGGACCTCATGTCCGAGAAGGTCACGCTGCGAGGGCTGCGGCGGATGAAGGGCGAGGGACGCAAGATCGTCGGTGTCGTGGCCTGGGACTACCAGATCGCCCGCATCGCGGACCGCGCCGGCGTCGACCTCGTCTCCGTCGGAGACACGGTGGGCGTCAACCTCTGGGGCCAGGCCAACCCCTTCGAGGTGACGATGGACCAGATGCTCGTCGTCGCCCAGGCGGTACGGCGCGGAGTCCGGCGCGCACTGGTCAGCGTCGACTTTCCTTTCGGTCCACTCCAGGAGGGCACCGACAGCGCCGTCCGCGCCGCGATCCGGTTCGTCAAGGAGGCCGGCGCAGACCTGGTCAAGCTGGACGCGGCCGCCGACTTCCCCGAGGCCGTCGAGGCCATCACCCGCGCGGGCATCCCGGTCTTCGCACAGTTCGGCATCACCCCGCAGACCGCGCTGCGCTACGGCGTGGAGTACAGCGCGGTGCCCACCGCCGCCGACCAGGTGCCGGTGGAGATGCGGGACGCCATGGTGTCCGAGGCCAAGCGCCTCGAGGAGGCCGGGGCCGCCCTGCTGAACTTCACCAACTCCGGCCCGGTGGTGGGCGCCGCGGTGGCCGAGGCCGTCTCCGTGCCCGTGGTCGGCGGCTTCGGCGGCGGTCCCTGGCTCGACGGACGGATGCGCATGGCTCACGCGGCCATCGGCTACGCGGCCTCCGCCATCGACGACCCGCCGGACGCCTATGCCAACGTAGCCCGGATCACGCTCGACGCCCTCACGGCCTACGCCGATGACGTACGAGCGGCTCGCCAGGTCGCCGGCGGTGTCCCGGTCCCGCCGGCGACCTGACACCCCCGGCGCGCCGGGCACCCGCCCTGCCCGACCGCAAGGGGGAACCCGACCGTTGCCAGGCCCGCAGGACATCCGGCGCCGCCTGCCGCGTCGTGTACGCGCGCCCGGGCGTCTCCACGGCCGCCGACCCAGCCCGGCGCTCGGCACCGAAAGAAAGGCGACTTCGGCCGCCCCCGAAGGGGAACGGGCCCCGACACGGCCTCCGACCCCGCCGCCCGCGGAATCACGCTCACCCCGAGCCGCCCCCGAAGAAAGGGGTACGCACCGTGCCCACTGCCGTCATCGACGGAATCCCGACCCGCTACGAGGTCGCCGGCGCGGGTCCGCCGCTGCTGATGTTCTCGCCCGGCGGATTCGACTCCAGCCTGGAGGGCTGGCGGACCGTAGGCGTCTACCGGCGCCTGCGCCTGCTCGACCACCTGACGTCTCAGTTCACCTGCGTCACCTTCGACCGGCGTGAGTCCGGCCGGTCCGGGGGCCGGCTGGAGCGGATCTCCTGGGACGCCTACGTCCGCCAGGGCGTCGGCCTCCTCGACCACCTCGGCATCGACCGCGCCCACCTCATGGGCGGCTGTGTCGGCTGCTCCACCGTGGCCGCGCTCGCCGTCGCCCACCCCGAACGCGTGCTGAGCATGGTGCTGTACTCGCCCGCGGGCGGCGTGAAGTACCGGATGAAACAGCACGACCGCTTCCGGCAGCACCTCGTGTACGCCGACGAGCACGGCCTGAAGCAGGTCGTCGCCCTCGTCCGCAGCACCGACGCCGGCTTCACCAAGGACCCCCGTGTCGGACCCTGGGCCCAAGCCGTCCGCACGGACGCCGAGTTCGCCGACGCCTACGCGCGCACCGACCCCGACCGCTACCGGGCCATGGTCACCGGCACGGCACGACTGCTGTTCGACCGGGACACCGTGCCGGGCCCCGAACCGGAGGACCTGCTGCTGCTCGACGTACCGGCACTCATCGTCCCCGGGCAGGACACCTCGCACGCACCGTCGGCCGCGAGGTATCTCCAGGAGTGCCTGCCTCGCACCGAGTACTGGGACGTCCCGGTGGCCGAGCAGACGGAGGAGACCGCACCGGCAAGGGTGCTGGAGTTCCTCACCTCGGCGGCGTAAGAGCGGGGCGTGGCCGTGAGGGGAGCACGGCCACGCCCCTGGCTCATACACGTACGCGGGGCCCCGAAGGGATCACGCCCGCGCCGCCTTCCGTTCCAACTCGGCGATCTGCTGCAGCCGTCGGGCGTGCACCCCGCCCTTGAACGGGGTCGTCAGCCACGCCGCCACGATCTCCTCGGCACGCTCGGGCGCGAGCACCTTCGCCGCGAGGACGAGGACGTTGGAGTCGTTGTTGCCGCGCGAGATCTCGGTGCTCCACAGGTCGTGGCAGAGCCCGGCGCGGATCCCGTGGACCTTGTTGCAGGCGATGGTCTCACCGAGGCCGCTTCCGCCGAGCACGATCCCGCGGTCAGCGACATCCTCGACCACCTGCCGGCACACGTCCGCGCACAACGGCGGATAGTCGACCGTCTTCTCATCGTGGCTGCCCCGGTCGTCGACGGTGTGCCCGTGCTCCGAAAGCCAGCCGATGAGCCGGGACTTGAGGGCGAAGCCGTTGTGGTCGGCGGCGATGGCGATGCGCATACGGGTTCCTTCGGTTCCTTCGGGCGGAGGGGCACGTCAGGCGGTGAGCGTGTGCGTGCTCTCGGCGAACAACTCGTCCACGGACGGGGGCCGTTCGATGATCCGCTGGTCCACCGCGTGTCGCAGCAGCCGCTCCAGCACGGCACGGTTCGGCTCGATCCCGTACGGCAGCGGATCGGCGCCCGTGATCTCCATGACCCGCCGGTACAGGGTGTCCGTGGCGGTGGGGGAGGCGATGTTCCCGGCACGCAACCGGTCCACGTACGACTGCTTGGCGCGAGCGAAGGCGTCGAAGACATCGACCGCCAACTCCGGCCTCTCCGCAAGCAGTTCGTCACGGACGACAACCAGGTGATTGATCGGATACAGCCCGCGCTCGCGCAGGGCGCCGAAGCCCGCCTCGGCCGCGTCCGGGATCAGCGGGACCAGGGCCGGCGACTTGGGCGGGGGACCGATCACCGCGGCCAGTTCACCGGCGGCGACCATGTCCTCCAGCGAGCTGCCGGGCGGCGCGGACTCGACGTTCGAGGGCGGCCGGAACTCCGCCACGTGCTCGTCGCCCGACAGTACCCAGGTCACCTTGCCCAGATCGACGCCGTACTCCTCCTGGAGCACGGCCCGCGCCCAGACGCCCGTGGTCACCGTGTAGCCGCGGCTCACACCCACCCGACGCCCTTCGAGGTCCTTGGGCTCGCGCACCTCGGACGCCGGGTCGTGGAAGACCGCGCCGTGGTGGAAGCCGCGCACCAGGAAGACCGGTACGGCGGTGAACCGTACGCCGTGCGCCCTGGCGACCACGTACGTGGTGAGCGCCATCTCGCTGACGTCGAACTCCAGCCCGCGCACCATGCGCCGGAACGCCTGGACGAGGACGGGCACTTCCTCGAACTCGAAGCGGAAGCCATGGGGAGTCACCTCCCCGGTCTTCAGCGCCTCGTTGTCGCCCTGGGTGCGGGTCACGGTCCGGAGTCGTGGTATGACCATGCTAGAAAGGTAGCATGGTTAGTCCATAAGTCCATACACTGCGTTCGGCGGGACAGCCCCCAACGTGAGGAGACGACGTCATGGCGGAGCACGTGCTGGCGGCGGTGAGAACGGCACCGGGCCGGACCGAGCTGCGGGAGTTCCCGATGCCGGACATACCCGACGACGGAGCCCTGCTGAAGGTCGAGGTCGCCGGGATCTGCGGCACCGACGTGAAGATGTACGGCAAGCCGCCCTTCACCGATCCGGTGATCATGGGGCACGAGAACGTCGGCGTCATCGCCCGCGCCGGACGCACCTTCACCGAGCGGAAGGGCCTCGCCGAGGGCGACCGGGTCTTCGTCGAGCACTACGTCGGCTGCTACCGCTGCGAGTGGTGCCACCAGGGCGAGTACCGCCACTGCGAGGCCACCGACTGGCGCACCAACCCCGACGCCCGGCGCTACGGCTACACCTCCGCGAACAATCCGTACCACCTGTGGGGCGGCTTCGCGCAGTACCTCTACCTCCCCTGGAACTCGGTGACCCACCGGGTGCCCGACGGCGTCTCGGCCGAACTTGCGGGCCTGGTCACGCCGTTGTCGAACGGCATCGAGTGGGCGCTGGTCACGGCCGGCGTCGGCTATGCCTCCACGGTCCTGATCCAGGGCCCGGGGCAGCAGGGCCTCTCCCAGGTGGTCGCGTGCAAGCAGGCCGGCGCCTCCCTGATCATCGTCACCGGTACGACCCGGGACACCGCGCGTCTGTCCCTGGCACGGGAGTTGGGCGCCGACCACGTGATCGACGTGACCCAACAGGACGCTCTCAGCACCGTCCTTGACCTCACCGGCGGACGCGGTGTCGACGTCGTTCTCGACTGCACGGCCGGTGCCGGCACCGCACCCGTCCTGCTCGGCATCGACGCCCTCAAGCGACGCGAGGGCACCATGGTGGTCCAGGGCGAACTCGCCGCGTTCCCCGACTTCCCGCTGAAGAAGCTCACCGAGAAGTCCATCGCCCTCAAGAGCGCCCGCGGCCACAGCTACCGCTCCTGCGAACTCGCCCTTGAGCAGCTGGCGTCGGGCCGCTTCCCGCTGGAGAAGCTCAGCACCCACAGCTTCCCGCTCGCCGAGGCCGACCGCGCCATCCGCACCGTCGGCGGCGAGAGCGGCGAGGACGCCGTGCACGTCTCCCTCCTGCCCTGGGCGGCGGCATGAGCATCGTCGTCCGCAACCCGCGCCGCACCGACCGCGCGACCGTCGACGCCCTCGCCGGATTCGGCGTCGCCACCGTCCACGAGGCCCAGGGCCGCACCGGCCTCATCGACCCCGCGCTGCGCCCGGTCTGGGCCGGAGCGCACATCGCGGGAACGGCCGTCACGGTCAGCGTGCCGCCCGGCGACAACTGGATGCTGCACGTCGCCGTGGAGCAGTGCCGGGAGGGAGACGTCCTCGTCGTCACCCCCACCTCCCCGTCCGAGGCCGGGTACTTCGGCGACCTGCTCGCGACCGCCGTCGCCGCGCGGGGCGTGCGCGGCCTGGTCATCGACGCCGGGTGCCGCGACGTCGCCGAACTTCAGCGGATGGGCTTTCCCGTCTGGGCGCGGCACATCAGCGCGTTCGGCACGGTCAAGGAGACCCTCGGCGACGTCAACACCCCGATCGTGTGCGGCGGTCAGCGGATCGAGGCGGGCGATGTGATCGTCGCCGACGACGACGGCGCGGTGGTCGTGCCCCGCGCCGCCGCGGCCACCGTGCTCGCCGCGGCCCGAGCCCGCGAGGAGAAGGAAGCCGCGAGCCGCAAGCGCTACGCGAGCGGCGAACTGAGCCTCGACGTCAACGCGATGCGCGAGCGGCTCGCCCGCAAGGGCCTGACCTACGTCGACCAGGAGCCGACCGGTGATCATTGACATCCATGGCCACTACACGACCACCCCACCCGCCCACCAGGTCTACCGCGACGCCCAGTTGGCGCGCCTCGGCAACCCGTCCCTGCCCGCGCCGCAGCCCGCCGTCATCAGCGACGACGCGATCCGCGAGAGCGTCGAGAACAACCAGCTCAAGCTGCTGCGCGAGCGCGGCGGCGATCTCATGCTCTTCTCGCCGAAGGCCTCCGGCATGGAGCACCATGTGCCGGACGCCGCCACGGCGCGCGACTGGGCCCGCGCGAGCAACGATCTCGTCCACCGCGTCGTCGGCCTGTTCCCGCGGCACTTCGCCGCCGTCTGCCAGTTGCCGCAGACCCCGGGCGGTGGGCTGGACGACGCCGTCGCCGAGCTGCGCCGCTGCGTCGAGACCCTCGGCTTCGTCGGCTGCAACCTCAACCCTGACCCGTCCGGCGGCCACTGGACCTCACCGCCGCTGACCCACCCGTACTGGTTCCCGATGTACGAGGCGATGACCGAGCTCGACGTCCCCGCCATGATCCATGTGTCCACGTCCCGCAACCCCGCCTTCCACACCCTGGGCGCCCACTACCTCAACGCGGACACCTCGGCGTACATGCAGTTCGTCGAGGGCGACCTGTTCGACCGCTTCCCGACTCTGCGCTTCGTGATCCCGCACGGCGGCGGCGCGGTGCCGTACCACTGGGGCCGCTACCGGGGCCTTGCCATGCGGATGGGCCGGCCCGACCCGGCCGAACACCTCGCGGACAACGTCTTCTTCGACACGTGCGTGTACCACCAGCCCGGCATCGACCTCCTCCACCGGGTCGTCGGCGCCGACAACATCCTCTTCGCCTCGGAGATGCTGGGCGCCGTACGCGGAGTCGACCCGGACACCGGCATCGCGTGGGACGACACCAAGCAGTACCTCGACCGGGCCGGGCTGACCGACGCGGAGCGGCACAAGGTCTTCGAGGCCAATGCCCGCCGCGTCTACCCGCGCCTGAACGCCCGGCTGACCGCGGAAGGCAGGTAGACGCCCATGGCCCGACTGCACCTCACCTTCGCCTGCGGCGACTACGACCGCACCCGCGCCCTGGCGGAGGACACCGTCCGTCCCGACGGCATCGACCTCACCTATCTGCGGCTGCCGGTCGAGGAGACGTTCTTCCGGATGATGCGCCACCAGGAGTTCGAGGTGGCGGAGCTGTCGCTGTCCTCCTACGTCCTGTCTCTGCGCGCCGACCCCGCGCCCTTCGTGGCGCTGCCCGTCTTCACCTCGCGGATGTTCCGCCACGGCTCGCTCTACTGCCACACCGGCGCCGGGATCACCGAGCCGGAGGACCTGCGGGGCAAACGGATCGGCACCCCCGAGTTCCAGCTGACCGCCTGTGTGTGGATGCGCGGCATCCTGGCCGACCGGCACGGCGTTCCCGTCGACTCCGTCAGCTACTTGACGGGCGGCCAGGAGACCCCGGGGCGCGTCGAGAAGGCCGGCGTCGACCTGCCGGACTCGCTGCGCGTCAGCCGCATCCCCGAGGACCGTACCCTCGCCGCGATGCTCGCCGACGGCGAGATCGACGCCCTGTGCACACCCCGGGTGCCGAGCCCGTTCGCCGCCGGGGACCCGCGTGTGCGCCGCGTGTTCCCGGACGTGGTCGCCGCCGAGAAGGAGTACTACGCGGCGACCGGCATCTTCCCGATCATGCACATCGTGGTGATCCGGCGGGACGTGTACGACCGCCACCCCTGGGTCGCGCAGTCCCTCTACAAGGCCCTGCTGACGGCCAGGGACCTGGCGTACGAGAACCTCTACGACACCTCGGCCCTGCGTTTCATGCTGCCCTGGCTGACTCCCCAACTCGAGGAGGCCAGAGCTCTGTTGGGCCGCGACTACTGGTCGTACGGCGTCGAAGGCAATCGCGACGCGCTCACGACGTTCCTGCGCTACCACCACGAACAGGGGCTGTCCGAGCGCCTGTGGCAGCCGGAGGAGCTGTTCGCGCCCGAGTCCCTGGAGGCGGCGGTCATCTGACGGACACGCCCGGCGTCAACCATGCCCGGCCGGCGGGACGAGGCTGAGCGGCTCCGGGTACAGCGGGAGCACGTCATCGCCGTCGAGGAGCGACTGCATGCGGTTCCACGAGAGGATACGGACGCCGACGTCGCCTTTCGGCCCCGTGGACGAGCGGTCCGCGGGGCCGTTGTGCCGTCAGTTCGAGGACACCGCGTCCGGGCGGGCGGTCAGCAGGGTCTTGAGGGGCACGGACGGGTCGCCGGCCGCGGTAGCCGGCACCGTCGCGCCGTCGGTGAGGGCCTTGCGCACCGCCATGTAGTCGGCGGGGCTGTTGACGGCGTCGATCGCCAGTAGTCGGCCCTGCCGGTAGTACAGGACGGAGAACCGCTCGCTGTCCGGCTCACCGCGCAGCACGTACTCGTCGTAGTCGGTGGACAGTCCCGCGATCTGCAGTTTGAGATCACCCTGGAAGGACCAGAACCAGGGCACCGCCGCCGCCCGCGCGGGTCTGCCGAGCAGGGCCGCGGCAGCGGCCGAGGCCTGGGCGACGGCGTTCTGCACGGACTCCAGCCGCACCCGGCCGACGCCCGTGAGCGGATGCGGCTGCACGGTGCAGTCTCCGGCGGCGGTCACGTGCGGGTTGCTGGTGCGGGCCTGTGCGTCGACGACGATGCCGTGGTCGCAGACGAGCCCGAGCCGTTCGGCGAGTTCGGTACGCGGGACCACACCGACCCCGACCAGGACCAGGTCGGCCGGCAGCGCCCTGCCGTCGGCGAGCCGGACCGCGGTGACCCTGCCGGCGGCGCCGTCGAACCCTGCAACACCGGCCGACAGCAGTACCGTCGTGCCCCGGCGCCGATGGGCCTGCCGGTAGAACTCGGAGACGACCGGCGCCACCGCGCGGGCGATGAGCCGCTCGGCCGCCTCGACGACGGTGACGTCCTTGCCGAGCGAACGGGCCACCGCGGCCGCCTCGAGGCCGATGAAACCGCCGCCCACCACCACGACCCGCGACGCGGCGGCCAGCCGTACTCGCAGGTCCAACGCGTCCTCGCGGTCGCGGAGATAGCAGACCCCGTCGAGGTCGGCGCCCGGGACGGACAGCCGCCGGGGGCCGGCGCCGACGGTCAGCGCCAGCTGGTCGAAGGCGAGGGCGCGCTCGCCGGCGGTCGTCGCGACCCCGGCACCGGGACGGCCGCCGGGGGAGAGGACGACGTCGGTGACGCGCTCACCGCTGACGAGGTCGATCCCGGCGTCGGCGTAGTAGGAGGGGGCGCGGAAGGCCAGCGAGTCCAGGTCCGCCTTCCCGGCGAGGAACTCCTTGGACAAGGGGGGCCGCTGGTACGGCGGGTGGCTCTCCTCGCCCACCAGCGTGATCGGTTCGGTGTCCCCCAACTGTCGCAGGGATACGGCCAGTTGGAGTCCGGCCTGGCTGGCGCCGACGATGAGCGTTCCGCCCGTCATTGCGTGGCCCCTCTCGACCATCCATTAATGTCATACCATTATACCAACGACGGACGACGTTGATCGGTCACCTCGCGCATTCGATCTCCTTCGGCCGCGACGTCGGCGACATGCGGGTCTGGAAGGAGAACGACTTCACCGCCGGACCGGCCAGCGGCAGCTATCCGACCCGGGGCATGATCGTGGTGCCCGCGACCACGGCGGCAGTCGCGGGCATCGCCACCGGCATGAGCAAGGACCTGATCCAGCGCGCCGCCGACGTCACCCTGAAGGAACGCCGGACGCTGGTCCTGGTCGTACGGGAGACACCGCTGCGGCGCGTCACCCTCCAGCAGATGGCCGACCTGTCCGGCGAGGGAGCGGTCGTGCTGCCCGCCTCACCCGGCTTCTACGCGGGCTCCCACGACGTCCGGCAGATGGTCGACTTCGTGGCGGGCAAGGTCCTCGACGTCGTCGGCGTGCCCCACACCCTCTACACCCGCTGGCGGGGACAGCTCGGCGCGGCCCGCGCCGAGGAGGCGGCCGATGCGTGAGGTCCTGCCGCAACTGCGCGAACTGGCCGCCGCGGGAACACCGTTCGCCCTCGCCACCGTCGTCACTGTCCGCGGTAGCGCGCCCAGGCAGCCCGGCGCGGTCATGGCGGTGGCCCCGGACGGGCGCGTGATCGGCAGCGTTTCCGGAGGCTGTGTGGAGGGCGCCGTGTACGAGGCCGCCACCGAGGCTCGGCGACCGGTCAGGCCCGACTGCACACCTACGGCATCGCCGACGAGGACGCATTCGCGGTCGGCCTGACCTGCGGCGGCACCCTGGAGGTTCTGGTCCGGGCCCAGGGCCCGCACGACGCGGGTCTGAACCGCCTGCTGGACTGCCTCGACCGGGACGAGCCCGTCGCCGTCGCCACGGTGATCGGCGGCGCCGCGCCGCTGGGCAGCCGGCTCACCGTTACGGAGGACGGGACGTACGGCTCGCTCGGCCACCCGGAGCTGGACCGGGCCGCCGTCGACGAGGCACGGGGGCTGCTCGCCCGGGGCGCCACGGCCGTACGGCACGTCGGCGCCGAGGGGCAGCGACGCATGGACCAGCTCGCCCTGTTCGTCGAGTCGTTCCGCCCGCGCGCATGCTCGTCTTCGGCGCCCTCGACCACGCGGCCGCCACCGCCAGGATGGGCCCCTTCCTCGGCTACCGGGTGACGGTCTGCGACGCCAGGCCGGTCTTCGCCACGCCCGAGCGTTTCCCGGGCGCCGACGAGGTGGTGTGCGCCTGGCCCCACGAATACCTCGCCCGGACGGACGTGGACGAACGGACCGCGGTGTGCGTCCTCACCCACGACCCGAAGTTCGACATCCCGCTACTGCTCGCGGTGATGCGCACCCGCGCCGGGTACATCGGCGTGATGGGCAGCCGCCGCACGCACGACGACCGGACACGCCAGCTGCGCGAGGGGGCGCCACCGACGCCGACCTGTCCCGCCTGAGGTCCCCGATCGGCCTGGACCTCGGCGCCCGCACCCCGGAGGAGACGGCGGTCTCGATCGCGGCGGAGATCATCGCGACGCGGTGGGACGGCACGGGGCGACCGCTGACGTACTCGACGGGCGACATCCACCGCGGGACGCGTGAACCGGCGACCCCCTGACGCGTAAGTTGCCGCGCGCCGGACCCGTCACTCCTCGCCCAGCACCTCCCGGATCACATGCCGGGCGTTGTCCGCCATGGTCGTGTTCGTGGTCCGGTAGTACGGCAGCGCGATGAGCGCCTGCGAGAGTGTGCGGGCCCGGCCGCGCGTCCAGGTCGCGTCGTCCACGCCGAGCGCCTCGCGGAAGACCTCCCGCGCACCGGCCGGCAGCAGATTCCACGCCGGGAACAGATCGCAGGCGGGGTCGCCCGCCCCCATGCACCCGAAGTCGATGACCGAGGCCAGCCTGCCGCCGTCGTCCACCAGCAGATTGCCCGGCATCAGATCGGCGTGCAGCCACACCGGCGGCCCGTCCCAGCCGGGTGCCCGCAGTGCCTCCTCCCACACCGCGGTCACCGCGTCGCAGTCGACACCCTCCTCCGGGATCCCGCGCAACTCCTCGATCGCCGCCCGCGTCGACGCGTCGAGCGAGGCGAGCGGCCCGCCGCGGTAGGCCTTGGGAGCCCGCGGCAGCGTGACGCTCCGCATCGCGGCCACGAAGTCGGCCAAGTCCTCGGCGAGCAGTGCCGGTTCGCTCAGCGCCCCCGCCTCGGGGTTGGCCCCGGCCAGCCACCGGTACACCGACCAGCGCCACGGATACCCCTCGGCGGGCTCCCCGGCGCCGAGCACCTCCGGTACTGCTGTGGGCAGCAGGGGTGCGAGCCGGGGCAGCCACTCCCGCTCCAGGGACACGTCCTCGGCACCGCCCGCCCCTAGCGGCAGCCGTACGACCATGTCGTCGCCGAGCCGGTACATGGCGTTGACCGTGCCGCCGGACGGAAACCGCTCCACCGTCAGCCCGGCCCACCCTGGGAACCGCCCGGCGACCAGCCGCCGTACAAGATCGTCGTGGACGTCGTACACCCCGGGATGCGTCTGCTGACCTGTGCCCATGGGGCGTCATCCGACCGCCCGGCGACGAAGGGCGTCAACCGCTTTTCCCGCGTGGGAAGCGCGCGGGCGTCAAGGGCGGGCGCGCAGCCCCTGGAACAGCAGGTCGATCATCCGCGCCGCCTGCTCACGCTGCTGCCCGGGGCGTCCGGCGGAGTGGACGGGTAGTGGTGGTGCCCGGTGAACGCGGCGCCGGACGGGCTCGGTCGTCACTCGGCCGAGCCCTCCGCCCGGACCGGGGCGGAGATCGCGGGATGCCGGATCGAGAGCGAGATCGGCCGCGGCGGCATGGCCGTCGTCTACCGGGCCCACGACCTGCGCCTCGACCGCACGGTCGCCCTCAAACTCCTCAGCCCCGACCGCGCCCGCAACGACACCTTCCGCCGCCGCTTCGCCCATGAGTCCCGGGTCGCCGCGGCCATTGAGCACCCTCACATCGTGCCCGTCTTCGAGGCGGGCGAGACCGAGGGCGTGCTGTACATCGCCATGCGCTACGTCGTCGGCCTCGACCTGCGCGCCCTGCTGGACCGGGACGGCCCGCTCCCCGTGGCCGCAGCCCTGGGCATCGCCGCCCAGCTGGCGTCCGCGCTCGACGCGGCGCACGAGCGCGATCTGGTGCACCGGGACGTCAAGCCTGGCAACGTCCTCGTCGCCAAGGGCGTGGACAGCGAGCATCCCGATCACGTCTACCTCACCGACTTCGGCCTGACGAAGAAGTTGCTGCCGCTCACCGGGTTCACGACGCCCGGCGAGTTCGTCGGCACGCTCGACACGCCTTCCGAGCCCCAGCCGCAGCCTGCTCCGGACACCCCCTCGGTGCCCGACGCCCCCGCCCCGCAGGACGACGGCGGAATCGTCGTCAAGTGAGTCAGGTGAGGGACTGCTCGGCCCACACGCACTTGCCGATGCGGTCGTGCCGCGTCCCCCAGCGCTGGGCGAGCTGCGCGACCAGCAGCAGACCCCGGCCTCCCTCGTCGAAGGTCCGCGCGCGCCGCATGTGCGGAGTGGTTCCGCCGGAGTCGAAGACCTCGGAGATCAGGGTGTTGTCCTGGTGGATCAGCCGCAGCTGGATGGGCGGCCGCCCGTAGCGGATGGCGTTGGTGACCAGTTCGCTGACCACCAGTTCCGTGAAGAAGGCGGCGTCGTCCAGCTCCCATGCCGACAGCTGTTCGTCGACGTACTTCCGGGCCTGTGCGACGACCTGGGGATCGCTGGCCAGGTCCCAGGACGCGACGCGGTCGGCGTGCAGGGCCCGGGTACGGGCCACGAGCAGGGCGATGTCGTCGTCGGGGCGGTGGGTCAGCAGCGCCGAGAGCACCCGGTCGCACACGGTGTCCAACGATGCGGCGGGACGGGCCAGTTCCGCGAACATCTTGTCCAGCGCCTCGTCGATGTCGTGGTCACGGGCTTCGAGCAGACCGTCCGTGTAGAGGGCGAGGATGCTGCCCTCGGGCAATTCGGTCTCCATGGTCTCGAAGGGCAGACCGCCCAGGCCCAGCGGTGGACCGGCCGGGACGTCGAGGAACCGGACGTCGCCGTCCGGGGTCACCACGGCGGGCGGTGGATGGCCGGCCCGGGCGAGGATGCACCGGCGAGAGACCGGGTCGTAGACCGCGTACAGACACGTGGTGCCGATGCCTCCGGCGGTCTCGGCGTCCGGGTCGTCATCGGCGCCCTCCTCCGCGGACAGGTGGAGGACCAGGTCGTCGAGGTGGGTGAGCAGCTCGTCGGTCGGCAGGTCGACGTCGGCCAGTGTGCGCACCGCCGTCCGCAGCCGGCCCATCGTGGCGGAGGCGCGCATGCCGTGGCCCACGACGTCGCCCACGACCAGCGCCACCCGGGCACCGGACAACGGGATCACGTCGAACCAGTCGCCACCCACGCCGGCCTTGGTCGTGGCGGGCAGATATCGGGAAGCGATCTCGAGGGCCGCCTGTTCGGGGAGCGTCTGAGGCAGCAGGCTGCGCTGCAGCGCCATGGTGGTGGTGCGGGCCCGGGTGTACTTGCGGGCGTTGTGGATGCCGGCGGCCGTCTGCGCCGTGAGTTCCTCGGCGAGGTGCAGATCCTCGGCGCCGAAGGGTTCCCGGGGCCGGTTCCGGCCGAAGAGCGCCACCCCGAGCGTGCAGCCGTCGGCCACGAGAGGCACCACCATCAGCGAGTTCGTGCCGTACGCGCGCAGCCAAGCGGCCCGGGGGTCCCGGTCGGCCCACCGGGCGACCGTGGAGTCGGCCGACAGCAGGTAGAGAGCTGAGCGGCCGGAGACCAGGCATTCCGCCGGGGGCGAGGGCGCCGGGTAGGTGGTCGTCCGACCGACCTCGGCCATGGACTCGGGGGCGTCCTCGGGCACGGACCGCAGGGCGGCGCGGCGCAGCACGACCGATCCCGACGGGGGAGCGGTGGACGCGTCCGTGTGCCTGGGGGAGTCGAGCAGGTCCACGGCAGTGAAGTCGGCGAACCGCGGCACGCTGACGTCGCCGAGCTCCTGCGCGGTGCGCCCCAGGTCCAGGGTGGTGCCGATCTGTGTGCGGGCCTCGTCGAGCAGCCGCACGCGCAGGCCGGCGGGAGTGCCCGCGGGATGGCGGTGCGCCGTGAGGCATACGGCGCGCACCTGACCGTCGGCGTTCTTCAGCGGCGTGATGGAGACGGACCAGTCGTGCTCGGTGTCATGGACACGCGCCTGCGCGTGCTGCGGCTCACCGGTCCGCAGTGCCAGACGCAGCTTCTCGTCGGTCTCGGCGGTGTCCGGACCCGGCGCGAGGTCGGTGAGGCGCAGCCCGCGCATCTCGGCCTCGGTGCGCGAAAGCGCCTGTTCCATACCGGAGTTGGCCCGCACCAGGCGCAGGTCCGTGTCGAAGATCGCCAGGGCGCAGGGGGACTGGCCGAACGTCCACTCCGCCAGCTGTCCGCTCCCCGTCGAGGGCGTTTCGGGTACGGCGGCCACGGCGAGCCATTCGGTGCTTCCGTCGTCCGTCGTCCGGCACTGCAGGTGGACCACCACCTCCACGCTGTGTCCGTCCCGGTGCCGCAGCGCGACGGTGTCGCCTTCCCGTCCGGCCGACGCGTCGAGGGCCGTTTCGTCGGCGCCGGGGCCCGTGCCGGCGTTCGCGAGCAGTGTGGTCGCGGGCTGTCCAAGGATCTCGGAAGGTGCGTGGCCGAGCAGTCGCCGGGCGCCTTCGCTCCACCCCGTCACGATGCCCTGTGGGCCGATGGTGGCCGTGGCCGTGGAGGCGGCCATGGTGGTGTCGGTCGGTTCGAAGGAGGCGTCCGGCCGGTCCGGGCGCTCACCGGGAGGGGTGGGAAGTCGCTCCATCGCCGTTCATCTCGCCCTTGCTACGTCGTCGTTCCGTGCTGCCGACGGGGATCCGCACGGGCAGGGCTTCACTGACAAGCATGATCCTGGCGGCGACGGAGCACCAATCCGGCGCCGTCACCAGGACACTCCTCGGCGGGCGTGCCCTGTGACGCGCCTGTGACAGTCGGCGGACACCGTCATGAAGTCGGGCGCCCAGGATTTTGAAAACGGACAAAACGCAGTTTTCGGTCATCTGGCCCTGCTTCCGCCGAGCCATCAGAGGAAGGCCCCCATGAGCCTCACACTCACCACGCCGGCCGCCGCAGCCCCCGCCCCCGCGCTGGCGCCCCGTGAGCGGGAGACCCTGCGGCACATCGCCGCCGGCTGCACCTATCTGCAGGCGGCCCGCCATATGGGACTGTCCAAGCACACCGTCGACGCCTACCTCCGCCGGATCCGGGCCAAGCTCAACATCAACAGCACCGCCGAACTCACCCGGCTGGCCATCTCTCTCGGCCTGTGACTCGCTCAGCCCACCGTGGTCGCGGTCTCGGCGAGCACCTCGCGGGCGACCTCCAGTGCGGCGGCACGGTCGTCCGGCACGAGTCCGATGCGGGTGCGCCGGTCGAGGAGGTCGGCCTCATCCAGCGCTCCCTCGTGCAGCGCGGCCCACACCAGTTCGGCCCGGGTGACGGGCTGGCCGGGCAGGACCGGCTCGGCGAGCCGGGGGTCGTGGGCGGCGAGCGCGTGGACGGCGGGTGCCTCGGTGCCGTAGCGCCGGCCCAGACGGGCCGGTGCGGGCAGCCGGCCGAGCCGGTCCGGTGATGCCGCGCCGACGAGCGGCAGGGACGCGGTGGTGGACGGGCCGGCGATCAGGCCGCGTGCGGCGACGGCCTTGTCGACGGCGTCCTGGGCCATGCGCCGATAGGTGGTGAGCTTGCCGCCGACCACGGTGATCACACCGTCGGGCGAGGTCAGTACGGCGTGCCTGCGTGAGATGTCGGAGGTCCGGGCGGGGGCGCCGGAGTCCGCGCCGGTCGTGTCGAGCAGCGGACGCAGTCCCGCGAAGGCGCCCACGACGTCCTCGCGCCCGACGCGTACGGCCAGGGCGGATCCGAGCACGTCGAGCAGGAAGCCGATGTCCGTCTCGGGAACCTCCGGCACATCGGGGATCTCGCCGTCCACGGGTTCGTCCGTGAGCCCGACGTACACACGTCCGTCCCCCTGGGGGAGGACCAGCACGAAGCGGTTGTTCTCCCCGGGGATCGGGATGTGCAGGCCCGCGGGCAGAGGGCCGAGCAGGTCCCCGCGCAGCACCAGATGCGTCCCGCGTGAGGGCCGTATCCGGATGCCGTCGACCAGGTCGCCCGCCCACACCCCGGAGGCGTTGATCACCGCGCGGGCCTTGATCTCGCCCTCCTCGCCGGTGAGTTCGTCGCGGACGCGGGCCCCCGTCCCGGTGAGCTCCAGCACCCTGACCCGGGTCAGGATCCGCGCGCCGCGGGCGGCGGCGGTACGGGCGAGGGCGGTGACCAGTCGGGCGTCGTCGCTGACCCGGCCGTCCCAGGACAGCAGACCCCCGCGCAGACCGTCGGCACGCACGGACGGCGCCAGGTGGGCGGTCTCCACGGCGGAGAGCCGGCGCGGCGCGGGCAGAGTGGCCCGGGACGTACGGGCCGCCAGCCGCAGGGCGTCCCCGGCGCGCAGACCGGCCCAGGCCAGCGACGCCTGCCCCCGGGTCACCATGGGGGTCAGCGCCAGCACGAACGGCTGGGCGCGTACGAGGTGAGGGGCGGTGCGCTCCATCAGCACCCCGCGCTCGACCGCGCTCTCGTGGGCGACGTCGAACTGCCCGGACGCCAGATAGCGCAGCCCGCCGTGGATGAGCTTGGAGCTCCAGCGGGACGTACCGAAGGCGAGGTCGTGGGCGTCGACGGCGACGACGCTCAGGCCGCGGGCCGCCGCGTCCAGCGCGGCACCGGCGCCGGTCGCGCCGAGTCCGACCACCAGGACGTCGGTCGTCAACCCCCCGACCGCTTCGGTGAGTTCACGTCGGCGGCGGGCCGCGGAGAGGGACGATCCGGGGGCGGGCGCGGTCGCGCCGGCCGGGCTGCTGGTGCCGCTCATGGCGTCAGGGTCCTCTCCAGAAGGGTGCGCAGTTCGCCGAGGAAGGCCTCGGACGTCAGATCGGGGTCGTCCTCGTCGATCATGGTCCGCAGTGACAACGTGAAGGACTGGACGACCAACAGCAGGGAACGCGCCTGCAGTTCGACGGGGGCACGGCGTACGGAACCGTCGGCGTGCCCCTCGCGCAGGCTGCCGGCCAGGAGCCCCAGGAGCGCCTGCTGGCTCGCCCCGCGCCGGTCGAGCACATAGGGGAGCAGCAGTTCGGGATCGACATCCAGGATCTTGTTGAAGAGCGGATGGGCCCGGAACGCGGCTACCCCCGCCACCAGTCCGTCGACGATCGCACCGCGCGCCGCCTGCCCCGGTCTGCGCTGGGGTATGGCCTCGGTGGCCACGCCGATCCACTCCCGGGTCATCAAGTCGCCCACCAGGGAGCGCACATCGGGCCAGCGCCGGTACAGCGTCATTCGTGAGACACCGGCGCGGCGGGCCACGTCGGTCAGGGTGGTGCGCCGGACTCCGACGGCCAGCACACAGTCGCGCACCGCGTCGAGCACGGTGTCGCTGACGGTGTCCTTGCCCGCGTCCTTGTCCGAGCCCATACCCGCGTCCGAGTCCTTGTGACGAATAGGCGTCATGTGTCACAGTGTAACGCCCCGTGGAGCCGCGGGGGAGACGCCGCATCGCACTGCGGCGGACGACCGGATGATGGGGACAACCGTTCATGGACATGCTGTGGAGTGGCTGGGGCGACCCGGCCAAGGCGGCACCGCTGCCCGACACGGTGATCGGGCTGCTGCGCGACCTGCTCGGCGTCAAGCCGCACAGTGCCGCCGCACCGGCCCTCGAGGGCATCGCCGTCCCCGACCCGGAGGTGGACCCCACCGCGCTCGCGGACCTGGCGGACGCCGTCGGCGACGCGGCCCAGGTGCGCACCGACGCCGAGAGCCGCATCCGGCACACCCGCGGCAAGTCCACCCCGGACCTGCTGCGGATCCGCTCCGGTGACGTGACGGACGTACCGGAGGCCGTCGTCCTGCCCGCGACCCACGACGAGGTGCTCGCCGTGCTGCGGGTCTGCCGCCGGCACGGCCTGGCCGTGGTCCCGTTCGGCGGCGGTACCTCCGTCGTCGGCGGCCTCGCCCCGCAGCGGCGCGGATTCGTCGCCCTGGACCTTCGCCGCATGGACGGCCTGCTCGACCTCGACCCGGTTTCCCGCACCGCCACCCTGCAACCCGGTCTGCGCGCCCCGCACGCCGAGGCGCTGCTGGCCGAACACGGCTTCACGCTCGGCCATTTCCCGCAGTCCTACGAGTGGGCGACCATCGGCGGATTCGCGGCGGCCCGCTCCAGCGGACAGGCCTCCGCCGGATACGGCCGCTTCGACGAGATGGTCCTCGGCCTCACCCTCGCCACTCCCCGGGGCACCTTGGAGACGGGCCGCGCCCCGCGCTCGGCCGCCGGACCCGACCTGCGCCAGCTGGTCCTCGGCTCCGAGGGCGCCTTCGGCGTCATCACCGCCGTCACCGTACGGATCCGGCCCGTGCCGCAGACCCGCGTGTACGAGGGCTGGCGCTTCGCCTCGTTCGAGGAGGGCACCGCCGCCCTGCGCCGCCTCGCCCAGGACGGGCCCCGTCCCACCGTGCTGCGCCTGTCCGACGAGACCGAGACCCTCATCGGACTCGCCCAGCCCGACGCTATCGGCTCGACGGACGGCGGGCAGCACGCCGGATGCCAGGCGATCGTCGGCCACGAGGGCACCGAGGAGGACACGGCCCACACACGTGAACGCGCCGCCGCCGTTCTGCGCGCGTACGGCGGCACGTATCTCGGCGCCGAGCCCGGTGAACGCTGGGCCCACGGCCGCTACTCGGCGCCGTACCTGCGGGACGCGCTCCTCGACGCGGGCGCCTTCGCCGAGACGCTGGAGACCGCCACCTTCTGGTCCCGCATCCCCGCGCTGTACACCGCCGTCCGCGCGGCCCTCACCGACGCCCTCACCGGGGCCGGCACACCGCCGCTGGTGATGTGCCACATCTCCCACGTGTACGAGAACGGCGCCTCCCTGTACTTCACGGTGGTCTCCGCCCAGGGCGAGGACCCGGTCGCCCACTGGACCCCGGCCAAGCACGCTGCCAACGAGGCCGTCCTGGCCGCCGGCGGCACGATCAGTCACCACCACGGGGTGGGCACGGACCACCGCGACTGGTATGCCAGGGAGGCCGGTGTCCTGGGCGTCGAGGCGCTCCGTGCGGTCAAGGACCGCCTGGACCCGGACGGGCTCCTGAACCCCGGGATCCTGCTCCCGCTCGACTGATCCGGCCAGAACGCCCCTGCCCGCCCCCGCCCGGCACGTCCGGGTCACCCCTCGTCATCGCCCGGAGGCACACCGATGCGCCAGTTCACCGCCGTCGTCAACCCCACCGCGGGCGGCTCCACCGGGGCGGCGGCGCTGCTGCACGTCGGCCGGCTGCTGCGGGAGGCCGGGGCGGAACTGGAGACCGAGTACAGCCGCAGCCTGGCCCATGCCCAGGAACTGGCTCGCGCCGCCGGTGAGCGGGGCCGGGTGGTGCTCGCGGTCGGCGGCGACGGCATCGCGGGCGGGATAGGCGGCGCCCTCAGCGGCACCGGCACCGTCCTCGGCCTGGTCCCCGCGGGGCGCGGCAACGACTTCGCCCGCGCCCTCGGCCTGCCCGCCGAACCCGCCGAGCTGGCCCGGATCCTGCTCCACCACGAGCCCCGGCACGTGGACACGATCGAGGTGGAGTCGGCCGTCCACCCTCGGACCGTGGTGCTGGGCAGCGTGTACGCGGGCGTCGACGCGCTCGCCAACCGCCACGCCAACAACGCGCGGCTGCTGCGCGGGGCGGCCTCCTACTACGCCGGCGGGCTGCGCGCGGTGACCACCTGGCGTCCGGCCACGTACCGCGTCACCGTCGACGGACAGGACCACGACCACCGCGGCTACACCGTCGTGGCCGCCAACTCGCCGTACTACGGCTCCGGTCGGGCCATCGCCCCCGACGCCAGCGTGGACGACGGGCTGCTCGACATCGTCCTGATCCGCGAGGCCCCGCGCCGCCTCTTCTTCGCCCTCATGAACGAGCTCAGCACCGGCGCGCACGTCAACCGGCCCGAGGTGGAGGTCCTGCGCGGCCGGGAGATCCGTATCGAGGCGGACCGTGCCGTCCCCTACGGCGCCGACGGCGAGGTCGAGGCGACCCTCCCCGTCACGGCACGGGTGCGCCCCGGCGACCTCGCCGTGCTGTGCTGAACCGCTGAACGGCGCTTACGCGAAAAGCCCCTTGACGACGCGTGAGGCGGCCTCGTGCTCCGCGGCGGGTGGGGAGAGCTCGCTCAGCGTGTCGAGGTGCCAGTCCTGCTGAAGTTCCGTCTCCCAGGCGGCGGCGAGCCTCTCCTGTTCCCCGCGCGGCATCTCGTGGACCCGCTCGCGGTCGTGCGGGTTCAGGGCGGTCAGAAATCGCTCGACGGTCTCGATCGGCATGTCGTTCTCCTCGATCACGTGACGTGCCCCCGCCAGGACACCGTCCCCGCGTGATCGATACCGCCGTCCGCCGACGCCGTCAGTTTCCGGCGGGCTCCATGCAGGGACCGCTCTCCGGCAGGTGCTTCTTCGCCCACTCCCCGAGTTCCTTGAGCGCGGGTTCCAGCGCGGCTCCCGTCTCGGTCAGTCGGTAGGAGACCCGCAGCGGCGGCCCCTCGTCGACCTCGCGCACCACGAGCCCCGCCGCGCCGAGTTCGGCGAGCCGGTCCGAGAGCATGCGCTCACTGATGCCGGGGACCGCCCGGCGCAGATCCGCGAAGTGCACCGGCTGCGCCAGGAGCACCGAGATGATCGGGCCGCTCCAGCGCTTGCCCAGCAGTTGGAAGACGCGCGTGATACCGCCGTCGACTTCCTTGCACGCGTTCACGTCGTGGGTCTGCTCCACCGCCATGGCCACATCGTACTACCACACCCCCAGGGGATGAAAAAAAGTAAGTCCATGTGTTAGATATAGCGAAGTACGAAACCTCAGCCCGCGGCGTTCCGTCCCGGGCGTGTTCCTCTGGAGACACGCATGGCCACCCTGCTGCACATCGACTCGTCCGTCTTCCCGCACGGGGCGTCCTCGTCCCGCGCCGTGACGGACGCCTTCCGCAAGGCGTGGGAGGAGCAGCACCCCGAGGGCACGGTGATCTACCGCGACCTGTCCGCGAACCCCGTCCCGCACATCACCGCCGACGCCCACACCGCCGGCTTCGCCGCCCCCGACGCCCACACGCCCGAGCAGGCGGCCGCCTTCGCTGAGCGCGTGCGCCTGATCGAGGAGCTGGAGGAGGCGGACGCCGTCCTCATCGGCGCGCCGATGTACAACTTCACGATCGCCTCGACGCTCAAGGCGTGGCTGGACAACGTGATCCTGTTCGGCCGCACCGCCGGCGAGGCCCCCTCCGCCAAGGGCACCCCGGTCACCGTCGTGGCCAGCCGCGGCGGTTCCTACGGGCCCGGCACGCCGCGCGAGGACTTCGAGTACGTGCAGAACTTCCTGAAGGCGATCCTCGCCGACACCCTCTCGCTCGAACTCGACTTCATCGTCCCCGAGCTGACGATGGCCCCGCACAACCCGGCGATGGCCGAGTTGGTGCCGCTGTTCGAGTCTTCCCGTGACCGCGCCCTGCAGGACGCGACCACCAAGGCCAAGGCCCTCGTCGAGCGCCTCGCCGCCTAGTCGGACCCGTCCGAGAGGGCGCCGTGTCACGACCCGGTCCGCCGGGATGTGACACGGCGCCCTCGCGCGCATGTCGGGCCTCGCCAACCTGCGTTACGACAACTTTCACCCTCTTCATGGCATGTTCCGGTCAAATCTGGCAGGCTTTCAGAGCCGTGCCCGGACCCCGAAAGGGCACGGCGGATCTCTCGTCCAAGCGATCGAGCAAGCGAAACGCGCACCCCGCGACCGCCCTGGCGCACCCCAGCCGACCGGGCGGCCACCGAGCAGGCCGGAATCCGGCCTTCCTGAAGGAGTTTCGTGTGAGATCAACCCCCCACAGGGCGTTCGCCACAGGCGCCCTCGCGGTCGCCGCGCTGGCCGCCGTCACCCTCCCCGCCACCCCGGCCGCCGCCGAGCCGCCCGCCGCCGCCCCGGTGGCCGCCGCCTGCACTCCGGCGCAGGTCGTCGCCAACGGTGGCTTCGAGAGCGGGACTTCGCCCTGGACCCAGTCCACCTCCGGCATCATCACGAGCCGCACCGGCGAGAGTGCCCACGGCGGCACCAGCTTCGCCTGGCTGAACGGCGTCGGCAGCACCCACACCGACACCCTCACCCAGAGCGTCACGATCCCGAGCGGATGCAGCGCCGCCACCCTCACCTTCTGGCTCCACATCGACACCGCCGAGACGACCTCGTCCACCGCGTACGACAAGCTCACGGCGAAGATCGGCAGCACGACGCTGGCGACGTACTCGAACCTCGACAAGAACACCGGCTACGTGAAGAAGTCGTTCGACGTGTCGGCGTTCGCGGGCCAGACCGTCAACCTCGCCTTCACCGGCACCGAGGACTCCAGCCTCCGGACGAGCTTCGTCCTCGACGACGTCGCCCTCGACACCTCCGGCGACACGGCCCCGCCGGCCGACTCCACACGAACCCCGGCCGCACCCGCGTACACCGTCAGCCTGAGCAGCAACACCGGCGGCACCGTCTGGACCGGCCACGAGAGCGTGACCTTCACCAACGCCTCCTCGACCGCGCTCAGCGAGGTGTACCTGAGGCTCTGGGACAACTACCACGGCACCTGCTCCGCCCCGCCGATCACCGTCACCAACGTCACCGGCGGCACCGCGGGCGCCCTCTCCGTCGCCTGCACGGCCCTCCCGATCGCGCTGCCGACACCCCTCGCGCAGGGCCAGAGCGCCACGATCGGTTTCGACCTGGGCATCACCGTGCCCAGCGGCGCCGACCGCTTCGGCCACGACGGATCGTTCAGCTTCATCGGTAACGCCCTGCCCGTGCTCGCGGTCAAGGACGGAGCGGGCTGGCACCTGGACCCGTACACCAACAACGGCGAGTCGTTCTATTCGCTGGCCGCCGACTTCAAGGTGACCCTGGACCACCCCAGCACCCTGCTCGTCCCGGCCACCGGCACCTCCACCGACACCCCCGGCTCCAGCGGTCGTACCGTCACCACGGCGACCGCCGCCCAGGTCCGCGACTTCGCCTGGGCCGCCGGCCCGTTCACCAAGATCTCCGGCACCTCGACCAATGGTGTCCCGGTGAACGTCTACTCGGTCTCGGGCATCAGCTCCTCCAGCGCCCAGTCCATGCTCACCACCGCCAAGTCCGCCGTGGACGCCCACGCGACACGGTTCGGCGCCTACCCGTACGGCGAATTGGACGCGGTGATCGACAACAACTTCTGGTTCGGCGGCATGGAGTACCCGGGCTTCGTCCTCGACCTGGTCAGCACCACGGCCCTCACCCATGAGATCGGCCACCAGTGGTGGTACGGCATCGTCGGCGACGACGAGTACAACAGCCCCTGGCTGGACGAGTCGTTCACCGACTACGCCACCGACCTGGCCCAGGGCAAGACCGGCGCCAGTTGCTGGAGCAGCGTCTCCTGGGCCTCCTCGGCCGAGAAGATCACCAACTCCATGGCCTATTGGGACGCCCACTCGTCGCGGTACTCCACCGTGGTCTACGGCTACGGCAAGTGCGCCCTGCACGACCTGCGCCGTCTCATCGGCGACACGGCCATGACCAATCTCCTGAAGAACTACGCCACTTCGCACTGGTACGGCGTCTCGACCACCGCCGAGTTCAAGGCGGCCGCGCAGGCCGCCACGAGCACGGACCTGACCTCGTTCTGGACCCAGCACCGCATCGAGGGCTGAGCAGGCACCGGTTCGCCGCGGCTCACGCATCCCGTGCGAGCCGCGGCGGACCGGCACGGTCAGTCGCGGTCCCAGTCCCGGTACGGGATGCGGGCCAGTTCGTTCACCTCACCGACCGTGCCCCACTCGTTGCCGCCCAGCCGGGCCAGGGGGCGCAGCAGCCGGATGTCCGGCCGCCCGTTCACCAGGACGTCCTCGCTGACGGAGGCGTGCACGACGCGGCCGAACACCACCGTGGAGTCGCCGAGGCACAGCGTCGAATGCAGCGTGCACTCCAGCGCGACGGGAGAGGCGGCCACCCGCGGCGGCCGCACCCGCAGCGACGGCTCCCGCTCGATGCCGACGGCCTCGAACTCGCCCACCTCTCGCGGGAAGTCCGTCCCGGTCGCGTTGATCTGCTCGAAGAGCGGCTCGGGAGCGAGGTTGACGACGAACTCGCGCGTCTCCTCGACGTTGCGCAGCGAGTCCTTGCGGCCCACGGAGGTGAACTGCACGATCGGCGGATCGACGCACGCGACCGTGAAGAACGAGTGCGGTGCCAGATTGGCCGTCCTGCCGTCACCGCTGAGGGTGGACACCCAGGCGATCGGCCGGGGCACGACCACGGCGGTCAGCAGACGGTAGAAGGAGCCCGGACCGATGGAGTCCGGCGAGTAGTCGACGCGCATGGCAGCACGCTATGCGCCCGGCCCCGACGACGCGCGACCCGACCCCTCCTCGGGGGGCAGATACACGGTGAGCGCGGCGGTGTCGTCGTGCAGTTGGTTGTGGCTGTAGGCGACCAGGTCGTCATGGAGCCGGTCCAGCAGCTTCCGGGGCGGCAGCGGCCCCCAGGAGCGGACCCGGTCGACCAGCGGGTAGAAGGCACCGGACGGGGCGCGGGTCTCCGTGACGCCGTCCGTGTACAGCAGGACCTGGTCGCCGGAGCGCAGGTCGTAGCTGTCGACGTCATACGGCTCCCCGACCAGCATCCCGATGTTCAGCGGCGGCGCGGACCGCCCCCGGTCCAGTTCGCGGACCTCGCCGGGGCGGACGAGCAGCGGCGGCGGGTGGCCGCAGTTGACGACGCGCACGATCCTGTCGTCGGTGACGATCTCGGCGAAGACGGCCGTGGTGAACCGCTCGACCACCTCGCTGCCGCTGCCGGGCAACTGCTCGGCATGGCGCGACATGCTGGTCTCCACCCGGCCCGCGAGTGCGGGAAGATCGGGCTCGTCGTGCGCGGCCTCGCGGAACGCGCCGAGCAGCGTGGCGGCCGTCTCCACCGCCTGGAGCCCCTTGCCGCGCACGTCGCCGATGAGCAGCCGCACCCCGTGTGGGGTGGGCACGGCCTCGAAGAGATCGCCGCCGATACGGGCCTCCGCGGCGGCCGACAGATAGAAGCTCTCCAACTGGAGCTCCCCGATCCGGTGCGGAACCGGCCGCAGCAGGACGCGCTGCGCCATGTCGGCCACGAAACGCACGTCGGCGAGGGTCCGCTCCCGTCGTATCCGATGGGCGGCCAGGATGGTGCCGAGGGTGCCGACCAGCGCCGTACACACGTACGCGGCCACATAATGCCGCTCCCACAGATAGCCGACCGAGCGGCCCGCACAGCACGGAGTGCCCGCCAGGACCGCTTCGAAGCCGACGGCGAAGACCGTCACGCCGGCGACGACGACGGGCCCGTGCGCGAAGGCCGCCACCAGCGGCAGCGCGATCAGCACGAAGCTCACCGGCCACAGCACCGGCGTGATGGGCTCCAGGACCAGCAGGCCCACCACGTAGAGAGCCGGGAGCCAGCGCATCCACGCCGGGGGACCGGGCAACTGCGGCCGTACGCCGACATCCGGCCCGGCCTCACGATCCGCCCGACGGTTCGACCGACGCAGCCTGAACACACCGAACTCCCCGCACAAGATCCCGACAAGAGGTCCAGCCTGCTGTTCGCGGCCAGGGAACATCGGCCATTGCTCCACTCAGCGGCATGTCCGGGCCCGGTCACGGCCGTACACACGTCAGCCGGCGGCGCGGCGTAGCGCGATGGCGTGATCTGTGGGATACGCGTCGGGATCGCCCTGGCCCCGCCGGGCGTGTGCGGCGCGCGGTCCCACGCATCATCCCCGCACCCACACCAGGACGGACGCCATGACCGGCGGCATCATGGACGAGCACGGCTATCCGAGTCCCGCACTGCCACCCCACCCGGACGGCAAGCGGGCCCCTGGTCAGCGGCGAGTACGGCGGCCTCGGCCTCGCGGTGCCCGGACACGCCTGGTCGGTGCAGCAGTCGTACGTCGACGTCGACCCGGCCACCTACACCGACGACTACCTCACCAAGCTCGCCGAGGTGCACGCCCTCGCCTGCAAGGGCGGCAACGGCGCGGTGTACACGCAGATCACCGACGTCGAGGGCGAGCTCAACGGGCTGATCACCTACGACCGCAAGGTCGTCAAGCCCGATGTGCGGCGGCTCGCGGCGGCCCAGCGGTCCCTGACCGCGGACGCGTCCCGCGCTACCCCGGCGGGTTGCGCCTGATCCCGCCCCGCCCGGCGAGCACCTCCCCGCTCGCCGGGCGGCCTGTTCTCCGGGCGCCGGCGGCGGGCGCGGCGATCGCCGTGATCGTGGCCGGGGCCCGGGTGAGCGGGCTTTCCGGCGGCGTGCGGTCCGAAGTGGTGGAACGCTGGGTGGTGAATAGGGGCGAGGTGTCTTGGAGGCCGGCGTGACGGTGAGCCGTATCGGCATGGTTGTGCACAGCGGACGCCCGGAGGCCGCGGACGCCGCGCGGATGGTTCGCGCGTGGTGCGCCGACAACGGCGTCGACTGCGCGGACATCGACGTGTGGCAGGACGGCGGGCGCCACAGTGCCGAGGAGGAGGTCGAGGCAGCGGGCGATCCGGACCTGATCGTCACCCTGGGCGGTGACGGCACCTTCCTGCGGGGCGCCCGGCTCGCCGCCGAGCACGACGCCCTGATCCTCGGGGTCGACCTCGGGCGCGTCGGTTTCCTGACCGAAGTCCCCGCGCGCGCCGTGTGTGCGGCGCTGGACGCCGTACGCGAGGGGGAGCTGACCGTCGAGAGCCGCATGCTGCTCACGATGCGTGCCTCCTGCCAGCTCAAGGTGCCCTCGGGCATGGAGGAACTCCTGCGCTACGGCCGCGGTCCGCTGCTGCCGCCGCCGCGCGTGCGCGGCGAGTGCGAGAAGGGTGACGACTGGGGCGTCGCCCTGAACGTCACCGCGCTCAACGACATCGTCCTGGAGAAGCTGTCGAGGGACCGCCAGGTGTCGGTCGGTGTGTATCTCGCCGGCCGGCTGCTGGCTTCGTACTCCGCCGACGCCCTGCTCGTGGCCACGCCGACGGGTTCGACCGCGTACAGCTTCGCCGCCGGCGGTCCTGTGGTCTCGCCCCGGGCGGAGGCCCTGATCTTCACGCCGGTCGCCCCGCACATGGCGTTCAACCGGTCCGTCGTGGCCGCCCCCGACGAACCCATCGCGCTGCGCGTCCTCGAGCGGTCGGGCCAGGCCGCCGTCAGCATCGACGGCCAACTGCGCGGTGTGCTCAACCCGGGCGACTGGATCGGCGTCTACGCGGCAACGCGCCGGCTTCGGGCGGTCCGGCTCGGACCGACGGACTTCTACGGCCGCCTGCGCGAGCGCATGAACCTCACCGACGCGCCGGCCGCCCTCGCCGACGGATCGGCCGCCCCGCTGTGGCCGGTGAAGACCCCACCACCGGGCGACCTGGCACATCTCGCACTGCCGTCCGCGCCGGGGGACGAGTAGCGCCGCCGGCTGGGACGACGGTGTCGCAGCGATCACGTCGGCCCCGGGCCGATGAAGTGCCGCGGGCTCTGCCGGCCAACCTGTTCGGCGTCTGCTTCGGCATCGCGGGTCTGGCGGAGATGTGGACCACAGTCCACGATCTGGGCGGGACGGCGCGTTGGCCGGGTGCCGCCCTGTGGCTCACGGCAGGGGCGGCATGGCTGGTCACCGTCCTCGTCTACGCCAAGCGCCTGGTCGCGCGGCGCGCATGGCGAGCCGAACTCGGCCACCCCGTCCAGGGTCCCTTCGTCTCGGTCGCCGCCATCGTCGTCATGCTGCTCGGTGTGGCCCTGGCCGGCTACCAGCGACCGGTCGGTGAGGGCGTGTACCTGGTGGGTCTGGTCCTCACCGTCGGCTTCGGTGCCTGGATCACCGGGCAGTGGATCACGAACGACATGCGCCTGGTCCAATGGCACCCCGGCTACGCACTGCCCACGGTGACCGGTGGTCTGCTCGGGGCGGCCGCCAGTGCGAGCCTCGGCCACCGGACCTTGGCGTACGTCATGTTCGGCTACGGCGTGCTCTGCTGGGTGCTCGTCGGTTCCATCCTGCTCCTGCGCCTTGCCACACAGCCGGCGCTCCCTGACGCGCTGCTGCCCACCATGGCCATCGAGGTCGCTCCGCCTGTCGTCGCCGGAAACGCCTGGCTCACGCTCAACGGCGGCTCCATCGATCCCTTGGCCGCCGGCCTGGCGGGTCATGCCGGGTTCATGGTGCTCCTGCAGATCGCGTTGATTCCCCTCTACCGACGAGCTCCGTTCGGCCCCGGCTACTGGGCGTTCGCGATCTCGTACACGACAGCCGTCACCCTCGGCATTCGCTGGCTGTCCCTGGAACAGGTGCCCGGCCGCCACGAGCTGACCTGGCTCCTGGTCACTCTGTCGACCGCCGCGATGGTGTTGCTGGCCACGTGTACCGTGCTGGCGCTGATGCGCGGCACGTTCCTGCCCCGGACATCGGACACGCAGCCTACGAGTGGCGCAGCCACCGGTTCGGAGGAACGGTGACGACACCGGTGCGCGGAAGGCGATTCACCCGCAGCCAGGCGTGAGCGAGGCAGCGCCGTTCGCTCTCGTGGAATTCGACCTGGTCCGCCAGGTGCTCGATGATTCCCACACCGCGCCCCTGCTCGTCGGGTTCGAGGCCGGCGTCCGGGTGCGGGACGCGGGGTCCGGTGTCGGCGATGCCGAGGGTTCCGCTGTCGAAGGTCAGCAGCACCGTCATGTCGGCAGGCTTGCCACGAGAGCGGCCCGAGTGGGAAGTGTCATCGCGGCGGATCCCGCGATGTCGTCCACGTCGACGTGGTCTTCCGCATCGCTTCCCGGCGGACACGGCGCCGTGGGGGATCCTCGCACGACCGTCTCCTCGTGGCAGGCCTCGAGCCCGGCCCGGAGTGCGGGTCGCCGTCGGCAGGACGGGGGTGGCGACCCGCACGATCGGGGGCGTCAGGC
Organism: Streptomyces sp. NPDC002619; assembly: GCF_042889305.1. Taxonomy (NCBI): domain Bacteria; kingdom Bacillati; phylum Actinomycetota; class Actinomycetes; order Kitasatosporales; family Streptomycetaceae; genus Streptomyces; species Streptomyces sp. NPDC002619. Next base: position 43,628 of record NZ_JBIAQV010000014.1, on the reverse strand, counting down.
GTGCTGGTGCGGCGTGACGAGGGGGAACTCGTTGTCGGTGTCGGCGACGATGTTGAAGTAGTTGGTCAGGATGTTGAGCGCCAGGTTCCCGACGACCTCGGCGATCTCGGCGTCGGTGACGCCGGCGGCGCGGGCGGTCTTGAACGCGGTCTCGTCGATCGCCCCGCGGCCTCGGGCGATGGCGGCGGACAGGGCGAGCAGGGCCGCCGTGTGGGGGTCGGCGGACTCCGCGTGGCGGGCCCGCTCGATCTCGTCGTCAGCGAGGTTGGCCACGCGCTTGCTCACGAAGGAGTGCGCGGACAGGCAGTAGGTGCAGCGGTTGTACTCCGCGGTGGCCAGGGAGAGACGCTCGCGGACAGCGCCGGGCAGCACCCCGCCGGCGAGCCCGCCGGACAGGCCCATCCAGCCCTTGAGCAGCGCGGGGCTGTTGGCCATCACCTTCGCCATGTTCGGTACGGAGCCAACGCTCTTCTTGAGCTCGGCGAGCAGGTCGGCGGCCTCGCCGGTGGCCTGGGCGGGGTCGATCTGGGGCAGCGTCGAGCTGAGGGCGGCGCACGCGAGCGGGGCACGCGACGCGCGTGCCCCGCTCTCTGTCGTCCGCCAAATCACATCTCTCAGGCCGCGAGCGCGTGCCCGGGATGCAGTACGACCTTGGTGTAACCCTCGATGCGCTGGTCGAACTTCTCGTACGCCTGCGGCGCCGCGTCCAGCGGGAGTTCGTGGGAGACCACGAAACTGGGCTTGGCCCGCCCGGCGATGATCAGGTCGCGCAGTTGGCGGTTGTACTGCTTGACGTTGGTCTGGCCGGTGCCCATCTGCTGGCCCTTCTCGAACATCTTGCCGATGGAGACCAGCAGTTGGCCGTGCTTGGCGGCCTCGTCGGGTCCGCCCGGGTCGGACGGCACGTACAGACCCGGCACGCCGAGCCTGCCCGTCGCCCGTACCGTCTGGACGAGCGTGTTGAGGACGACGGCCGGTTCCTCGTGGCTGGCGTCGTGCGACTGTGCCTGGTAACCGACGGCGTCGACGCCCTTGTCGGTGCCCTCGCCACCTGTCATCTCCTTGATCTGCTCGGCCGGATCGCCCTTGGTGAAGTCGATGGGGATGGCCCCTATCTCCGCCGCCTTGGCGAGCCGCTCGGGCACCCGGTCCACGGAGAACACCTTCGACGCACCGCGCAGCAGCGCCGAGTAGGCGGCCATCAGCCCCACCGGTCCCGCGCCGAAGACGGCCACGCTCTCGCCCGGGGACACCTGGGCGAGTTCACAGCCGTGATAGCCGGTCGGGAAGATGTCGGCGAGCAGCACGAAGTCAGTCTCGAACTCCTCGCCCGGCGGCAGCTTGAGGCAGTTGAAGTCAGCGAACGGCACCCGCAGCAGCTCTGCCTGGCCGCCCTTGTAGGGGCCCATCGCCACATAGCCGTAGGCCCCGCCTGCGAATCCCGGATTGACCGTCAGACAGAAGCCGGTCTTCCCGGCGAGACAGTTCTTGCAGAACCCGCAGGCCACGTTGAACGGCATGACGACCCGGTCGCCCTCGGACAACGACGTCACACCGGAGCCGACCTGCTCGATGATGCCCAGGTTCTCGTGGCCGAAGACGATGCCCGACTGGGCTGCCGTGCGGCCCTCGTACATGTGCAGGTCGGAACCGCAGATCGCGGACGACGTGACGCGTACCAGCACGTCGTTCGGGTGCTGGATCTGCGGATCGTCGACATCCCTTACCGTCACGCTGAACGGCTTCTCGTAGACGACTGCCTTCACCTGGATCACCTCCGCGTCGAACGCCGTACGGCGACGAAACCACGGAGAACTGACCGCGAGAACACGCATTGAGACGCTGCCCGCCGGCCGGTGTCGTAGCCCCAGGCGCTCATGCTTCACCACTGGTACTTCCAGGGAACGCTCCCGCGGCAGGAGTCGCAAGCCCGCGGTCCGGCTGTGGTTCTCCCCACAATCCGCCCGAAACGGTGCCTCGCGTGGCGGCCGTCACGTCGCTGAACGGGCGTTTTGGCTACCTTCGCAGGTCTGTGCCCCTCTCCTCCGAATCTTCCGAGAACCGCCGAATCTCCCGCGAACTGCCGAGGCCCCGCACCATGCCGTACCGACGCTCCCTCCCGTCCTCACCGCCGCACGCCGGGCACCGCAGTTCCCGTGTCGGGCGTGCCGCGGCCTGCGCGGGTGTTCTCGCGGCCTCGGCGGCGATGATCCTCTCGGCCGGCGCGCTCAATCCGGCGGCCGCGGCCTCCGTACGGCCCGACGCCGCGACGGCGGACTTCCTCGCGCGGGTGCAGCCGCAAGGCAAGGATCGGGTCACGGCCGCGGTGCTCGACCTCGACGGCACGAGCGGCAAGCCCGTGGTGTATGGCGACGACGTCCACTACGACACCGCCAGCATCGTCAAGGTCGACATCCTCGCCGTCGCCCTGCTCCAGGCGCAGGATGCCGGACACGGCCTCACCGCGAAGGAGCGCGCCCAGGCGGAGGTGATGATCGAGCACAGCGACAACGCGGCGGCGAACGCCCTGTGGCGGCGGATCGGCCTCGCGCCCGGTCTCGAGGCGGCGAACAAGCGGCTCGGGCTGACCTCGACCAAGGGCGGCCCCGGCGGCAAGTGGGGGCTCACCCGGACGACGTCGAGTGACCAGATACGACTGCTGCGCGCGGTCTTCGGCACCGGCTCGGCCGGCTCCTCCGCCCTGGACGAGGCGTCCCAGACCTACATCCGCACCCTGATGGCCCGCATCGCCGGCGAACAGGCCTGGGGTGTCTCGGCCGCCGCCGGCTCCGGATGGGCCCTGAAGAACGGCTGGCTGCAGCGCAACACGACCAGTCTGTGGGACGTCAACAGCGTCGGACGGATCACGTCGGGCGGTCACCACTACCTCGTGGCGGTCCTGTCGGACGGCAGCCCGACGATGAAGGACGGCGTTTCCCTGGTGGAACGCGCGGCCCGAACGGCGGTCACCAAGGCCGCCGCCCGCTGAGAATCCGGCGGCCGACTCTCGCACGTCCTTGCACGATCCTCCCGCGCCCAGGAGCGGGGGCCCGCCCCTGTGGTGCAATCCGGTCATGGATCGTGACCGCCTCGACGAGTTCCGCGACCTGCTCGCCCGGCACGTACGCCCCGACTGGACCACCGCGGTCGACGGGGTGCTCATCTCGAAGGTCGAACGGTCCGACCCGCCGTCGCCGTCCATGTCCGGCACCGTGCTGGCGGTCATCGCGCAGGGCGCCAAACACCTCGCGCTGGGCGACCGGGTGTACGAGTACCACGCCGGGCAGTACCTCGTGGCGTCGGTCGACCTGCCGGTCACCGGTCACTTCGTCGGCGCCAGTCCGCAGCACCCGGCGCTGGGGTTCGGGCTCACGCTCGAACCGTCCGCCGTGGCCGAGGTGCTGCTGCAGGCCGGTCCCGGCGACGTGCCCCACGCCGGCGGGAGCGCGCTGCCCGGCATCGCCGTCAGCGACGCGCCGGACGCCCTGCTGGACGCGGTGATCCGGTTGCTGCGCCTCCTCGACGAGCCGCGTGACCGGGCGGTCCTCGCCCCACTCGTCAAGCGCGAGATCCTGTGGCGGCTGATCAGGGGCGAGCAGGGTGGCATCGTGCGCCAGCTCGGCCTCGCCGACAGCAGCCTCAGTCACATCGCGCGGGCGGTGCGCTGGATCCGCGAGCACTACGCGCAGGCCTTCAAGGTCGAGGACGTGGCGCGGCTGTCCGGCATGAGCGTGTCGGCCTTCTACCGCAACTTCCAGGCGGTGACCGCGATGAGCCCCATCCGGTTCCAGAAACAGATCCGGCTGCAGGAGGCCCGGTTGCTGCTGGCCACACACCCGGGCGACGTCACGGGCGTCGGCCGGCGGGTCGGCTACGACAGTGCCTCGCAGTTCAGCCGCGAGTACCGCCGCCAATTCGGCGCGCCGCCGAGCGAGGACGCGACCCGTCTGCGCGACAGCGTGCGGACGGCGGCGCCCGTGCTTCCGTAGGGCCCGGCGGGCGGCCTCACTCTTCGGCGTCCGATCCCCTCTGCTGGTCGTTGTGAGGCAACCTTCGGCGGATCCTACGAAGTTCCCGGAGTGCGTGTTCCGGTGGCGCGAGAAAGCTGATAGGAAACTTTCCTAACAGCTCAGGTTCGGACCAACTCTCCACCCCCCACCTCTCCTTGGAGTGTCTGTCGTGCCTCACCCCGAGCAAACAGCCCCCAGCCGCACCTCCCGCCGTACCGTCCTCGCCCTGATCGGAGGGCTGACGTCCGCCACCCTGCTCGGCGCCCAGCGCGTCGCCGCGGCGCCGGCGGCCGGGCCCGGTCTGGACGACCCGGCCAAGAAGGAGATCGCCATGAAGCTCGTGTCGAGCGCGGAGAACTCCTCGCTCGACTGGAAGGCGCAGTACAAGTACATCGAGGACATCGGCGACGGCCGCGGCTACACCGCCGGCATCATCGGCTTCTGCTCCGGTACCGGCGACATGCTCGACCTCGTGCAGTTGTATGCCGACCGCAAGCCTGGCAACGTCCTCGCCAAGTACCTGCCCGCACTGCGCGACGTCAACGGCACCGACTCGCACGACGGGCTCGACCCGAACTTCCCCCGCGACTGGCGCAAGGCCGCCGAGGACACGGCGTTCCAGCAGGCCCAGAACGACGAACGCGACCGCGTCTACTTCAACCCGGCCGTCCGGCAGGGCAAGGCCGACGGGCTGCGCACGCTCGGCCAGTTCACCTACTACGACGCCATCGTCATGCACGGCGACGGCGGCGACTCCACGAGCTTCGGCAATATCCGTAAGCGCGCGCTGCGTTCGGCCAAGCCACCGGCCCAGGGCGGCGACGAGACGGCGTACCTGGGCGCCTTCCTCGACGCGCGGGTGTGGGCCATGAAGCAGGAGGAGGCGCACAGCGACACCAGCAGGGTCGACACGGAACAGCGCGTCTTCCTGCGCAACGGCAACCTCGACCTGAACCCGCCGCTGGACTGGAAGGTCTACGGGGACAGCTATCACATCGGCTGATTCCCGGGCACAGATGCGGCCCGCCCCCTGCAGGGGACGGGCCGCACGGTTGTGTGGCGAGGCTGTCTACTGCGTCACGGTTACGTTGGTCAGCCTCTTGCCGCCGGTCATCGTGTTGCTGCTGTAGACGGTGGTCGGGCAACCGGCGCTGAAATTGGTCACGTTGACGGCCAGCGGCGTCGAACCGCTCGAACCGTGAGCGTGGACCGGTTGTTCCGGAACACCGTGCCGCAGCCCCAGCCGGACTGCTGGGTGTGGGTCCGGTAGCCGTCGTTGGTGGTGTTCCGGCCGGCGTTGTCCGCCACGAGGACGTCGTTGCCCTTCACGTCGACCCGCAGGCCGGGTGACCTGAACGGCCAGGGTGTCGGCGGGAAGTGGTTCGCCGTGGGGCCCACCGGTGAGAAGGTCACGCAGTCACGCCCATGCTCATGACACCCACCACCAGGATCCCCTCCACCGGCGCACCCCGCAACGGCGGCGACCCCGGCCCTCGTGGCGCCGGGACCGGCCGGAACTGAGCGCCGAACGAGTGATCCTCTGCTCCCCTCCCGACCCCGCCGTAGCCAGGCGGAACAAGGCCGCCGGGGAATTGTGCTCCGCTCGGTGACCGGCGAGCGGTGGCAGGCCGGAGAAGGCCGACCGAAACTGGGAACCGCGGCTCATGATCCGGAATGAGCACAGCGCCCTCCAGGAGGTCGAATGGTGGAGCAGTCGGCCGAGATCCAGATAAACGGACCGGACGGAGCTGCCGCCAGGTCCGTCGGTGCCGGCCCGTCGAGCCCGGACACCGAGCGGAAACTCGCCGAAGTGCTGGCCGACGTCGCGTGTGTGGAAAGCGTTCCGGCCGACAGCCACTTCTTCGACGACCTCGGTGCCAATTCCCTGGTCATGGCGCAGTTCTGCGCTCGGGTGAGGAAGCGGCACGATCTCCCGTCCGCGTCCATGAAGGACATCTACCGGCACCCGACCATCCGCAGCCTCGCCGCGGCGCTCGCCGAGGCCGCACCGGCCGCAGCGGCGCCGCATGATCAGGACCGGACCGGTCCGGCCGCTCCCCAGGAGCCGCCGCCCACCCCGGTGAAGAGACTCGCCTATGTGCTCTGCGGCAGCTGCCAGTTGCTGATTTTCCTGGGTTACTCCTTTGTCGCGGGCCTTGTCGGTACTCGGGGCTACGAGTGGATCGCCGCCGCCACAGGTCTGGTGGACGCCTATCTTCGGTCGGTCCTTTTCGGAGGCGGCGCTTTCGTCGCCCTGTGCCTGTTCCCGGTCGCCGCCAAGTGGATTCTCGTCGGCCGCTGGAAACCCCGTGAATTCCCGTTGTGGGGCCCGGCCTATCTGCGATTCTGGCTCGTCAAGGTGCTGCTCCACGCCAACCCGATGGTCTTCTTCGCCGGCAACCCGCTCTATGTGCTGTATCTGCGGGCGCTCGGCGCGCGCGTCGGCAAGGGCGTCACGGTCTTCTCCCACTCCGTCCCCGTCTGCACCGACCTCCTCACGATCGGCGCCGGCACGGTCGTCCGCAAGGACTCCTTCCTGCTCTGCTATCGGGCGCACCAGGGACGTATCCAGACCGGCCGGATCACGCTCGGCCGTGACGTGTTCATCGGGGAGAAGACCGTCCTCGACATCGACACCTCGATGGGCGACGGCGCCCAACTGGGCCACGCCTCCGCGCTGTACCGCGGGCAGGCGGTCCCCGACGGCGAACACTGGCACGGCTGCCCGGCACAGCCAACCCAGGTCGACTACCTGAGAGTCGCCCCGGCGAAATGCGGCACGCCGCGCCGGGCCTGGTTCGGCTTCGCCACTCTGGTCCAGCTGTTCCTGCTGTATGTACCGCTGAGCGTCGGCGGTCTGTACATGTTGTTCACCCAGGTCCCGGCGATCGGCGACCGACTGGGCCCGGACACGGCCGGACTCGCGGTGTCGACCCTGATCGGCGACGGACTGGCCCTGTCCCTGGTGCTGTTCTTCGGCTTCGTGGTCTTCGGGCTCATCGCACTGTTCACCGTGCCGCGCCTGATGGACCTGGCCGTCAAACCCGATCGGGTCTATCCCCTCTACGGGTTCCAATACGCGGTGCACATGGCGACGGCCCGCATCACCAACCCGAAGTTCTTCGCCTGGCTCTTCGGCGACAGCTCCTACGTCGTGCCGTATCTCCGCGGCCTCGGATACGACCTGTCCCGGGTCGAGCAGACCGGGTCGAACTTCGGCACCGAGGTGCAGCACTCGACCCCCTATCTGGTGTCCGTCGGGAGCGGGACGATGGTGGCCGACGGGCTGTCCATCATGAACGCCGACATGTCCAGCACGTCGTTCCGGGTGTCCCGGGCGTCCATCGGCGCGCGGAACTTCCTCGGCAACAACATCGCCTATCCCTCGGGCGGCCGTACGGGAGACAACTGCCTGCTCGCGACGAAGGTGATGGTCCCCCTCGACGGCGAGGTCCGCGAAGGCGTCGGACTCCTCGGTTCGCCCTGCTTCGAGATCCCCCGGTCCGTGGAGCGCGACGCGCGCTTCGACCATCTCAGGTCGGACGACGAACTGCCCCGCAATCTCGCCGCGAAGAACCGCTACAACCTCCGCACGATGGTCGTCATGCTGCTCGTGCGCTGGGTGCACAGCTTTGTTCTCACGGCGTTCGCCCTCGCCTCCGTCGACCTCTACGGCGTGCTCGGACACGTCGTGGTCGCCGCCTATCTGGCTCTCACCCTCGCGTTCTCCACCCTCTACTACATCCTGGTGGAGCGCTGCATCACGTCGTTCCGCGCGCTGCGCCCCCAGCTGTGCTCCATCTACGACCGGCGGTTCTGGCTGCAGGAACGTCTGTGGAAGGTGCCGGATCACCACCTCAACGTCTACAACGGAACGCCGTTCAAGAGCCTGGTCTGGCGCCTGCTGGGCGCCCGGATCGGCAGGAGCGTCTTCGACGACGGCTGCTACCTGACCGATCGGACGCTCGCCACGATCGGTGACGAGTGCACCCTCAACGCCGGGAGCAAGATCCAGTGCCATTCGCAGGAGGACGGCACGTTCAAGTCCGACGGCACCACGCTCGGTGCCGGCTGCACGCTGGGCGTCGGCGCCCATGTGCACTACGGCGTGACGATCGGTGACGGCGCCGTCCTGGCGCCCGACTCCTTCCTCATGAAGGGGGAGGAGGTCCCCCCGAACGCCCGGTGGGGCGGAAACCCCGCCACGGACCTGCCCGACAGCGATGGGCCCGGCGCCCTCGGCCACACATCCGTGGCGACCGCTGCTGTGGGTTGAGGAAGGCCATTCGATGGGAGTACCTGTGGAAGCGGACCGGGAGTTCTGGGGTCGTGTGCTGACCGCCGGAGGATTCACCGCCGTACCGCGGTGGGTCCGGGAACCGGTGGCGGGCGTCGCCGAGTACGAGGCGGCCGTACCGGACGACGTGCTGCGGGCCGTACGAGAGCTGGCGCACGAGCTGAGGGTGCCCGCGAGCGCCGTCCTGCTCGCCGCGCACGCCAAGGTGCTGGCCGCGCTGTCCGGCGAGCAGGACGTGGTGACGGGGTACCACGCGGGGGAGCGGGGCGACCCGCTGCCGTGCCGGCTGACCGTCGTGCCCGGTTCGTGGCGTGCCCTCGTGTCCGCCGTGGGCGACGCCGAGGCAGAGCTGCTTGCGCACCGCGCGTTCCCGGTGGCGGAGCTGCGGCGCGAACTGACGGTCGCGGGACCGTCGTACGAGGTCGTCTTCGACCCGGCGGACACCGAGGGCGGCCTCGCCGACGACGCCGTCCTGGGCGTGGGTTGGAGCGACGAGGGCGGCCGGACCGGCCTGCGGTTGCGCTACCGCAAGCAGGCGCTGGACGCCGGGTGTGCGGCCCGCATCGGCGGCTACCACCTCGCCGCCCTGCGTCTGATGGCGGCCGACGCCGACGCCGAGCACACGACGCAGAGCCTGCTGTCGGCCGACGAGGTCGGTGAACAGCTGGAAGGACTCGCCGGGCCCCGCCGGACCCTGCCCCGGGGACGGGTGCACGAACTGTTCGAGGAGCGCGTACGGGCGCACCCCGAGGCAGTCGCGGCCGTGCACGGCGACCAGCAGTGGACGTACGGTCAACTCAACGCCCACGCCAACCAATTGGCCCGCGCGCTGCTGGACCGCGGCCTGAGCCGGGAGGACGTCGTCGCGGTCGTGACCGAACGCGACCTCGACTGGCTCGCCGCCGTGCTCGCGGTCTTCAAGGCCGGCGGCGCGTACCTCCCGATCGAACCGCACTTCCCACCCGAACGGGTGCGGACAACGTTGTCCCGTGCGGGCTGCCGCATCGTGCTGACCGAGCCCGGCAGCACCGGCTCCCTGGACCAGGCCCTGACCGACCTGCCCGGCGTGGAGAAGCTTCTGATCAAGACGGCGTACGCGGAAGGGCACGCCGACACCGACGTCGGCGTCGAGGTCGCGTCCGCCCAACTGGCGTACATCTACTTCACGTCGGGCTCCACCGGAGAGCCGAAGGGCGCCATGTGCGAGCACGTGGGCATGCTCAACCACCTCTTCGCCAAGATCGACGACCTTGGCATCACCGAAGGTGCGGTGGTGGCACAGACCGCCCCGCAATGCTTCGACATCTCGCTGTGGCAACTGGTGTCCGCGCTCCTGGTCGGGGGGCGGACCCTGCTGGTGGAGCAGGACGCGATCGTGGACGTGGAGCGCTTCGTCGACACGCTCCGGCGCGGCCGGGCCGCCGTCGTGCAGGTCGTGCCCTCCTATCTGGACGTGGTGGTCTCGTACTTGGAGCGGCACCCGCGCGAACTGCCGGACCTGCGCTGTGTGTCGGTGACCGGCGAGGCGCTGAAACGGGAGCTGGTCCAGCGCTGGTTCGCGGTCCGGCCGGGCACCAGGCTCGTCAACGCCTACGGACTGACCGAGACGTCGGACGACACCAACCACGAGGTCATGGACACGGTGCCCGAACGCGTACTGCTGGGGCGGGCGGTCAACAACGTGCACGTGTACGTCGTCGACGAGCAGCTGTCGCTGGTGCCGCTCGGGGCACCGGGGCTGATCGCCTTCTCCGGCGTCTGCGTGGGACGCGGCTACGTCAACGATCCCGAGCGCACCCGGGAGGCGTACCGGGAGGATCCGTACCGGCCCGGTGAGCGGCTCTACCTCGGCGGCGACTGGGGGCGTTGGCACCCCGACGGGAAGCTGGAGTTCCTCGGCCGCCGCGACAACCAGGTGAAGATCCGCGGCTTCCGCATCGAGATCGGCGAGATCGAGAACACCCTGCTGAGGGTGCCCGGCGTCCGGGACGGCGCCGTGGTCGTCGCCGAGGGCCCGGACCACAGCCCCCACCTGATCGCCTACTACACCGGCGAACGCCACCCGGTGGACGTCCTGCGCGGCGAACTGGGCGCGGCCCTGCCCGTCTACATGGTCCCCTCGGCCTTCCACTGGCGGCACAGCCTGCCGCTGACCGCCAACGGCAAGACCGACCGCAAGGCCCTCACCGCCCTGGCCGAACAGACGGCAACGGCCGACACCACCCCCGAGCACGACCGCGCGCTCAGCCCGACCGAACGGAAACTGGCCGCCGCCTGGGCCGAGTTGCTCGGTGTCCCCGAACACCGGATCGGCCGCGCGGACCATTTCTTTGATTCGGGCGGCACCTCCCTGTCGGCGGTGAAACTCACCATCGCGCTGGACCGGGCCGTCTCCCTGAAGGACATCACCCGGCACCCGGTGCTCGCCGACCTCGCGGCCCTCCTCGACGGCGCCACCACGCCGCGCACCGAACTGCTGCAACCCCTCGCGGAAGCGGACGGCACGCTGGACCGGGCCCTGGTCTGCTTCCCCTACGCGGGCGGCAACGCGGTCAACTACCAGCCGATGGCCGGCGCCCTGGCGCGCCGCGGCACCGCCGTCTACGCGGTGGACCTGCCCGGTCACGACCTGGCCGCCCACAACGAGCCGTTCGCGCCGCTGGCACAGGTCGTGGAGCAGGTCGTCGCCGAGATCACCGCGCGCGGCCTGACCCGGGTCATGCTGTGGGGCCACTCCTCGGGAGCCGCCCCCGCCCTCGCGACGGCGCGGGCGCTTCAGGAGCGCGGAGTGGACGTCCCCCGCGTCTACGTCGCCGCGCAGCTGCCCGGCACCGCCGCCGGCCGCCGCGCCGCCCTCGCCGACCTGACGGCCCGCGGCAACGCCGAGATCGCCGCGCGGCTGACCGAGGACAGCGGCTACACCGAGCTGGGGGAACTCGACGCCCAGCACGCGGAACACATCGGCGCCGCCTACCGGCACGACTGCGTCTGCGCGCACCGCTACTTCGCCGAGGCACTGGAAGCTCCACCGGAATTGAAGCTGGCCGCGCCGCTCACGGTGGTCGTCGCCGCCGACGACCCCAGCACGGCCGGATACGCCGACCAGCACCGGGACTGGCAGCTGTTCGCCGAGCACGTGGACCTGCACGAACTCGCCGACGGCGGCCACTACTTCCTGCGCACCCGCCCCGCCGACGCGGCCCGCGTCGTCCTGACCACGGCCGCACCCCTGGCCTCCTCCTGAGCCGCGCCCGAACCGAGGGAACCGAAAGGACACCGAGATGTCGTCACCGCTGGCATCAACGCTCGACGTCGAACTGCCGCCGGACCGGCCGCCGATCCTGCACGTCGAGAACCCCGCGGACGTGCCGGGCTGGGCGGCCGCCCACCGCGAGGCACTGCGCGCGCAGGTCGGCGAGCACGGCGCGCTGCTCGTCCGCGGCCTGGACCTGCGTGACGCCCGACAGACCGGCGCAGTCTTCGCGGCGCTGGCCGGCGAACTGATGACGGAGCGCGAGGCCTTCGCCCCCCGGCAGCCGTACGGCCCCGGGCTGTACTCCTCCTCGACCTGGCCGGCCAACCAGCCGATGTGCATGCACCACGAGCTGAGCTACACGCTGGAGGTGCCCGGCCTGATGCTGTTCGCGTGCCTGACCGCACCCGGCCAGGGCGGAGCGACGGCGGTGGCCGACGCGGAACAGGTGCTCCAGGCCCTGCCCGCCGCACTGACCGAGCGGTTCGAGCACGACGGGTGGTTGCTGACCCGCTCGTACAACGACGAGATCGGCGCGTCGCTGGCCGAGTCCTTCGGCACGGACGACCGGGCCGCCGTCGAGTCGTACTGCCGTGCCCATGCCATCGACTTCGAGTGGCAGCCCGACGGCGCCCTGCGCACGCGTCAGCGTCGCAGCGCCGTGGTGCGGCACCCGCTCACCGGCAGGCGCTGCTGGTTCAACCAGATCGCCTTCCTCAACGAGTGGACGCTGGCCCCGGAGGTGCGCGAGTACCTCGTCGACGAATACGGCGCGGACGGCCTGCCGTTCAACACCCGCTTCGGCGACGGCACTCCGATCGGCGAGGATGTCGTCGAGCTCCTCAACACCACCTACGAGCAGCACACGCGACGCGAACCCTGGCAGTCCGGCGACCTGATGCTCGTCGACAACATCCGCACGGCGCACAGCCGAGAACCCTTCACCGGAGAACGCGAGGTGCTGGTCGGCATGGCCGAACCCCGGCGCCTGGCCGACTCCAGCCCGACCCCGGAGGCGAGCCGACGATGACCAACCTGCTGTCTCCCGCCGGCCGGCGGGACCCGTCCCACCCGGCAGCCCAGGCACCGACCTTCGCGGTGATCTCCGGCGCCGAGGTGCAGAAAGCACTCCAAGGGCAAGAGAAACACCTCGTCGAGCTGGTCGAGGCCGCCTACCGGCTGCACGGTGCGGGGGACTCGGTCAACCCGCCGTCGTACTTCCTGCGCTTCCCCGACCGTCCGACGGCGCGGATCATCGCCCTGCCGGCCTCCCTCGGCGGACAGACCCGGGTGGACGGCCTGAAGTGGATCTCCAGCTTCCCGGCCAACGTGACCGTAGGTCTGCCCCGGGCCTCCGCGGTCCTCATCCTCAACGACCACGACACCGGCTACCCGTTCGCCTGCCTGGAGAGCTCGATCATCAGCGCCACCAGGACCGCCGCGTCCGCCGCGCTGGCCGCCGACCGGCTCAGCCGCACCCGGACCCGACCCACGCGCGTCGGCTTCTTCGGCACGGGGCTGATCGCCCGCTACATCCACACCTTCCTGGCCCGCACCGGCTGGACGTTCGAAGAGATCGGCGTGTACGACGTGTCCGCCGACAGCACCGAGGGCTTCCGCGGCTATCTGCGACAGGCGGACACCGGCGGCCGGGTGAGCGTCCACAACAGCCCCGAGGCGCTGATCCGCTCGAGCGACCTGGTGGTCTTCGCGACCGTCGCCGGCGAACCCCACGTCACCGACCCGGCCTGGTTCGACCACAACCCGCTGGTCCTGCATGTGTCGCTGCGCGACCTCGCACCCGAGATCCTGCTCGACTCGGCCAACTATGTCGACGACGTCGAGCACTGCCTGAAGGCCGACACGTCCCCCCACCTGGCCGAACAGCTCACCGGGGGACGCGGCTTCCTGGACGGCACCCTCGACGACGTCATGGCGGGACGGGTGACCCCACCGGCCGACCGGCCCGTGATCTTCTCGCCCTTCGGACTCGGCGTGCTCGACCTCGCCGTCGCCAAGTACGTCTACGACGAAGTGGCCCGGGCGGGACAGCTCCGCCTCATCGACGACTTCTTCCACGATCTGCGCCGGTACGGCTGACGTCCGTGCCCCCAGTCATGGCACCAGGAGGCCCACCGTGCCCGTGATATCCGCTCCGCACGCCTTCAACGAGAGCCAGCTCTACGTCGATCTCGAACCGATCTTCGGGCACTCGCTCTATCTGAAGTGCGAGGGTTTCAACTTCGCCGGCTCGATCAAGCTGAAGGCGGCGGTGGAGATGGTGGAGACCGCCGAACGCGAGGGGGTCCTGCTGCCCAGTTCGATCCTGGTCGAGTCCTCGTCCGGGAACCTGGGCGTGGCGCTCAGCATCATCGCGGCTAGCAAGGGATACCGGTTCCTGTGCGTGACGGACTCCCGCTGCAACCTGTCGACCCGGCTGCTGATGGAGGCGCTGGGCAGCGACGTGCACATCATCGCCGACCTGGACGCCAACGGCGGCTTCCTCGGCGCACGCATCGACTACGTCCGCGACCTGTGCGCCTCCGACGACCGGTACGTGTGGCTCGGCCAGTACACCAACCCGGGCAACTGGCGGGCGCACTACTACCGTACGGCGCCCGAGATCGCCCGCCAGTTCCCGCGCCTCGACGTCCTGTTCGTCGGGGCGGGCACCACCGGAACCCTGATGGGCTGCGCACGCTACTTTCGGCGGTGGCACCGACCGGTGCGGATCGTCGCCGTGGACAGCGTGGGCTCGGTGGCCTTCGGCGGCGAGCCGGGCCGCCGGATGATCCCCGGCCTGGGCATGAGCATGCGCCCGCCCCTGCTCGACGAGTCCTACGTCGACGAGGTGATCCGCGTCGAGGAGGCGGACACCATCCGCACCTGCCACCGCCTGGCCCGGCGCGGCTTCCTGTTCGGCGGCTCCACCGGCACGGTGGTCAGCGGCGCGATGAGCTGGCTGACCGAGCACGACGACGAGGAGATCACGGCCGTGGCCATCGCTCCCGACCTCGGCGAGCGCTACCTCGACACCATCTACCAGACCAACTGGCTCCAGGACCTGTACGGCGATCTCTTCCTCGGCGAGCAGGACCCCGCGCAGGTGCCCGCCGGCACCCGCACGAACAAGCCGATGCCGCGCACGCCGGGCCACCGGCGCAGAGCGTAGTAGTCCCCGAAGGTGGCGTTTGCGATGCGGCCGGTCAGTGGGTCGGCGGTCGTCGATCTCGCGACTCATTAAGTGTTGACTTATATAAGTCGTGGGTGGCATTCTCGCCGCGTGCACGCATTCGATGTGCTGGGCGATCCCGTACGGCGCCGGATACTGGAGCTGCTGGCCGAGGGCGAGCAGGCCGCCGGCGAGATCAGCTCGGTGATCAGGGCCGAGTTCGGGATCTCCCAGCCCGCCGTGTCGCAGCACCTCAGGGTGCTGCGCGAAACGGGCTTCGCGTCCGTACGGGCCGAGGGCACACGGCGGCTGTACGCCGTCGGCTCGGAGCCCCTGCGCGAGGTCGACGCCTGGCTCGACCGGTTCCGGGGCTTCTGGGAACAACGGCTGGACGCGCTGGGCACCGAGCTGGCGCGCGGCAGACGCGAGCGCCGCAAACGAGAGAGCCACCGAGAGAGCGACAAGGAAGATCACTCATGAGCGACATCGTCGACCGGATCAATGAGATCCACCGCCGGGTGGGCCGGCGGACCGTGGCCGACGGCGAGGCCCACACCGTCCTGCTGCGGCGCACCTACGACGCCCCGGCCGAGGACGTCTGGGACGCGTGCACGGACCCCGAGCGGATCAACCGCTGGTTCCTGCCCGTGAGCGGCGATCTGAAGCTGGGCGGCCACTACCAGCTGCAGGGCAACGCCGGGGGCGAGATCCTGGAGTGCGAGCCGCCGAAGCGGCTCAAGGTCAGCTGGGTGATGGGGGACAGCCCCGGCTTCAGCGAGGTCGAGGTGCGGCTCACCCCGGAGGGCGCCGAGCGGACCGTGTTCGAGCTGGAACACGTCGCGGTCGTACCGCCGGAGTTCTGGGACCAGTTCGGCCCCGGCGCCGTCGGCGTCGGCTGGGACCTGACGGCCCTCGGCCTCGGCCTGTACCTCGCGGGCAACGCGATCAGCCCGGCCGAGGCGGAGGCATGGCAGTCGACCGACGAGGCCCGCACGGCCATGACCCGCAGCAGCGAGGCGTGGGGCGAGGCGTACGCGGCCTCGGGCGCGACCGGAGACGTGGTCGCGGCCGCGGTCACCGCCACGACGGGGTTCTACGTACCGCCGAAGGAGCAGTAGCGACGACGGACCGACCGTGCCCGGGCGGTACCCGAACGGGCCCAGCCCCGGGCATGGTTGACGCAGCGTCAGTCGTCCTCGTGGTGACGGTCGTCCGCGCCGCCTCGACCCGAGTGGCGCCCGCCCTGGTGGTGGGGCTGGGCGGCGGTGACCGCGCCCGTCCTCGCGTCGACCCTGACCTCGTGCTCCGTACCCTTGGCGTCCACGACGTCCGCCTCCCAGACCGGGTTGCCTCGCCGGCCCTCGAGTTCGACGGACGTGACCGTGCCGGTGACCGCCCTGGCGGCCGTGTCGGCGGCCTGCTTCAGGTCGACCTTGGTGCTCCTGACGAGGACGCTGTCCTGGACGCGGTCGCGGTCACGGCCATTGTCGTCGGCGACCGCCGCGGTGGTGGCGGCACCGGCGCCGGCGAGCACGACGACGGCCGCGAGCAGGACGGCCACTGTGCGGTGACGACCGGTCAGGGGACGATTGAGGGACTTCATGATGGGCTGGTCCTTTCCCGCGTTCCGCGGCCGGGCCGCGGACGGTGCCGAAGAGTCGGCCTGACGCGACCCACCATGCGAGAGCGATCCTGAAGCCACGCTGAAACTTCCTGAAGATCGCTTCAGGAGCGGTCTGAGACGCTGTCACCATGCGTCTGCTGATCGTGGAGGACGAGAAGCGCCTCGCCACCTCTCTCGCCCGCGGCCTGGCCGCCGAGGGCTTCGCCGTCGACGTCGCCCACGACGGCGTGGACGGCCTCCACCTGGCGCGGGAGCGGGACTACGACCTGATCGTCCTGGACATCATGCTGCCCGGCCTGAACGGCTACCGGATCTGCGCCCGCCTGCGCGCCGCCGGCGACGACACGCCGATCCTGATGCTGACCGCGAAGGACGGCGAGTACGACGAGGCCGAGGGCCTCGACACCGGCGCCGACGACTACCTCACCAAGCCGTTCTCCTACGTCGTGCTGCAGGCCCGCATCCGCGCCCTGCTGCGCCGCCGCACGCGGGCCGGCGCCCCGGTGCTGCGGATCGGGGACCTGACCGTCGATCCCGACGCCCGGCGCGTCGACCGGGCCGGGACCGAAGTGGTACTGACAGCAAGGGAGTTCGCGGTACTGGAGCACCTCGCCCGGCACGCCGGCCAGGTGGTCTCCAAGGCCGAGATCCTCGCCGGGGTGTGGGACTTCGCCTACGAGGGCGACCCCAACATCGTCGAGGTCTACGTCAGCGCCCTGCGCCGGAAGATAGACGTGCCCTTCGGGCGGCGGTCGATCACGACCGTACGCGGGGCGGGATACCGCCTCGAACGGGGCGGCCGGGATGCCTAGGCCCTTCACCTCGGTACGGGCCCGTGCGGCACTGGCCGCCACCCTGGTCGTGTGCGTCGCCCTGGTCGCAGCGGGCATCGCCGTCGTCACCGTCCTGCGGCACAACCTCACGGACCGGGCGGGCCTGGAGTCGGAGATCACCGCCCGCACCGTGGCGGGCGCCCAGTCCGCGCTGAACGGGAACTTCGACCGCCTCGACCTGCCGGACGACGACGGGACCCTTGTCCAGGTCGTCGACTCCTCGCGCAAGGTCCTCGCCGCCGGCGACGACCTGCGCGGCCGCGCCGCCCTCACGAACTACGCCCCCGCGGCCAAGAGCACCACCCCCACCGTCACCGCGTCCGACGACCACGGCGGCCACGGCGGACGCGGCGGCGACGATGACGACGACTACAGCACCCCGCCGCGCGGCAAGGTCGGCACCGAGGTCGAGCGCAGGACCCTCACCGTCACGTTCCACGGCCGGACGCACGACTACGGCTTCGCCGCCGTCCAGGGCACCACCTACGACGGCCGCACCTACACCGTCTACGCCGGCATCTCGCTGGCGGACGAACAGGCCACGCTCGACCAGGTCACCCGGGCGATGCTGACCGGCCTGCCGTTCCTGCTCGTCGTGGTCGCCGGCGTGACCTGGGCGGTCACCCGGCGGGCGCTGCGGCCGGTGGAGGGGATCCGCGCGGAGATGGCCGAGATCACCGGCAGTGGCGACCTCGCCCGCCGAGTGCCCGAGCCCCGTTCCCGCGACGAGATAGCGCGCCTCGCCCGCACGACCAACGAGACCCTCGCGGCCCTCCAGCAGTCCGTGGAACGCCGGCACCGCTTCGTCGCCGACGCCTCGCACGAACTGCGCAGCCCCATCGCCGCCCTGCGCACCCACCTCGAAGTCGCCGATCAGCACCCGGAGTTGCTCGACACGACCGACCTGCTCCACGACGTCGTACGCCTCCAGCACCTGGCCACCGACCTGCTGCTGCTCGCCCGCCTGGACGCCGGGGAACACCCCGCAGACAACCGCGTCGACCTCGCCGCGCTGGTACGGGAGGAGGTGGCGGAGCGCGCCCCGGGCGAGCGCATCACCCCCCACGTCACGACCGACGAGGCGGCGTCGGAGGTCCGCGGAAGCAGACACCAACTCTCGCGCGTCCTCGGCAACCTCCTCGACAACGCCCAGCGGCACGCCGCCACGACCGTCACCGTCACGCTCACCGGCGACGGCGACGACGTCGTCCTCACCGTCGCCGACGACGGCCGCGGAGTCGAACCGGCCGACCGGGAGCGGATCTTCGAGCGCTTCGTCCGCCTCGACGAGGCCCGCAGCCGCGACGACGGCGGCGCGGGCCTGGGCCTCGCCATCGCCCGCGACGTCGTACGCCACCACGGCGGGACCCTCACGGCCGGCGAGTCCCCCGGCGGCGGAGCGAGCTTCGAGGTACTCCTGCCCCGGGCCGGGTGACATCCGCGCCGTCAGAAGTTGATCATGTGGTCGGCGAGTCCGTGGATCGCCTCCTTGACCGCCTCACCGAGCGTCGGATGGGCGTGGACGTTACGGGCGACCTCGTGGACGGTCAGGTCCCAGCGCTGGGCCAGGGTCAGTTCGGGCAGCAGCTCGGTGACGTCGGGGCCGATGAGATGACCGCCGATGAGCTCGCCGTACCTGTTGTCGCTGATCAGCTTCACGAAGCCGACGGTGTCGCCCAGGCCGTGCGACTTGCCGTTCGCGGTGAAGGGGAACTTCGCCACCTTGACGTCGTAGCCGAGTTCACGGGCCTGCGCCTCCGTGTAGCCGAAGCTGGCGATCTGCGGCTGGCAGTACGTGGCGCGCGGGATCATCACGTACTCCAGCTCCATCGTCTCCGCGCCCGCGATGGTCTCCGCGGCGACGACACCCATCGCCTCCGCGGCGTGCGCGAGCATCAGCTTCGAGGTGACGTCCCCGATGGCGTACAGATGCGGAACGGAGGTACGGCAGCGGCCGTCGACGTCGATCGCGCCGCGCTCGGTGAGCGCCACGCCGGTGTTGTCCAGCCCGAAGCCGGTGACGTTCGGGGCGAAGCCGAGCGCCTGGAGCACCTTGTCCGCCTCCAGGATCCGCTGGGTGCCGTCGGGCCCGGCGACCGTCACGCGGACCTGCGCCCCGGACTCGTCGATCCCGTCGACCCGGGTGGAGGTGAGCACCTCGATGCCCAGCCTGCGGTACTGCTTGGCGAGCTCGGCGGAGACCTCGGCGTCCTCCAGCGGGGCGATACGGTCCAGGAACTCGACGAGGGTCACCTTCACGCCGTAGTTGTGCAGCACGTAGGCGAACTCGATGCCGATGGCGCCGGCGCCCGCGATCACGATCGACTCCGGCAGGTCCTCGGCGAGGATCTGCTCCTCGTACGTCACGACGCGCGAGGTGCGCTTGGTGCCGGGCAGTAGCTTGGGCGTGGCGCCGGTGGCGATGATGCAGTCGGTGAAGCCGATGGTCCGGGTGGAACCGTCGTAACCCGCGACCTGCAGGGTGTGCGGATCGAGGAACGTGCCGTGGCCGTCGATCTCGGTGATCTTGTTCTTCTTCATCAGGAAGTGGACGCCCTTGACCCGCCCGTCGGCGACCTGGCGGCTGCGCCGGAACGCCTCGCCGTAGTCGAAGGACACCTGCCCGTCGACCCGGATGCCGAAGGTCTTCGCCTCGCGCGTGAAGATGTGCGCCAACTCGGCGTTGCGCAACAGGGCCTTGGTCGGGATGCAGCCCACGTTGAGACAGACGCCGCCCCAGTACTTCTCCTCGACGACCGCCACCCGCCTGCCCAACTGGGCGGCGCGGATCGCGGCGACGTAGCCCCCGGGGCCGGCTCCGAGGACCACGACGTCGAAGTGCTCGTCCTGCTCGATCACCATGCCTGGCGTTCCCTCCACAGACCGGTGCCGCCCACGACACTCGCGGGCGGCGCTTGCCCCCAGTCTGGTCCCAGGATCACCTGGCCGCGAGGGCGGCACGCACGACGGGGGTTACCTTCCCGCCCCGGCCGTCGCACGAACGGTGATCAACTACCCGTCCCCGTAGTCGACATGGTGTGCGAGACTTCATTGATCACTGGTCGGTCAACTCGTATGACGGAGCCCGCTATGACGTCCGGTACCCACGGTCCCCGGAAGATCGACACGAGCAAGGCGCATCCCGCGAGGGTCTACGACTGGCTGCTTGGCGGCAAGGACAACTACCCCGTCGACGAGGCGGTGGGCGAGAAGCTGCCGGACGAGGCCCGTGACGCGGCCCGGCAGAACCGTGAGTTCATGCACCGTGCGGCCGCCTGGCTCGCGACGCAGGGGATCGACCAGTTCCTCGACATCGGCACCGGAATCCCCACCGAACCCAACCTGCACCAGATCGTCCAGCGCGTCGTGCCGACCGCGCGGGTCGTCTACACGGACAACGACCCGATCGTGCTGGCCCACGCGGCGGCGCTGCTGTTCAGCCGTCCCGAGGGGGCCACCGACTACATCGAGGCCGATGTGCGCAGCCCCGAGCAGATACTCGAACACGCCCAGGGCGTCCTCGACTTCGAGCGACCCATCGCGATGTCCCTGATCGCGCTGATGCACTTCATCCCCGAGGACCAGAACCCGTACGGCATCGTGCGCAACCTGCTCGGCGCCCTCCCCTCGGGCAGCTTCCTCGTCCTCTCGCACGCCGCCTCCGACCTCTACCCGGAGCTGGCGCAGCAGGTGACGGACGAGTACGCCAGGGGTGGCATCCGCCTCGGTTTCCGCACCCGCCCGGAGGTCGTCCGCTTCTTCGACGGCCTCGACCTCGTGGATCCGGGTGTCGTGACCGCGCCGGAGTGGTTCAGGACCACGCCGCCGCCCGCGCCCGAGGGCAGCGGTATCTACGCCGGCGTGGCCCGCATTCCCTGACGGGCGGCGGGCCGCACCACCCGCGCTCACTCCTTGACCGCTCCCGCGTTGGCCCCGCTCACGAAGTGACGCTGGAAGCAGAAGAACAGCGCGGCCACCGGCAGCGTCGACAGCAGGGCGGCGGTGAGCTTGAGCGGATACTGGGTGCCGCCGCCCAGGCCGCCGGAGACGAACCTGGCGAGACCCGTGGTGAGGGTCTCGTACTGGCTCGACTGGGTGGCCACCAGGAAGTGCGTGAACTCGTTCCACGAACCCTGGAACGACAGGATCGTCAGGGTGATGAGGGCGGGCCGGGCCATCGGCAGCACCACGGACCAGAAGGTGCGGAAGACACCGGCGCCGTCCACCCGCGCGGCTTCCTCGACCTCGCGGGGGACCGACTCGAAGAACTGCTTCATGATGAAGACGCCGGCCGCGTCCACCATCAGCGGAAGGATCATGCCGGTGTAGGTGTCGAACAGCCCGAAGGTGTTCAGGACCAGGAACTTCGGGATCAGCAGCGCCACCCCGGGTACCGCCATGACCGCGAGAACGAAGGCGAACAGCAGCGAGCGGCCGGGAAAGCGCAGCCGGGCCAGCGCGTACCCCGCCATCGAGTCGAACAGGACGCGCCCGGCCGTGACCAGCACGGCGACGAACGCGGAGTTGCCCAGCCAGCGCAGGAACGGCACGCCGTCGTCGGCCCGGCTCAGCCCGAACAGCCGTTGATAGGCGGCGGTCGTGGGTGTGAGCGGCAGCAGGGTGAGGGGGTGCGCCGCCGCGTCGGGTTCGGTCTTGAAGCCGGTCACCAACTGGAGGGCGAACGGCAGCACGTACAGCAGGCCGAGCCCGATCACCAGCGCGTACCCGAGGATCCGCAGCGGCAGCGGGAAGCGGCCCAGCACCGGACGCCCCTGCGCCCGTACGGATCGGACGGTCGAGGTCATCGCGCCCTCCTGGGACGGGCGTCGCGCTCCCGCAGTGCCCAGCGCTGCAGCGCGGTCAGACACAGGATCACAGCGAGCAGGATGAAGGCGATGGCCGCGCCCTGCCCGAAGTCGGCGTCGTCGAAGGCCGACGAGTACGACAGGAAGGCCGGCGTCAGCGTCGTGTTGCCCGGCGCGCCCTGCCCCATCACATACACCTGGTCGAACACCTGCCAGGTCGAGATCAGACCCAGGGTGAGCACGAGGAACAGCACCGGCCGCAGCTGGGGCAGGGTGATGTGCCGCAGCATCTGGAAGCGGCCCGCGCCCTCCAGCGCGGCCGACTCCTCCAGCTCGCGCGGGATGTCCTGAAGCGCGGCGAGGAAGATCAGCATGAATGTGCCGGAGGTCGTCCACACGGCGAGCAGGATGATCGTGCACATGGCCACGGACGGCCCCGACAGCCACTGGAACCAGGACAGGCCCAGGAAGGAGTGGTCGGCCAGCGGGCCCGAGGGGTGGTCCGGGTCGACCACACCGAGAGCGCTGAGCAGCAGGGAGAGCACCCCGCGTGGGTCGGCGAACCAGTTCGGGCCCTTCACCCCGATCCACGACAGCAGTGAGTTGACGGCCCCGCTGCCCTGGAAGAGGAACAGGAACACGGTGGACACCGCGATCGAGCTGGTGACCGACGGGAAGAAGAACGCCGTCCGCAGGGCGCCACGGGCGCGCAGCAGCCGCTGGTTGACGACGAGCGCGAGGACCAGCGCCAGGCCGGTCTGCAGCGGCACGGTCAGCAGCACGTAGTACGCGTTGTTGCGCAGTGAGGTCACGAACAGCGTGCGGTCCAGGCCGTCCTCGGTCAGCAGCGAGCGGTAGTTGTCCAGGCCGACGAACCTGGCCTGCCCGCTGAAGGGGTTGGACTGGCCGTCCCAGTGCAGCAGGCTCACCCACAGGGCCATCAGGATCGGCAGGACCAGGAACAGACCGAGGACGAGCACCATGGGGCTGACGAACAGCCAGCCCCATGCGCCCTCCCCGCGACGGCGCCCCGCGCGCGGGGCACGGGAGGCGCGGGGCGCCGCGGTGGGACCGGACCCGCCGGGCGCGTCAGGTGCGCCCGGCGAACCGGTCGGCGTCGGGCTCGCCGCGGCCCGCGGCACGGAGCCGCCCGGGGCGTGGCGCGCGAAGCGGGTGGTACGGGAGGACATGGCGGCTCAGTCGCCCTTCGCCAGCGCCTGCGTGCCGTTGCGCTGGAGCGCGGCCAGGATCGTCTTCGGGTCGGTGGTCCTCAGCGCCTGCAGATCGGTGTTGAACTGGCCGAGCACCTTGTCGAACCCGGCTATCGTCACCGGACCCTGCGCATAGGCGGCGGAGTCGACCCACGCCTTGGCTTCCGGTTCCTGCTGGGCGTACGTGGCGAGGGCGCTGGTGCGCGACGGCATGACCCCGAAGGCGTCGGCGAACTTCAGCTGCTGCGGGGCCGAACTGAGATACTTCACCAGATCCGCGGCCGCCGTCCGGTGCGCGCTCTCGGCCGCCACGCCCCAGCAGTTGCTGAAGGCGAGGGTGCCCTTGCCGGCCGGTCCGGCCGGGAGTTCCACCACCTTGTACTTGACGTCCGGGTAGTCGAGTTTCATGGCCCCGGTCAGCCAGTTGCCCTCGATCGTCATGGCCGCCTTGCCCTTGCCGAGGGCCTCGCCGCCCCAACTGGTGTCGACCTGCTGGGCGTACTTGAGGTCTCCGGACGCCAGTAGGGACCGTACGAAGTCCAGGCCTCGAGCGTTCTCCGCGCTGTCGGCGGTCATCTTCGTCTGCTGGGCGTCGGTGACCCAGCCGCCCGCCTGCTTCATGAACGCGCCGAGCCGCTGGTACTCGTTGGTGGTCACCAGCCCGGTGACTCCGCCGCCGGTGAGCTTGCCCGCGACCCGCTTCAACTCGGCCCAGGTGGTGGGGTAGTCCTGGTCCGTCAGTCCGGCCTTGCGCCACAGGTCGGTGTTGATCGCGAGCGCCAGTGTGGAGGTGTCCTTCGGCAGACAGACCAGTTTGCCGTCGTAGGTGAAGGAGGCGCGCAGCTGCGCGGAGAAGTCGCCGGCGTCCTTGATCCCGGCGCCGTACGCGTACAGCGAGCCCGCCTTCGCGTAGTTGGCGAACTGGTCGGAGTTGACGTAGAAGACGTCCGGCGGCTTGTGCCCGGCGAAAGCCTGGGCCAGTTGCTGGTTCATGTCCTTGGCGACGTCCACGGTCACCGTGTTGCCGGACTCCTTCTGGTACGCGGCCGCCGCGTCCTTGACGGCCTTGGTCTCGGCGTCTCCCGACGTGGCGATGAGCACGGTCAGGTGCTGCTTGGCGCCGGTGTCCTGTTTCGTCTTCTCGCTGTCGCCGAAACTCGACGAGCAGCCGGTGGCGGCCAGCAGTGCCGCACAGGTGACGAGGGCGGCGGTGGCCGTGCGGGTGGTCATGCTTTCCTCCTGGGACTCGGGGGGGGACGTGCGGCTCCGCCCGGGCCACACGGAGGGCCGCGGGTCCGGGGTGGGGATGGAGCAGGGGTTTGGGCGGGCGGGTTGCGGAACTCCCTGTTCGGTGAGGCGGGTTGAGGTGCAGCGTTCCGTGCCTAGTGGGCATCCGGCATGGTCGGCGTCTTCGGCCCGGCGTCCGTACCGGGCGTGCTGTCGCGGACGACGAGGGAGGGCTCCAGCAGGACGCGCTCCGGTGGGGCGGTGGCGTCGGTCATGCGGGCCAGCAGCAGCCGTAAGCATTCGCGACCGACGGCTTCGAGGGGCTGGGCGATCGTGGACAGGGCGGGCGAGAGGATCGAGGCGGTGGGGGAGTCGTCGAAGCCGATCACGGCGACGTCCCGGCCCGGTGCGGCGCCGCGTTCACGCAGCGCGTGGTAGCAGCCCAGCGCGAGCACGTCGCTGGCCGCGACCACCGCCGTGACCCCCGCGTCCAGCAGCGGTTTGACGGCGGCGCCCGCGGCGTCGACGTCGTCCACGCTCTGCGCGCGCCGCCCACGGGTGGGCAGCCCGTGCCGCCGCATGGCCCGTTGCCAGCCCTCGGCACGGTCGTCGCCGACGCCGGAGCCGCGCGGCCAGCCGAGGAACGCGATCCGGCTGTGCCCGAGGGCGACCAGCTGCTCCACCGCGGCGTCCGTGCCCGAGGCGCCGTCGACGTCGACCCAGTCGCCGATCTGCCGCCCCGACCACATCCGCCCGAAGCCCACGAACGGCACGCCCTTCTTGGCGAGCCACGCCTGGCGGGGATCGTGGCGTGCGGTGCCGCTGAGCACGAAGCCGTCCACCTCGTGCCGGCCGAGCAACTCCTCGTACCCCTCCAGCGCCGGTTCGCCCGGCGGGCTGGCGAACAGCAGGATCCGGTAGCCCGCCTCGTCGGCGGCCTGGGACAGGGCGTGCAGGAAGCGGTCCATGACCGGGGCCGCCGTGCCGGCCGGAGTGGGCTGGATGCCGTAACCGATCAGCTTGCTGGAGCGGGTGCGCAGCGACTGGGCGGCCCGGCTCGGGCGGTACCCCATCTCGTCGACGGCGCGGCGAACCCGTTCCAGGGTCTCCGGGCGCAGCAGGTCGGGGGAGTTGAGCGCGTTGGACACGGTCTGCGGGGAGACGCCGGCCCGACTGGCGACCATGGCGAGGGTCACCGGGCCATGGGAGGCCGGGGAACGCGGGGTGCGGGGCATGGGATCTCCGACAGTCTCCGGCAGAAGGGTCTGGAAGAACCCTTCGGCTTCGATTTGAGCGTTCCAAAAGCATTGCCAGCGTTCTGAAGAGCGCCTTAGTGTTTTGGAACGATCTAACGATGAGAGGTTCTTCTCTTTTGGACGCCACTGTCAAGACCCAGGACACCAGCGATCCGGTCCCGGTACCCGCGCCCGCTTCCGAGGGCCTGCAGCCGTTCCTGCACGACGCGGTGGTCACGCTGTACGCGCCGAGCCTCGTCGTCTCCCGCACGGACGGGCAGTTCGCGGGAGGCGCGGACGGTTTCTTCCACGGCGACGTCAGGGCCCTGTCCCGGCTGACCGTGACGGCCGACGGCATCGCGCTCGCGCCGGTCGGCGGCGGACTCAGGGGGGCGGACCGGGCGGACTTCCGGGCCGTCCTGCGCGGGCTCGGCGAGACGACGGCGGACCCGGCGGTGGCCCTGTACCGCCGCCGCGCCGTCACGTCCGGACTGCTGACGGAGGACGTCGAGATCGTCAACTCCGGCGTCCGGCACGTCGCCTTCCGCCTGACGATCACGGCCGGCACCGATCTGGCCCCCATGGAACGCGTGAAGGCGGGGGACGGCCAGGACCCCGTGCCCGCCCAGTACGACGACGCCACCTCGCTGACGTGGATCCGCGACGCCGTCACCGTACGGCTGGCTGCCGATCCGGCCCCGGACACCCTGGACGCCGCCTCGGGCAGCCTGGCGTACGACATCGAACTCGGCCCCGGCGACTCGTGGTCGACGACGCTGCGCTGTACGGCGGCGCACGCGGACGGTGACCAGTTCCCGGCGGCGCCCGCCGATGCCGTACCGTGGCGCATCCCCGAACTCCGGTGCGCGGACCGCCGGTTCGACCACTGGCTGCGTCAGTCGGCCGCCGACCTGGACCGGATGCGCCTGACGGACCCGGTACCGGAACAGGGGGGATCGGAGGGCCGCGTGGACCAGTTCCTGGCCGCCGGCGCGCCCTGGTTCCTCACCCTCTTCGGCCGCGACTCCCTCTGGGCCGCCCGTATGCTGCTCCCGCTCGGCACCGACCTCGCGGCGGGCACCCTGCGTATCCTCGCCCGCAGGCAGGGAACCGTCGTCGAACCGGCCACGGAGGAACAACCCGGCAAGATCCTCCATGAAGTCCGGCGCGGCACCCAGGAGTTCGCGGACACGTTCGCGCTTCCGCCGGTGTACTACGGCACGGTGGACGCGACCCCCTTGTGGATCACCCTGCTCCACGACGCCTGGCGCTGGGGCATGGCCCACGATGAGGTGGAACGGCTGCTGCCGCACGCCGAGTCGGCGCTCGCGTGGATGCGCGACCACGGTGACGCGGACGGCGACGGCTTCCTCAAGTACGTGGACCGTACCGGCCGAGGCCTGGCGAACCAGGGCTGGAAGGACTCCGGCGACTCCGTCCGCCACCAGGACGGCCGTCTCGCCGAGCCACCCATTGCGTTGTGCGAGGTGCAGGCGTACGCGTACGAGGCCGCGCGCACCGGCGCGGCCCTGCTGCGGGCGTTCGGCCGGCCCGGCGCGGACGCCTGGGAGGAGTGGGCCGAGCGGCTGGCCGTACGTTTCCGCGAGCGCTTCTGGGTCGAGGACGCGACCGGCCCGTACCCCGCCCTCGCCCTGGACCGACACGGCAGGCCCGTGGACGCGGTGACGTCGGGTTTCGGTCATCTGCTCGGCACGGGCCTGCTGAACGAGGCGGAGAGCGCGCTGCTGGCGGCCCGGCTGACGGGCGCCGATCTCGACTCCGGCCATGGGCTGCGCACGCTCAGCAGCGGCGCGGTGGGCTTCAACCCGTACGGCTACCACATCGGTTCGATCTGGCCCCATGACACGGCGATCGCCGTGCACGGCCTGGTCAGGGCCGGTTTCCCCGATACGGCGGCGCCGCTGGCTGCCGGACTGCTCACCGCGTCGGCCGCCTTCGACGCCCGCCTGCCCGAGCTCTTCGCGGGTCACGGCAGCGCGGCCGGACCGCGCCCGGCGCCCTATCCCGCGTCCTGTCGGCCGCAGGCCTGGGCCGCGGCCTCGGCGGTCCTGGTGCTCCGCGCCGCACTGGGCCTGGACGCGGACGTGCCCGGCGGCACGATCACCGTGGCACCCGGATTCGCCCGCTCCTACGGCCCTTTGACCGTGACCGGCCTGGAAGTGGCCGGGAGCCGACTCGACATCACCCTGGCCGCGGACGGAACGGTGCACACGGTTGCGCCCAGGGGGCTGACGGTGATCGGCGCCCGCTGACGGCGTCGAGCGAAGGATTCTTACCCAGATTCAATAGGACACTTATATAGGCATGTGATACGAAGGGGAAGTGGATCAACCGCACTCCGGGCAGACCCCGGAGGACACCGCACGGGCGCTGGCCGAGATCGCGTCGGCCGTGATCAGAGCACTGGCGGGACGGCAGAGCCTGAGCTTCACCGCCGCCTCGACACTGGCGCGGCTCGAGCGCGAGGGCCCGTCCCGGCTGACCGCGCTGGCCGCCGCCGAGAGCGTCACTCAGCCTTCCATGACCCAACTGGTGCAGCGACTGGAACGCCGGGGACTGGCGGAGCGGATCGGTGACCCGGGCGACGGACGGGTCACCCTGGTCGCGATCACCACCGCGGGACGCGACGAACTCGCCGAGCGCAGACGAGCCCGCGACGCGCGACTGGCCGACCTGCTGACGGCACTCCCCGAACAGGAGCGGGAAGCGCTGGGCATCGCCGTGCGGACCGCTCTCCCGCTGGTACGACGCATGCTCCCGGCCGGAGAAGGGGTCGACCCGTCCGGAGACCGGATGACGGAGAGCGCACCATGACCAGCAGCAGGACCACCGACCCGAAACCGGACACCGGCGACACCACCGCCCCCGTCGCACCGGCCCGCAGGATGTGGATCGGCGCCGACCACCCCCGCTACAAGTGGGTCGCGCTGACCAACACCACGCTGGGCATGCTCCTGGCCACCATCAACAGTTCGATCGTCCTGATCTCGCTGCCGGGCATCTTCACCGGCATCCGGCTCGACCCGCTCCAGCCCGCCAACGTCAGCTACCTGCTGTGGATGCTGATGGGCTACATGCTCGTCACCGCGGTGCTGGTGGTCGCGCTCGGCCGGCTCGGCGACATGCTGGGCCGCGTCCGCATCTACAACGCGGGCTTCCTGATCTTCACGCTGACCTCGGTGATCCTCTCCCTGGACCCCTTCCACGGAGGCAGCGGCGCGCTCTGGCTGATCGGCTGGCGCATCGCCCAGGCCGTCGGCGGCTCCATGCTCATGGCCAACTCCGCGGCCATCCTCACCGACGCCTTCCCCGCCCGGCAGCGCGGCATGGCCCTGGGCGTCAACATGGTCGCCGGCATCGCCGGCTCGTTCCTCGGCCTCGTCCTGGGCGGCGCGCTGGTGACCTGGAACTGGCGCTCCATCTTCTGGGTCAACGTGCCCATCGGCCTGGTCGGCACCCTGTGGGCGTACAAGTCGCTGCACGAGTCGGGCGTGCGCAGGCCGGGACGGATGGACTGGTGGGGCAACATCACCTTCGCCGTCGGACTGACCGCGCTGCTGGCCGGGATCACCTACGGCATCCAGCCCTACGGCGGCCACACCATGGGCTGGACCAATCCGTGGGTGCTGGTCGGACTCATCGGCGGCGTCGTCATGCTGGCCGTCTTCTGCCTGGTCGAGATGAAGGTCGCCGAGCCGATGTTCCCGCTGCGGCTGTTCCGCGACGCGGCCTTCGCGGGCGGCAACGCGGCCACGCTGCTCGGCGCCATCGCCCGCGGCGGGCTCCAGTTCATGCTGATCATCTGGCTGCAGGGCATCTGGCTGCCCCTGCACGGCTACGACTACGCCGACACCCCGCTGTGGGCCGGCATCTACATGCTGCCCCTGACCGTGGGGTTCCTGGTCGCCGGGCCGGTCTCGGGCGCGCTGTCGGACAAGTTCGGCGCCCGGCTGTTCGCGGCGGCCGGGTTCGTCGTGATGGCCGCCTCGTTCGCCGGACTGCTCGCCCTGCCCAGCGACTTCGACTACCGGGTCTTCGGCGCGCTGATCTTCCTCAACGGGCTCGGCGGCGGCCTGTTCGCCGCTCCGAACACCTCGATCATCATGTCGAGCGTCCCGGCCGACGCCCGGGGCGCCGCCTCCGGCATGCGCGCCACCTTCCAGAACGCCGGCATGGTCCTCTCCATGGGCGTCTTCTTCTCGCTCATGGTCGCCGGACTCTCCGGCACCCTGCCGCACAGCCTCGCCTCCGGTCTGACCGCCCAGGGCGTCCCGGGTCACGCCGCGCACACCGTCGCCGAACTCCCGCCAGTGGGTGTCCTGTTCGCCGCCTTCCTCGGCTACAACCCGATCCAGCACCTGCTCGGCCCGACGATCCTCGGCCACCTCTCGCCGTCCGCCGCCGCGAACCTGACGGGACGGGAGTTCTTCCCGCACCTGATCGCACAGCCCTTCCACGACGGCCTCGTCATCGTGTTCACCCTCGCCATCGCGATGTCCCTGGCCGCCGCAGCCGCTTCGCTGATCCGCGGGCGCGCGGGGAACGCACTCGCGACCGCGCCCGCCGTGAAGTCCCCGGTCACCGAGTCGGCGGCCACGAAGCCGGACACGGCACCACGCTCCGACGTCTCGGCGACCGCGGCCGTCGGACACGGGAGCGTGCTCCGGGGCCGGGTGTACGACAGCATGGGCGCCCAGGTGGCCCACGCCGTGCTGACGCTCGTCGGCCGGGACGGCCGTCAGAGGGGCCGGGCACGCTCGCACGCGGACGGCAGCTACGAACTGGCCGAGGCGGTACCCGGCGCGTACCTGCTGGTCGTGTCGGCCGAGGGCCACCAGCCGCGTGCCGTGGACGTCGCGTTGGGTGAGCAACCGGCTTTCCACGACGTGGAGTTGCCCGCTGCGTCCGGGGGACTGCACGGCACCGTGCGCGATCCGCGCGGCATGCCGGTGGCCGGGGCGAGCGTGACCGTCCGGGACGCCCAGGGCGACACCGTCGCCCGGACCGAGACCGGCGCGGACGGCACCTACGCCCTCTCCGGCCTCGCCCCGGGCACGTACACGCTCGTCACCACCGGGTACCCGGCCGCCTCCGCGCAGGTCAGCGTGGCGGGCCGGGCCATTGGGAGCGTCGATCTCGACTTGGGTCACGGCATGGGCTGAGCCGGCGGGCGTACGGCGGTCAGGTCAGCGGCCGCGGCCGTGGAGTTCCAGGTCGGCGGTCACCGGTCGATGGTCCGACGCGTCCGTCGCGGTCTCGTGGACGCTCGTGACGGTCACGTCCGGTGACACCGTCACGACGTCGATGCGCTTCGTCGGCTCGATCGCCGGGTACGTCTTGCCGCCGGTCGGCGCCGTGTCGGTCAGAGAGCCCCACAGTTTCGCCAGTTCGGGGGCGCCGGGTTCGGCGTTGAAGTCGCCGACGAGGATCTTGGGTCCGTGGTCCTCGGCCAGGATGTCCAGCATGTCGTCGACCTGGGCCCGGCGG
Organism: Streptomyces sp. NPDC002619; assembly: GCF_042889305.1. Classification (NCBI taxonomy): domain Bacteria; kingdom Bacillati; phylum Actinomycetota; class Actinomycetes; order Kitasatosporales; family Streptomycetaceae; genus Streptomyces; species Streptomyces sp. NPDC002619. Next base: position 12,453 of record NZ_JBIAQV010000014.1, on the reverse strand, counting down.
ACCGAGGGGGCCGGGCGGTAGTCCAGGTGGGTGGAGTAGACGTGCACGAAGGCGCCCTGGAACGCGAGGGTCACCTCGGCGAAGCCGGGTGCCGGGGCGGGCACGGGATTGGGGTCCTGGGTGGACAGCCGGGTGATGTCGTGGTTCTCGGCGGCGATCATCGGGTAGCGGCTGAGCACCGCGACGCCGTACTGCCGCCGCTCGGTGTGGTCCGCGGTCGGCGGGAGGTCGTAGATCGGGGCGAAGAACACGCGCATGTGCAGCCGTTTCGCGAGCTCGTGCGCCTCGTCGGTGAAGCCGCTACGGGCGTCCCAGTGCACGTCGACCTCCTGGAGGCCGATCACGTCGGCGTCGAGGTCGCGGATCGCGCCCGCGGTCCGGTCGAGGTCGAAGACGCCGTCCTCACCGGCTCCGGCGTGGATGTTGTACGTGGCGACGCGCAGCGGCACGGCCGGGCCGGCGGTGTCCGTGCCGCCTGCCGACGCAGTGCCCGGGGAGGCCGCGCCGAGCGTGACGCCGGCGGCGAGGGCGGTGGCGGCGAGTACACGGTGGGCGGTCAGGCGGATCCATCGGGTCCTGCGGTTCACACAATCCTCCGGATGCGAGCACGGTGAGGCCCGCGCCGGACGAGACGTGCCGTCCGGCGCGGGCCGGGCTGGGAGGCAGGCGCAGGTGGCCAACCGGCGTCAAGAGTAGTGCGGTTGGCGGTGCCGATGGGTCAGCCGTGGTAGTTGATGTAGCCGTTTCCGTCGCGGTCGTCGCGGGACTTGGTGTAGGCGTGGGTGTCCGCGTGGGCGCCGGTGGGCTTGTAGAGGTAGATCGTGTCCTTGTCGTTGTTCCAGATGAAGTTGCAGTTCTGGCGGTAGACGACGTTCTTGGCGTCGGAGTCGGTCCCGCGGCCGCCGCGCAGCTTCACATAGTCGCCGGGCTCCAGGTAGTGGTTGGTGGGGAACTTGAACCTGTTCCCGACGGCGTCCTTGACCACGTACCCCTTGAGGTTGACGCGCGTGCTGCGCGAGTAGTTCTTGATCGTCAGGTACTCGTCCTTGGTGTTGCCGCCGGAGCACCGGTTGGAGTCCGAGCCGGGCGCGTCGTACTGGACGCCCTTGATCTTCAACGCGGACGAGTACTCGGTGGCGTGGGCGGGCGCCGCCGTGACGACGGCGAGCAGCCCGGCGGTGGCGGCAACGGGCAGGGCGGTGCGTATGCGCATGAGGAATCCCCCCTCAGTGATGCGGATGGAGCGCCGTGATCATACAAGATGCGTGAGGGGGGTGTGGCTGGGTGGTGGATGAAATGTGAAGATGCACGTCTGAGTCATGCGTTGACCTGGGTCGCTACGACGGTGGCGCACGCAGCGCCCGCAGCACCGCCCAGACGACGGAGACGAACGGTACGGCCACGACGGCTCCGATCACGCCGGCGACGATGCTGCCCGCGATGACGGAGACCGCGACGACGAGCGGGTGGAGACGGACCGCCCAGCTCATCACCAGCGGGTGCAGGACGTGCCCCTCCAACTGGCCGATGACGACGATGAGCACCAGTACGGCCGCCGCCGTGAGCGGACCGCGCCCGGCGAGGGCGACCACCGTGGCCACGCCGAGCGCGACGGGGGAGCCGACCAGGGGGACGAACGCGGCGAAGAACTCCAGCAGGGTCAGCGGCAGCGCGAGCGGCACCCGGAGCAGGAACAGGGCGACACCGACCAGCGCGGCGTTCGTGGCGGCCACGATGATGATCCCGCGCGTGTACCCGGCGAACGCCCGCCAGGCCGCCCACCCCGCCTGGTCCCATCCCGGACGGGCACCCGTCGGCAGCAACTGGTCGCGCACCCAGGCCCACAGCCGCTCGCCGGAGTGGATGAAGAAGACGGACGCGAAGAGCGCGAGCGCGACCCCGGTCACCAGCTCGACGACCCGGCCGAGCCCGCTGACGGCGCTGCTGAGCAGGTTCGACCGGTGCGTGTTGAGGTAGTTCACCAGCTGGCGCTGGAAGTCCGTGAGCGTGTCCGGACCGAGCCGGAACGGCGGTTGCTGGAGCCACAGTTCGATCCGATGGATACCGCCACGGAACTCGCCCGCCAGCTTCGTCGACTCGCCGGCCACCGCGTTGCCGACCATGGCCAGCAGGGCGAACAGGACCAGCAGACTGCCGATCAGCGCGACCGCTACGCTCAGCCGCCTCGGCAGGACCCGGTTCAGCAGATCGGCGAGCGGACGCAGGACCGCCGTGATGATGAGGGCGAGGAACAGGGCGACGGCGACGAGCTGGAAGCGACCGAGGACGGTGAAGACGCCGTACACGACGATGCCGACGAGGATGAGCCGCCAGGAGTACGCGGCGGCGACCCGCAGCCACGGCACGGTCCGCTCGGCCGCGGAGGCCGCCGGCGACGCCGTACCGGGGCGGGTGCGCGGCGGGAACCGCACGGAACGCGCCGGCCTGCCGCCCACCCGGCCCCGCCCGGCACGCCGACCGCCTCCGTCACCCACTGCGCCCCACACCTCCGCCCGCCACCTGACTCACCGTCATCTCAAGGGGCACGGTAAGCACAAGTGGTCCGGGTGGCGCGCGCAACGCGCCCGGCAGCCGTGGGCCACCGGGCAGAACGGGAGCTGATCGGCGGGTGTGAGCGTCAGCCGGAGCCAGGTGGCCAGGTGGCCAGGTGGCCAGGTGTCCGGGCCGGCCGTGCGGGGACCTAGTCGATCCACACGACGATGCCGGTCAGCCCGTTGAGCACCGCCGCGACACCGGCCCGTACGGCGCGCGCGGCACGTTCCGGGGTGAAGGTGGCCGCATCGTACGCGGAGGACATGCCGAGTCCCTCGCCGCGGAACGAGGCACCGGTCCAGTCTGCGGCGGTGACGTTCGCCGTCGGCTCGGCCAACTCGGCCCCGACCACGAGGAACTGCTGGTCGAGGTGGTTGGGTGTGACCATGGCCAGGGGGTCGATGAGGTCGTTGCCGGCGCTGATGACGAGGTCGGGTTTCATGCCGATCGCCTCGCTGATGCGGGGGATGAACTGGTTCGGCTTCGTGGCGGTGACGGTCCGCAGGCTGGCGTTCACCTCCCCGGCCCACTTCGTCACGGCGTTCACCAGCGTCCTGGTCTGGCGGTCCTTGCCCGCGGTGAGCAGCACCACGCGGTAGTCCTTCGACGGCCGGATCCCGTTCCAGGAGCCGGGCCGCGGGGTGATCGTCGCCTCCGGCGCCGGCGGTGCCGCCGGGTCCGAGAACCCCGGGCCGAGGGTGCCCACGGCGCTCGGCTTCGCGTGCGGCTGGGACCAGTCGTCGCCGGAGCTGCATCCGCCCAGCAGTACGGCGGTCGCGACTGCCGCGGCCAGCGTGCCGGCAGGCAGGAGCCGAGAGCGCATGGGGATCTTCCTCCGGGATGGCGTGAGTGCGCCTACTTCCTACCCCATGGCACGCGGTTTTCGGTGGGCGGGCGGTCTTGTCCGGGCTTGCTTCGTCGCCGGTTCGGGCGCGAGTCACCGGTTGTTCATCTGGGCCCAGCAGATTCCGTGCGCCGACCGAAGAGGAGTCACATGTCCCCCGCCGCCGGGCGTCGTGCCTGGGCCGCTGTCGCCGCGGCAGTCGTGGCCGTCCTGCTCAGTGCCGTGCCGGCGCTCGCCCACGGGTTCAGCTCGACCGTGTACGTCGGCCTCACCTCGCCGAAGGCGGGGCACGTCCGCACCGAACTCCGGCTGGAGTACGACCTGCTCGTCGTCTCCGCCGCCGACTACCAGAAGGACGATCCGCTGTTCCGGGCGGGCACCGCCGCGTTCGAGGACGGCGACGCGGCGGAGCAGGCGGTCGCACTCGACGGTCACGCCGACTCGGTCGTCGCCTATGTGACCCATCGCCTCGGCGTCACGGCCGGGGGCGCGGCGTGCACCCCGGCCCGGGACGGCGACTTCACGATCGAGCAACGCGAGGGAGTTCCGTACGCCCTGCTGGTTCTCGACTATCGGTGCCCGCGGTCCGCGGAGGCGCACGAGGTGCGCAGCGGGCTGTTCCCGGACTCCGAGGGCTATGTGCGCGACACCAAGACGATCGTCACCTACGACCTCGACCTGACGTCCGGAAGCACCGCCCTCGACGCCCAGCACCGGTCGTTCTCCACCCACCAGTCCGGCGCCGAGAGGTTCTGGACGTTCTTCCGGCTCGGAGCCGAGCATCTGCTCACCGGGCTCGACCACATCCTGTTCCTGCTGGCGCTCGTCGTGGGATCACGCCGGCTGCGCGAGATCGTGCTGGCGGCCACGACCTTCACGCTGGCCCACTCGGTGACCTTCGTCCTGGCCGCCCTGGGGCTCGTGCAGGTGCCCGCGTCCTTCGTCGAACCCGTCATCGCGCTCTCGATCGCGGTCGTCGCGGGCTGGCATCTGTGGCGGCTGTGGCGACGCCGGTCCCACGCCACGGACCTCGAGACATCCGGTCACGGTCACCTCAGCCTGGACCGCGCCGGCTGGGCGCGGCTCGCGGTGGTCTTCTGCTTCGGCCTCGTGCATGGACTCGGCTTCGCCTCGGCGCTGGGGATCGACAGCGCCTGGTCGTGGACGCTGCTGTGGTCGCTCCTCGTCTTCAACGTGGGGATCGAAACCGTCCAACTGGCCATCGTGGCCGCAGTGTTCCCGCTCCTCGCCCTGCTGCGCCAGCGCCGTCCGGTCGTCGGACTGTGGGTGACAGGGGCGGTCGCGGCGGGTGTGTCCCTGATGGGCCTGTTGTGGTTCGTGCAGCGGATGTTCGGGATCTGACGCACCTTGCGACTTTCGGTAATTGGAACAGTTCGCTTCTCCCACGTTCACCGCGAAGTCACGCTCTTATGTGACTTTTACCGAGCTCTTACGCCACCCCCCTAGCACTCGAACGAACGGATCCCGATGAAGCTCGACAAGGGGACACACAGATCCGGGCCTGTCCGCCACCGGGTGGCAACGGGCGCCACGGCGGTCGTCCTGGGGGTCACGGCGGCGCTCGGCAGCGGCCTGATGACCGCCCACGCCGACACCTCGGCGACGCCCACCGGACTCGTCCTCGGCGTGGGCGCCAGTGAATCGCAGCGCGTCGTGTCCTGGTACACCTCGGCCAACACTCCGCAGATGGTCCAGGTCGCGCCGACCTCCGACCTCGTCAACGACGAGTTCCCCGCAGGCGCCGTCACCTTCCCGGCCACCGTCGCCGCGAACAGCGTCAACGGCGGCTACAACGCGCACGCCACGATCGACAGTCTGCTCAAGAACACCGCGTACTCCTACCGCGTCGGCACCCAGGGCAGCTGGTCCCCGACCTACTCCTTCAAGACCCAGGAGTTCAAGGGCGACTTCGACTTCCTGTTCTACGGCGACCCGCAGATCGGGTCGTCCGGCAACGTGGACAAGGACGCCGCCGGGTGGCGGGACACCCTGAACGTGTCCCTCGCCGCCAACCCGGACGCCGAACTGCTGGTCTCCGGCGGTGACCAGGTGGAGACCGCCAACACCGAGACGCAGTGGAACGCGTTCCTCTCGTCCGACAAGCTGCGCCAGTACCCGTGGGCGGCCACGATCGGCAACCACGACGTCGGCGGCAAGGCGTACGAGCAGCACTTCTGGACGCCGAACACCGACCGCTCCGCCCCGTACTACAACGGCAGTTCGGCCACCCGCTCGGGCGGCGACTACTGGTACACGTACAAGGGCGTGCTGTTCATCGACATCAACAGCAACGCGTACTCCAACGGTGCCGACGCCGCGCACGTCGCCTACATCAGCGACGTCGTCAAGAACCACGGCGCCGACGCCAAGTACACGGTGCTCGTCTACCACCACTCGATCTACTCGCCGGCCGACCACGCGAACGACGGCGACAACCAGCAGCGGCGTCAGGACTTCCCGACGGCGTTCTCGAAGCTGGGCGTCGACCTCGTCCTGCAGGGCCACGACCACAGCTACTCCCGTAGCTACGTGATCAAGAACGGCAAGAAGTCGCACCCGGGTGAGCAGCCCGGTTCCGCCCAGGTGGCCCAGGGCCCGGGCGGCGTCATCTACGTGACGGCGAACTCCGCGTCGGGTTCGAAGTACTACGACCTCACGGCTCCGGACACGACCGAGGACCCGAACTACGGCCCCGACCCGCTGAACCCCAACAGCCACTGGGCCAACTCGGTCGAGAACCAGGAGCACGTCCGCACCTATGTGAAGGTCGAGGTGCGCGACAACAAGCTCGTCGTCGAGAACCTCCGCAGCGGCACCTGCGCCGCCCCCAACGCCGCGGTGGAGCTGAACAAGGTGTCGTGGTGCGGCCCGGACAGCGGTGCCACCCCGGCTCAGCCGGTCGGCTCCGCGGTCGACGCGGTCGTCATCCACCCCTACCGCGGCAACGGCTGGGACCAGCGGGCCGACGTCGCCACGGAGAACACGGCCGAGGCCGACTGGCTCCAGTAGTCACCCGAGGGTGACGCCGGGACGCTCACGCTCACCGCGCCGAGCTGATCCGGCCCGCTCCACCTGGTGGGGCGGGTACCGCAGGGTGCCCGCCCCACCGCACGTTCCGCTCCCGCCGCTCCCACTCGCCCGAGGATCCTCAGATGCGCCCGCCCACACCGCGTACCGCCTCAGCCGCCAGAGCCCTCGCCCGGTCCGCGGTCGTGGTCCTGCTCGCCGTACTCGGCCTCCTCGCAGCGGTCGCCGGGCCCGCGACGGCGGACGGGGACGCATCCTGGTCCATCAGGACGGCCTCCAACGACTTCGGGTCCGGCCGGCAGAACTACAGCTACACCGTCAACCCGGGCGGGCGGCTCGAGGACGCTCTCGTCATCGCCAACCGCGGCACCACGCCACTGCACCTCGCCGTCTACGCCGCCGACGGGTTCACCACCCGGGCGGGCAGGCTCGACCTGGTCGCCAAGAACGCCAAGTCGACAGCAGTGGGCGCCTGGGTCCACACGGACCGGCCCGACGTGACGGTCCGGCCCGGCCGTTCGACCGAGGTGCCGTTCACGCTCACGCTCCCGGCCGATACCGCGCCCGGCGACTACATGGGCGGCATCGTCACCTCACCGGCCCAGGCCGGCCAGGCGGAGGGGACCGACGCCGGCCGGCGTCTCGGCATCCGGATCCGGCTGCGCGTGGGCGGAGCGCTCAAGCCCAACCTGTCGGTGGAGGACCTGCACGTGCGCTACGCGGGCACGGCCGATCCGTTCGCAAAGGGGGACGCCACCGTCACGTACACGATCCACAACACGGGCAACGCCATCCTGGCGGCACGTCAGACGGTGTCCCTGACCGGCCCCTCCGGCGTCCTGGGCGTCCACGCGGGCCGGATCGACGACTCGCCCGCGCTGCTACCCGGCGACACCTGGAAGGTCACCGTCCCGGTCCACGGAGTGGCCCCCGCGCTGCGAACGACGGGGAAGGTCACGCTCGTTCCGCTCCTCACCGACGCGTCGGGCTCGGTCGCACCGCTCGACGACGTGCAGACCACGACCCACGCCTGGACCATTCCCTGGATGCTGCTGCTCTGTCTCGTCGTCCTGTGCGGACTGGTGGCCGCCGGGTTGGTTGCCTGGCGGCGCCGCCGTCGGGCCGGGCTCCGCGAACCTGCCGACACCCCGGAGACCGCCGAGCAGGCGCCGCGCGAGCGGGAGACCTCCGGCCGGTAGCAGCACGGCCGACGCCCCCCTCCAACTCAGCCGAGGGGGAAGGTGATCACCGCCCGAGCCGGAAAGCGGAAGGCGTCATGGACCATGGTGGAGCGCTCGACCGTGACCTCGACGCCGGAGCCCGTGGAACCCGGCGATCGGTAGATCCAGACAGGGCCCCGCTGGGCAGGCCCGCACAGACCTTCCGGCAGCGCGATCACGTCGTCGGCGACTCCTCTCGTGCCGTACGCGGGATCGAAGAGGGGCTTGCCGTCGGGGAGCAGGCCCGCGCGGTGCAGGTACTGCGGTATCAGCCCGCTCACGAAGGACACCTCGGCTCTGCCGTTCCGGGTGAAGTAGTGAATGTCCGAGGCGCCCGCGGGCAGGGCCGTGCCTCCGGCCCGAATCACATCCGGCAGCCGTAGGTCGCTTCCCGCGCACGCCCGGTCGTCGCCGAACGGATGGAACAGCTCGTCCCGCAACAGCCAGACGGCGCCCCCGGCCAATATCGCGAGGACGACCACGACGATCCCCAGGCACGACAGCAGGCGTCGCGGCCCGGACACGGATTCCGTCAACAGTTCCCCCCGATCTTGTCCGGTGTGCGAACGCACGGAGATCCTCAACGGTTCCCGCCGCAGTGACACCGGGGCGGGTCCGGCCGACCGGCCGGGCCCGCCGCTGTGCCGTGCCGGATCAGGCGGTGTGCAGGGTCAGCCCGTACCGGCCCAGGATCTCGTTCACGGGCTGGAACCAGGTCTCCCCACCGCTGCCGCAGTTGCCCCAGCCACCGGACGTGACGCCCTGCGCCTGGTCGCCGCTGATGAACGAGCCGCCGGAGTCACCGGGTTCGGCGCAAACATTGGTCTTGGTGAGCTGGTGCACCGCGCCCTGGCTGTAGTTGACGGTCTCGTTGAGGGCGAGCACCGTGCCGCAGTGCCAGTGCGTCGTCGAGCCCGACCGGCAGATGGAGGCACCCACCGGGGCCACGTTCGAGCCGCGCACCAACTGGTCCGGGACGGTGCCCCAGCCGAGGACGACCGGAACCGTCCACCAGCCGCTGCCGACGTTGACCCAGGCGTAGTCGTTGTCCGGGAACGATGAGCCCTGGAAGTTGCCGATGTAGCTGCCGTCCCAGCCGCTGACACGGGCGCCGGGCTGTCCGCAGTGCCCGGCGGTGACGAATCCGCCGTACACCGAGAAACCGATGGAGCAGCGGACGTTGCCGGTGTAGTACGGGTCGCCGCCCACGGTTCCGGCGGCAAGGGTCTTCGGTGCGCCGGGGAGCACCTCGACGGTGACCGGCCCCGCCTGCCGCGCGCGGGCGAGGAACTTCTGGACATCGTTGTCACGCAGCTTGCCGCCGGCGACGTTCACGACCACGGTGCTCGCCTTCGCGTCGACGTGCCAACTGCTCACGCCCGCGGGTGCGGAGAGCTTGTCGAGCCGGGCCTGGGTGGCGGCGAGCTGCCGCGCGCTGTGCGTGACGGTACGGACGGTCGCTCCCGTCGCCCGTATCGCCCGCAGGGTCGACGCGGAGGCGTCCCGGGTGACGGCGACGGTGAGGGCGCCGTCGGTGGCGTCGAACCAGGAGCCGCCGTACGAGGTTCCGGCGGCCCGGCGTGCCGTGGGTTCCGCGGCCATGGCCCCCTGTTCGGCGGCGAGCCGTGCCGTGGCCTGGTCCTTCGTCAGATGCAGGTCCCGCTGCATCGCGGCGAGGAGACCGGCCGAGGCGGGCGCGGCGTCCGACCGGCCGGGGGAGGGGGAGTCGCCTGCGGCGGCGGGCAGCGTGCCCGCTCCGAGACCGGCCCCGAGCATGAGCAGCACGGCCAGGCCGGCCCGCGCGAATCTGGTGCGTCTCATGGAGGTTGCCCTTCGTCGTTCCAGTGAAGTGGGGGTGGAACAGCAGAGCTCTGAGAGCGCTCTCAGTCTTGTGGCGGGGCAGAGCCTAGCGGTTGATCACGGGCAGGTCCATGCCAATGCAAGGGTGACATTGCAAAGTAGGAAGTTACTTACTTAAGCTGGAAGTCGACGTACGGAGCAAGGGAGATGGACATGAGAGTCGCGCTCTTCGGCGCGTCCGGCATGGTCGGACAGGGCGTGCTGCGCGAATGCCTGCTCGACGACCGCGTGGACACCGTCGTGTCGGCGGGCCGCCGGCAGCTCGACGTCACGCATCCCAAGCTGCGGCACATCGTCCACGCCGACCTCGGTGACCTCACCTCCCTGGCCGCCGACCTCACCGGCCTCGACGCGTGCTTCTACTGCCTCGGCGTATCCTCGGCGGGCCTCTCCGAGCAGGACTACCGCACGGTGAGTTACGACTACCCGCTCGCCGCCGCACGGACGTTGGAGACGTCGAGCCCACACCTCACCTTCGTGTACGTCTCCGGCGAGGGCGCGGATCCCACCGGCACCAGTCGCACGATGTGGGCGAGGGTCCGGGGCGAGACCGAGAACGTCCTGCTCGGGATGGACCTGCCGGTGTACGTCTTCCGGCCCGGCTACATCAGTCCGCGCAACGGCGAACGCTCGCGCACGGGCAGCTACCGGGTGACCTACGCGCTGACCTCCTGGATGTACCCGTTCCTGCGCCGGGTCGCTCCCGGCCATGTGACCAGCACCGAACACATCGGGCGCGCCATGCTCGCCACGGCCGGCCTGCACGGTACCGGTCCGCACGTCCTGCACAGCGCCGAGATCAACCGGCTCGCCGAGAGTGCCGTAGCGGTCTGAGGGCGAGCCCCTGGCGCTACTCGGGGCTGCGGACTCCGGGCGCGCTCGCCGCATGCGGCTTCATACTCTCGTTGGGCGGGACAACCGCGTCCGAAACGTTTCGGCACCACTGCGCCGCCAGGCGTGACAGCTCGGTCAGGCGCCGCAGCCGCCCGTGGAGCAGGCCGAGCACGATCGCGGTGCCCACGGCGATCAGATGCTCGCGCCCGGCGAGGTTGGGCTTGGCGATGGACTCCCACACCATCGACCCCCCGGTGAGGATGAACACCACCGGGGCCCGCCGGACGACGGAGAGGTAGGTGAACAGACCCACCACGGCGGCCGACGGGCCGGTGTCGAGTATCCGCCCGACCTCGGGGGGCAGCCCGAGGCCCCACCAGCCGGGCCCGAGCGCGATCATCACGCGAACCGTGAGCGTCCCCGCGAGTGTCGTCGCGTACGCGACGGCCAGCGTCCGGGCCCGGCCGAGCGAGAGTTCGGCGAGGGCGAACGCGAGGAACAGCTGGGTGATGCCCGCCCACACCGGCAGATCGAGAGCGGGAACGTACAGCGACGCCGGTGTGCGCAACAGGGCCAGCCACAGTGGCAGATCGGCGGTGACACCCCCGACCCGCCACACCACCCGCTCACCGGTCGGCGTCTGCGCGAGATCGTGGAAGAAGATGACGCCGAGGGCCGCCACGAACGCGAGCGTGAGCCCCGGCAGCCCACGCCGGCGGAGTTGCCGCACCGGGTCCACGACGATGCCGTACCACTCGTTCCGCAGCGTTCGACCCAAGAACAAGACAGCCCGGAGCAGCACGTCCCGTGGCATGGTCCCCCCTGTCACCCATTCCGGATGTCATCGTATAGATCGCCATACGGATATCAGGGAAGTCGTATCTGGCATGATCGCCCGGTGGGTGCTGAGAGGTTGTCGGCCGCCGAGGCCGTCGAGTCGCATGTGCGCGCGTTCTTCGCGGGGCATTCCGTGGAGGCTGTGGACTACGACCTCGGGCCGGAACGGCGTGCGGTGGTGCAGGAGTTGCGGGTGCTGGTCGTGGCGCCCGGTCCTCACGCCGACAGCTGGGCCTATGTGACGGCCGGGTGTTGGGCCGCGACGGCGCGGGACGGGCACGGGCTCGAGTTCGTCATGACCGCCCACGTCCGCGACCGGCGCTTCGTCGACCTCATGGCGATGCTGGCCCACTACCACTGCGGAGTCCATCCGCTCGGCCTGGAGCACAGCATGCCGATCGGCGAACCGTGGGCGCCGGGCTCGGCCTGCGATCACCTCTTGATCAGCCTCCCGCACCTCCACGGACCTGCCCTCGAACGCTGCCCGCTGCCCGAGGGCCATCCCTGTTCTCGGCAGGGGACGCCCGGCTTCAGCCGGGTGGGGAATGCCGTCCTTGGACCTGCGTTGCGGAGCGACGCAGCGTCGCTCCGCAACGCTGCGCTCCCACCCAGGTGCCCGCAGGTGGGAGCGGGTTGTCAGACCCGCGGGCTAGGTTCGTGACCACCGCAGTGCTACCGGGGAGAAGGGGGGTGGGCCGGGTGATTCGTGCGTACAAATTCTTGATGCGGCCCACCGTCCGTCAGGGTCAGGCACTGGGCGAGATGTTGAGGGATCACTGCTCGCTGTACAACGCGGCGCTGCAGGAGCGTCGTGACGCCTACCGGCACCCGTCGAAGACGAGCGTCACGTACGGGATGCAGTCCGCGCAGCTGAAGGACATCCGCGGGTTCGATCCGGAGCGGCAGGGCCGCTGGTCTTTCTCGAGCCAGCAGGCGACGTTGCGCCGCCTGGACAAGGCGTTCGCCGCGTTCTTCCGCCGGGTCAAGGCCGGACAGAAGGCCGGCTACCCGCGCTTTCGCGGGATGGGCCGGTTCGACACGGTGGACTTCCCGAAGGACGGGGACGGTTGCCGGTGGGACTCCACCGAGCACGACCCCGTCACCCGGGTGCGTTTTCAGGGCGTGGGGCATGTCCGGGTGCATCAGCACCGGCCCGTGAAGGGCCGGGTGAGGACGGTGTCCGTCACACGCGAGGGCAAGCGCTGGTATGTGATCGTCACTGCCGAGCAGGCCGAGGTGGAACCGCTGCCTGCGACC
>NZ_JBIAQV010000013.1:0-210290 GCF_042889305.1 Streptomyces sp. NPDC002619 | reverse complement strand
CCATCTCCCCGGCCCATTCCCCCTGCATGCCCACAAGACTGGCCCCAACTCCACCGAGCCGGGGCCAGAACCCGAGATTTTCAGCAGTCTTCTAGGGCAGTAACCCATCCGGCGGCCACGGCCGCGCCTTCCTCACTCAGACGCGAGCCGTGCTGCCGAGCCGTGTGCACGGCCGCTACGGGGCGAGGGTCTCCCCGAAGCGGGCGTCAAGGTAGGGGGCGCGGAGCGTGGCGCCGTTGAACGACCATGAACCGGTGGCGGCGGGGCCGCTGCTCGTGCCGGAGAAGACCCAGGCGGCGCCGTCGTTGGTGTCCTCACCGGGGGCGGACGCGATCAGCTCGGCCTTGCCGTTCCGGTTGGTGTCGATGAGCCGGAGGGCGCCGCCGAACTGGTCGCCCTTCTCGTTGGTGCCGGGAACGGATGGCGTGCTCTGGCTGATGGTGCGCATGCCGTTCGTGGTCAGGCCGGTGGCGGACCCGCGCATCACCCAGACGGTGCCCGCGTCGGTGACCGTGCCGATGTCCTTGCGCGGGGCGCTGATCGCGGCGTCGGCGTAGCCGTCGCCGTCGATGTCACCGACGGTGACGGCACCGCCGAAGTAGTCGCCGACTTTGATTTTGCCGCTCAGGGCGGGGGAGTACTGGTACCAGTACTGGAAGTCCGGAGGGGAGGAGAGGCCATCGGGCCGGCCGAACAGGACCGTGATGCTGCCGGGGTCCAGCACGGCCCCTTGCCAGTCGCGGTTGGCGGGGGAGCCCATGACGAGGTCGGGGTAGCCGTCCTTGTTGATGTCGCCCGAGGCGCCGGTCGTGCCGCCGGAGATCTGGCCGCGCACTGTCAACCCGTCAGGGCTGCCGGGCATGTACACGGCGGAGCCCCACTTGTTGTCATCGACGTTGTCGTTGTCTATGCCGAGCACGACCAGGTCGTCGGCGCCGTCATTGTTGTAGTCGTCCGAGGTGAGGCCGACGGGCGTGAAGAAGCCCGAAAAGGCCGAGGAGGCGAAGCGGGCGGTCTCGTACGCGTGCCGGACGCCTGCCGAGGCGTCGAAGCCGTAGGTCCGCAGCTCCTTGCTGTGGAGGAGGACGGCCAGCTCGGTGCGGGATCCCTTGAACCGGCCGGCCGCCAGTCCCTCCCCGAAGCGGGCGCCGGCCACGGGGGTGCTGTCGCGCAGCCAGAGGGCGCCGCTGCTGTGCAGCCCGGTCGCAGAGCCCCATAGCACGACCGCGGCGCCCGCGTCGGCCGCGGTGCCGATGTCCTTGCCGGGGATGCCGACGACGAGGTCGGCGTAGCCGTCGCCGTCCAGGTCGCCGGAGGCGGTGGTCTTCCCGAAGCGGTCGTTCGCCTGGGCGATGCCCGGCACGCCGGCGGTGCTCAGGCTGAACGTCGCCCGCCGGGAAGTGGGGATGCCGCTCGCGGAGCCGTACAGGACGGCCACGTAGCCGGCACCCTTCTGGGCGCTGACGGTGGCGCCGGACGCGGAGACGACGAGGTCGTGGTAGCCGTCGCCGTTGAAGTCGTCGTGGGCCACCGTCGTGGCGGCGGGAGAGGCTGTGGCGGTGATCGTGGCGCCGATCGTCAGCAATACGGCCGCGGCGGCCGCGCCGGACATGCGTCTTGTCCGGCTTATCGCGCTTCGGGCGGTGAGGCGCTTACTGCGCACGTCATGGCTCCTAAGATCGTGATATCGCCGGGCACGAAGTGACGGGGGTGACGTCGGGGGTCCGTTCCCCGCCGTCACGTGTTGGACCGCGCAACTGGCTCAAAGGTTGTGTCGCATGAGGGAAATTCCACCTCGCGTTGACCACGGAGCGCAGCCGGATCACTCAGCGCCGATCCACCGGCTTGATGTCCGGGTCATCATTTAGCGGGGTTGGGCTGGTCGGCTGGTGGAGGGCGTGGGGTAGCCGCTTGCACTGCGATGGGGTAAGTGTCGCACTGAGCCTTTTCCAACCTCCCACGTCACAAACAGCGCTCCCTGCCCCGCCGGCTACGGCGTGGCCGCCTCCCGCAGGCGTAGTTGAGGTGTCAGGGCTCTACTGCGAGCGCGTCCTGGCGCGGCTTGAGCCTGACGTCGACCCGAGAGAGGGTCAGATCCCGGCTCAAGCCGCCGCGCAGGGGCCGAATCCACGTGTGAGGCGCGCGACGGCGGGGTCGGCCGGGGTGAACGCGACCGGGGTACCCGGTGCGCCCCATCCGAAGCGGATGGCGTTTGGTCTTCAGCCCGCAAGGCGCCCTGTGCTTCTTCGCACACGCGACTCAGCTTTCGAATTGACCAAGAAAAGGAACCTGGAATGGAGGGTGGCAGCACCGGGGGGCCACGTTAGTGCGCTCGCGCACGCCCTTGCGCCGCGCGTTGTCCCGTTGCGGGATCGTCAATCGGTCCGGGTGCGGAGGCTCCGCGCCAGGGTGGGGATCATCATCGTCGCAGGGACGAGGTGTAGCCCGAGGAGGGCGGTGGTGGTGGCGGTGTTTGCCCCGGAGAGGAGGGGCGGGACCAACGAGATCGCGGTCAGCGACACTGCCGTCCACACGAATCGCTTGGCGGGGCGAGCGCTCCAACGAAGAAGAGCGACGGCAATGACGATGCCCACGACCGAGAAGAAGCCGGTCACCACGGCGAACCCGGACAACGGGATCGTCTCGCCACCATCGGGGACCTCGAAGTCGACGCCAACGGCCTGGGCAAGCGCAGCGGCGAGGGTGGTGGCCACCATCGCTGCGAGCGTGGCGATGAAGCCGGTGCCGGCGAGCCTGCGGAGTCGGTGGGTGTGGCTGGTCTGGCCCGATGCCGGGCCTGCGACGACCCCGGTGTCATTCATGCTGTTCATGTCGTTCCTCCATCATTCGGTAACTGGCGTACGGGTGTGTTGACTGGCATGTGACGGTCCTGGCCTTGGGGGTGACGATGCGCACCCTCGCCGTGCGACGGCCGGGGTTCCGCAGGGCGCGGACGCCGGTGCCGCGGAGCCAGAACCCGGCGCCGCGTCCGAGGACCGGCCCGGGCTCGCCGTCGCGCAGCTCCAGCTGCACCCGCCCGCGGGTGACGACGCCGAACGCATCGCGCCACTCCGCCGCGACCACCGCGACACGCGCGCCACAGCGCAGCGCGAGCGTCCACACCGGGACTACTCCGTGCCGTCCGCCGGCAGACGCTCCGGCAGCCCGAGCCGCGGGAACTGGTCGTCGTGGAAAATGACGATCTCGGTGATCGCCCCACCGGTGATCCGCAGGACGTCGATCGTCAGCGGCAGGTACGCGTCCTCCTGCTTCCGCCAGAGGTAGAAGGCAATGGCGGGCTGCCGGTTCACGGAGGTGAGGACGGCGCGCAGGCCCTTCATGCCCTCGAAGCCGCTCTCGACCCAGTCGTTCACCACCGCGTCGCGGCCGACGTTCAAGCCCGGCGTGGGCGGCATCGAGCACCGGACGTCGTCCCGCAGCATGGCCGCGATCCCGTCGACGTCGGTCGCGACGCTGGCTTCGGTGAAGCGGCGCACCAGCTCGCGCGTCCCGGCGTCCTGTTCGCCGCCGGTCCAGTCCTGCCGCTCGGCGGGCAGGTGCTCCCGCATGCCGGCGCGGGCCCGCTGCAGCGCGCTGTTCACGGAGTTGACGGAGTCCCCGAGGAGCTCCGCGACGTCCTTCGCCGGCCAGCCGAGCACGTCCCGCAGGATCAGCACGGCCCGCGGGCGCGGCGCGAGGTGCTGGACCGCGACCAGGTACGCCAGCTCGATCGTCTCCCGCGCGACGGCGACGGTCTCCGGCTCGTCCGCGTCTTTCGCGGGCAGCTCGTCGAGCAGCCGGTCCGGGTAGGGCTGCAGCCACAGCACCTCGCCGCCGGTCGCGGGCTCCGGGCGGCGTTTGGCGAGCAGGTCCAGGCAGGCGTTGGTGGCGATCCGGTACAGCCAGGCCCGGAACGTCGACCGCCCCTCGAAGGTCTCCCGCCGCCGCCAGGCACGGAGGAACGTCTCCTGCACGGTGTCCTCGGCGTCCTCGAACGACCCGAGCATCCGGTAACAGTGCACGTGCAGCTCCCGCCGGTGCCGCTCCGCCAGCCCCGAGAACGCCGGCTCGTCGACCTCGCCCAGACCGCTCCCGCCCAGACCGCTCTCGCCCAGCTCCTCCAGCCGCGTGTCCGCACTCATCACGTCATCCTTCCGTCTCGTCGTGTCCCGTCGTAGGTGTGACGGGTGCGGGCGCGGCAACTCATCACCAGGGTCGGTCGGCATGGCTGATCAGGGATGAGCTGAGGCCCGTCCGCGGCGCCTCTGCCCACACCTTCGGTCCATCGAACCCAAAAGCTCGACAATTCTTGCGGAGTCACCTGGAGGGCGCACTAATCTCTTGCAATGACAATTTCTAGCGTGAATCGGCGGATCCTGTGGTGTAACAGCGGTGGCCGTTGCGCTATCTGTCGATCTGAGTTGGTCATCCCGAGTAAGAGCGGCCTGGATAACGCTTCAGTTGTGGCCGAAGAGGCCCACATCGTTGCACAGTCACCGAATGGCCCGCGGGGGGCACTCATTATTCAGGAGACGTGGACCACCACGAGAACTTGATTCTGCTTTGCAGAATCCATCACAAAATGATCGACGACCAGGTCAGCGAATGGCCCGTCGGAAAACTTCGAGAGGTGAAATCCAAGCACGAAGCATGGGTCGCCGAGAAGCTGGGTGCATCGCCGGAAAGAGTGCGCCTGCCTCCCGGAATCATTGACGGATGCAACTCAAGGAATCGCTGGACCCCCTCCTCCTCCGGATCCTGGCTCAGAAGCCGGTACCAGTCCGCAAGCGCCAAGTCTGAGTACGTCTCCCAAGCAAGAGCCTTCGGGCGCATTGGATCTCTGTCCGGATCCGTGCCCCGAATGACATCTCGCTCGTCCGGTGAGCGGTGCGTCATCCATGTCAGCATGGGTGTATCAGCGGCAGGCAACTGCACGTGAAGTGAACAAAGTCGGTTGCACCGGTGGGTTACAGGCCTCAGTATCCGTACGGGCCTGAATGCCCTCCGGGTCCGGATCGGCCCTTCACCAGTCCGGAGAAGCCTGCAAAGGGGGTCACGCGGGGCTCGCTGCCGCCAGGGGCGCGCCCGGTACGCGCCCTCGGCGGCTGCCACAGCGCGTGACGCCGCCTCGCCGCACCTGGAGGTGCACAACGAGGGCACAACGGCTTCCGGCGGGTTCAACGGCGACCAACGCCAGCAAACACTATTTAGCCTGGTCAGCGACGTAGCTTGACAGGCTCCGCAGATGATGCACGAAGGGGCGGCACCCCCGCACAGGGTGCCGCCCCTTCTCTTGGTGCGCCGGAGCCGTCGTCGATCGGTCTGAGGGTCGGGGACCGACGACGGCGCCGGGGTTCGGGGAGGGCGCTCAGCCCTCCGGAGGCGAGGGTCAGCGGTGGTCGCTGCCCGTCGACTGGGTCGCCGCGCGGCCGGCCTCGAGTCGGGCGACCGGGATGCGGAACGGGGAGCAGGAGACGTAGTCCAGTCCGACCTCGTGGAAGAAGTGGACCGACTCCGGGTCGCCGCCGTGCTCGCCGCACACGCCGAGCTTCAGACCGGGGCGGGTCTCGCGGCCGGCCTGCGCCGCCGCCTTCACGAGGGAGCCGACGCCGTCCCTGTCGATCGTCTCGAACGGGGAGACGCCGAAGATGCCCTTCTCCAGGTACGCGGTGAAGAAGGAGGCCTCGACGTCGTCGCGGCTGAAGCCCCACACCGTCTGCGTCAGGTCGTTCGTTCCGAAGCTGAAGAACTCCGCCGCCTCTGCGATCTGGCCGGCCGTCAGCGCGGCGCGCGGCAGCTCGATCATCGTGCCGATCGCCAGCTTCAGCTCCGTGTCCGTCGCGGCCTGGACCTCCGCGATGACCTGGTCGGCCTCCTCGCGGACGATCTCCAGCTCCTGGACAGTGCCGACGAGCGGGATCATGATCTCGGCGCGCGGGTCGCCCTTGGCCGCCTTGCGCTCGGCCGCGGCCTCGGCGATCGCCCGCACCTGCATCGTGAACAGGCCCGGGATGACCAGGCCGAGACGGACACCGCGCAGGCCCAGCATCGGGTTCGCCTCGTGCAGGCGGTGCACGGCCTGGAGCAGACGCAGGTCGTTCTCGTTCGCGTCCTTCCTCGCCTCGGCGAGCGCCACGCGGACCGAGAGCTCCGTGATGTCCGGTAGGAACTCGTGCAGCGGCGGGTCAAGGAGACGGACCGTCACCGGCAGGCCGTCCATCGCCTCGAACAGCTCCACGAAGTCCTGCTTCTGGAGCGGCAGGAGCTCCTTCAGGCTCTCCTCGCGCTCCGCCTCCGTGTCGGCCAGGATGAGGCGCTCGACCAGTTCGCGGCGGTCGCCGAGGAACATGTGCTCCGTACGGCACAGGCCGATGCCCTGGGCGCCGAACCGGCGGGCGCGCAGCGCGTCTTCCGCGTTGTCCGCGTTGGCGCGCACCCGCAGCCGGCGCTTGCGGTCGGCGAACGCCATGATGCGGTGGACGGCCTCGACCAGCTCGTCGGCGTCGTCGGCGCCCGCGTGCATCCGGCCCTCGAAGTACTCCACGACCGGGGACGGGACGACCGGGACCTCGCCCAGGTAGACCTTGCCGGTCGAGCCGTCGATGGAGATCACGTCGCCCTCCTCGACCACGTGACCGCCCGGCACGACCATCCGGCGCCGCTTGGTGTCGACCTCCAGCTCCTCGGCGCCGCAGACACAGGTCTTGCCCATGCCGCGCGCGACCACGGCCGCGTGCGAGGTCTTGCCGCCGCGCGAGGTCAGGATGCCCTCGGCCGCGATCATGCCGTCGAGGTCGTCGGGGTTCGTCTCGCGGCGGACCAGGATGACCTTCTCGCCCGAGCGGGACCACTTCACGGCGGTGTACGAGTCGAAGACCGCCTTGCCGACCGCCGCGCCCGGCGAGGCGGCGATGCCCCGGCCGACCTGCTCGGTCTTGGCGTGCTCGTCGAAGCGGGGGAACATCAGCTGCGCCAGCTGGGCACCGGTGACGCGCTGGAGCGCCTCGGTCTCGTCGATCAGGCCCTGGTCGACCAGCTGCGTCGCGATGCGGAAGGCGGCACCGGCGGTGCGCTTGCCGACGCGCGTCTGCAGCATCCAGAGCTGCCCGCGCTCGATGGTGAACTCGATGTCGCAGAGATCCTTGTAGTGGTTCTCCAGGGTCTCCATGATCTGCATCAGCTGGTCGTACGACTTCTTGTCGATCTGCTCCAGCTCGGCGAGCGGGACCGTGTTGCGGATACCCGCGACGACGTCCTCGCCCTGGGCGTTCTGCAGGTAGTCGCCGTAGACGCCCTGGTGGCCGGAGGCGGGGTCGCGGGTGAAGGCGACGCCGGTGCCGGAGTCGGGTCCCAGATTGCCGAAGACCATGGAGCAGACGTTGACGGCCGTACCGAGGTCGTGCGGGATGCGCTCCTGGCGGCGGTAGAGCTTGGCGCGGTCGGTGTTCCAGGAGTCGAAGACCGCGTGGATCGCGAGGTCCATCTGCTCACGCGGGTCCTGCGGGAAGTCCCGGCCGGCCTCCTTCTTGACGATCTTCTTGAAGGTGGTGACCAGCTTCTTGAGGTCGGCGGCCTCCAACTCGGTGTCGACCGCGACCTTCTTGGTCTCCTTGGCCTTGTCGAGCGCGTCCTCGAAGAGGTCGCCGTCGACGCCGAGGACGGTCTTGCCGAACATCTGGATGAGGCGGCGGTACGAGTCCCAGGCGAACCGCTCGTCGCCGGCCTGCTTGGCCAGGCCCTGCACCGACTTGTCGGAGAGGCCGATGTTCAGGACGGTGTCCATCATGCCCGGCATCGAGAACTTCGCACCGGAACGGACGGAAACGAGGAGGGGGTTGTCGGCCTGGCCGAGCTTCTTGCCCATCGTCGACTCGAGGACGTCGAGGTGCGCACTCACCTCGTCACGCAGTGCCGCCGGCTCCTCGCCGCTGTCGAGGTAGACCTTGCATGCCTCGGTGGTGATCGTGAAGCCCGGAGGGACGGGAAGGCCCAGGTTCGTCATCTCGGCGAGGTTCGCGCCCTTACCGCCGAGGAGGTCCTTGAGGTCCTTGTTGCCCTCGGTGAAGTCGTAAACGAACTTCACTACGTGGGGTTCTTTGTTTTCCGACACGGGTCTCGACTCCTCGAGGACTCGGCTGGCTGCCCTGACGTGCAGGAACATACCCAGATCCAAGGCATTTGGGTACGTCCACTCACGCGTCACGCGCCCGTAACCAGCCGTCCGCCACCGGATCGAAAGTCAAAGCTTGGCAAGCTCCCGGGCCGAGATGTTTTCACTACTTGAACGAAGGGTGCCTGCAAGCGCAGGATTCCGCTCAGCTGAGCGCCCATGCTGCACGTTTGATTTCGATCGATGAACGATCAAGGGGTGGCACCGAGTGCCACTCCTTGGAGAAGTGCAGCCGCCCAAGATCCGCTCATCTGAGCGGAACCCCTATCAAGGGTGGCGAGAATCACGCTTCAAGTACGGCTGGATTTCACCATGCGGACGCGGATTCGGACGGGAAACGTCCCCGTTACGTGACGATCGGAAGCCGGCCGCGCACCCCAAGTCACACCCGCGCGCACCCCGAGTCGACCCCACGTCACATCCCGAGCGCCACCAACCGCTCCTCCACCCGCTCGGGCGCGTACAGGTGCTCCACGACCAGCGCGCCCGCGCCGATCAGCCCCGCCCGCTCGCCGAGCCGCGAGGTGACGACGTCCAGATGAGCGGTGGAGCGGGGCAACGCCCGCTGGTAGAGGAGCTCGCGCACGCCGGTGAGGAAGGGGGTTCCGGCCAGATCCCCGGCGATCATCAGGACCCCGGGGTTGAGCAGGGTCACCACCGTCGCCAGTACGTCACCGACCTGGCGCCCGGCCTCCCGCGCCAGCGCCGTCGCCTCGGGGTGCCCGGCCGCCAGCAGGTCCCGTACGTCCGAGCCGGACGCCGCCGGCACCCCGGCCTCCAAGAGCCGCCGGGCCACGGCGCCACCGCTGGCGACGGCGGCGAGGCAGCCGTACGAACCGCACCGGCACAGCGCCTCCGCGCCGACCCGGATGTGCCCGATGTCCCCGGCGCCGCCGTCGATCCCGCGGAAGATCGAGCCGCCGACGACGACTCCCGCACCGATACCCGTCGACACCTTGACCAGGACGAAGGCCGAGCAGTCCGGGTGTCCGGTGCGCTGTTCGCCGTACGCCATGAGGTTGGCGTCGTTGTCGACGAGGACCGGGACGGCGGGCGCGCCGGTGTGTTCGGTGAGGGCGCGGGAGAGGCGGCCGCGTATGTCGTAGCCGTCCCAGCCCGGCATGATCGGCGGCTGTACGACCCGGCCGGTCTCGCTGTCGACCGGCCCCGGCACCGCGACTCCGATCCCGCACACCTCGTCCGCCCGGTGACCGGCCTTCTCCACCAACTCGCCGAACCAGCGGCCGAGTTCGCCGAGGACGGTCTCCGGGCCGTCCTCGATGACGAGCGTTCCGGAGTGCTCGGCGAGGAGCTCGCCGGTGAGGGTCAGCACGGCCGCGCGGGCGTGCCGGGTGTCGAGGTCGGCGGCGAGGACGATCGCATGGGAGTCGTCGAATTCGAGGGTGATGGAGGGGCGGCCGCCGAGCGGTGAGTCGACCGGGCCGCCCGCGCCCTCGCGCAACCAGCCGGCCCTGAACAGCCGGTCCAGGCGCTGGCCGACGGTGGCCCGGGACAGTCCGGTGGCCTGCTGGAGCGCGCCGCGTGTGGTCGCCCGCCCGCTGCGGACCAGTTCGAGCAGTTCGCCGGCGCCGGCCTGACTGCCGCCTCTGCCGGTCCTGCCGGGCCGTCCGGTCATGCGCACCCCCTTGTGCTTCTCAAGCTTGCATTACATAGTGAGTTTTGCGTGTTAAATAGACGTAACCCTACGGTAGCTACAGCCGAGCCAGATCGGCCGGACGTCTTCGGGGAGCCCCGAGTGGATCGCACTGCCCAGCTCACTGCCCACCGCGCGGAGTACGAGGTCGTATACGATCCACCGCCTTCCGCGCGGTCGCTGCACGTCAGGGCCGCGCAGGTGCTGGAGGGCAACTGGACCGGCACGTCCACGGTGCCCTCGCGGAGTCTGTATCCGCACCAGTGGTCCTGGGACTCGGCGTTCATCGCGATCGGGCTGCGCCATCTGTCCCCGCTCAGGGCCCAGACGGAGCTGGAGACGCTGCTGGGCGCCCAGTGGGCCGACGGACGTGTCCCGCACATCGTCTTCAACCCCTCCGTGCCGCTCGACGCCTACTTCCCGAGCCCCGACTTCTGGCGCTCCTCGACCGCGGGGCGCGCTGCGGGCGCCCCGCGCACCGTACAGACCTCCGGCATCGTGCAGCCACCGGTGCACGCGCTGGCGGCCTGGCTGGTGCACTGCGCCGACCCGGGGCTTTCACGGGCCCGCGGCTTCCTGGCCCGGGTCCACCCGCGCCTGGCCGCCTGGCACCGCTATCTGCTGCACCAGCGGGACCTGGGCGGCGGCGGACTGGCGTCGGTCGTGCACCCCTGGGAACAGGGTATGGACAACAGTCCCTGCTGGGACGCCCCCCTCTCCCGCATCACCCCGGCCCCGGCCCGCTCCTTCCGCCGGGCCGACCTCGCCCACGGCGCGCCCGAGGACCGGCCGACGGATCTGGACTACGGGCGGTACGTGCGGCTGGCGACGGACTACCGGGACCGTCAATACGCCGACGGGGAGGACAAGGGGGCGGCCTGTAGGGCCTCGGTTGAGGGTGGTGGTGGGAGACGGGCGGGAGAGTTCGCGGTGGAGGACCCGTCCTTCAACGCCCTGCTCATCGCCTCCGAGCACGCGCTGGCCGAGATCGCCCACGAACTCGGCGCGACCGGCACGGCCCGGCACGCGCGCGCGGAACGCCTCACGGCGGCGCTGGTGGAGCGGCTGTGGGACCCGGCGGAGGGGATGTTCTTCTGCCGGGACGTGCGCGGCGAAGGGCTGATCCCGGAGCGCAGCGTCTCGGGTCTCGTCCCGCTCCTCCTACCGGGTCTGCCGAAGGACACCGTCGCCGCACTGGTCCGTACAGCGTGCGGGCCGCACTTCGGCCTGGGCGACACCACCCGCCTCGTCCCCAGCTACGACCTCCTCGGCGAAGCCTTCGACCCGCACCGCTACTGGCGCGGACCGGCCTGGTTCAACATCAGCTGGCTGCTGGAGCGCGGGCTGCGACTGCACGGGGAGCGTCAACTGGCCGACTCCCTGCGGGAGTCGGTCCTGGAGCGGGCCGCCGACACGGACTTCGCTGAGTACGTCGACCCGTACACCGGCGAGGCCTGCGGCGCGACGGGCTTCAGCTGGACCGCCGCGCTCGCGCTGGATCTACTCCAAGAGCGGCCCGAACACGGCGTGTCCCTCACGGGCACCGGCACGTTCGACAGCAGTGACTTCGCCAGAAGCGGCAAGGGAGGGGACCGGGGATGACGGACCGGCAGCATCTGCTCGTGCACGGCACGACGTTCGCCGCCGTGGGCGACCGCGGCGACATCAGCGGTGTACGGGGCGGCAGTTCCCCGGACGGGTTATTCGTCCGGGACGCCCGGCACCTCAGCCGCTGGCAGCTCACCGTCGACGGCGGGGTGCCGGAGGCGCTCACGCCGGTCGCCGACGGGGACGGGGCGCGCTGCGTGCTCGTACCGCGCGGCGGCCGGCAGGAGCCGCCCGCGCACACCCTCTTCCGCGAACAGGCCGTCGGCGACGGCTCGTTCGTCGAGTCGCTCCGGGTGACCAGCAACCGCCCGGTGCCGACGACCGTACGGCTGGCGATCACCGCGGACGCCGACTTCACCGACCAGTTCGAACTGCGCTCCGACCACCGCACCTACGCCAAGACCGGCGCGGTGCGCTCCCGCCAGGTCCTGGACGACGGCCTGGAGTTCACCTACCGGCGCGGTGAGTGGCAATCCTGTACGACCATCACGTCCGACCCCGCTCCGGACGGCGTCGAGGAGACGGGCACCGGCGCCCGGCGGCTCGTGTGGACCCTGGACCTCGAACCGCACGGCACGGCGGAGCTGATGCTGCGGGTCATCGCCCGCCCGCACGGCGAGAAGCGCGCGCTGCGCGTGCCGCGCTCCCCCGCCGCCGTCAACGAGCAACTCCTCGCGCGGGAGGGCGAGTTCCTGGAGGGCGTGGCCTTTCCGACGGGCTGGCCGGAACTGGCGGCGGCCTGCGCCCGCGGACTCGCCGACCTCGCCGCGCTCCAGGTCCCGGCGACGGGTCCGGACGGCGAGGAACTGCGGGTTCCGGCGGCCGGCGCCCCCTGGTTCCTCACCCTGCTCGGCCGCGACGCCCTCCTCACCTCGCTCTTCGCACTCCCCTACCGGCCCCGGCTGGCCGCCGCCACGCTCCCGGCCCTCGCCGCGACGCAGGCGACGGAGACCCGCGCTCACGCGGTCGCCCAGCCAGGCAAGATCGTGCACGAGGTACGGCACGGGGAGCTGGCGCACTTCGGGCAGGTGCCGTACGGCCGTTACTACGGCTCGGTGGACGCGACGCCGCTGTTCCTGATCCTGCTCGGGGCGTACGTCGAGCGGACCGGCGACGCGGACATGGCCCGGCGTCTGGAGGGGCACGCCCGCGCGGCGATCGGCTGGATGCTGGACCACGGCGGGCTGGCCTCGCGCGGTTATCTGGTCTACCGCGCCGACCAGGGCGGCCTCGCGAACCAGAACTGGAAGGACTCCCCCGGCGCCATCTGCTCGGCCGACGGCACCCGCGCAAGCGGCCCGGTGATGGCGGCGGGGGCGCAGGGGTACGCATACGACGCGCTGCGCCGCACGGCGTGGGTGGCACGGACGGTGTGGGAGGACGAGACGTACGCGGCCCTCCTCGAACAGGCCGCGGCCGACCTGCGCGACCGCTTCCAGCGGGACTTCTGGATGCGGGAGCACTCCTTCCCGGCACTCGCGCTGGACGGCGAGGGCCGCCAGGTCGACGCGCTGGCGTCGGACGCCGGGCACCTGCTGTGGTCGGGCCTGCTGGACAAGGAGTACGGGGAGTTGGTGGGCCGCAGGTTGCTGGAGCCGGACTTCTTCTCCGGCTGGGGTGTCCGGACGCTGGCATCAGGGCAAGCGGCGTACCACCCCCTCTCCTACCACCGGGGATCGGTCTGGCCGCACGACAACGCGCTGATCACCCTGGGCCTGGCCCGCTACGGCCTGCACGACGAGGCCCGCACGGTCGCCCACGCCCTGGTGGACGCGGCGACGGCCACCGGGCATCGACTCCCGGAGGTCCTCGCGGGGTACGGCCGCGGTACCCACCCGGAGCCGGTGCCGTACCCGCACGCGTGCGTCCTCGAGTCCCGCTCGGCGACGGCGCCGCTGGCGCTGCTGACGGCGGTGGGGGGAGCGTAGAGGGTTCAGCCCTCGGCGTTCTTGGAGTCGCGGACGTGGACGGTGCCGGGGGTGGTGGCGGTCTCGACGCAGGATTCGCCGTCGGTGCCGTCGCTGTAACTGCTCTTGAACTACGCCAGTTCGGGGGCGTCCCCGGCAGAGTCCTTGCGAATCATGTTTCTCCCAGCAGTAGTTGCCCGATCAGGGCCAGCGACTCCCGAGGCGGGAGGGCCTGCGCCCGGATGCTGCCATACCGCAGCTTCCCCGCCGAGCGCTGGATCCACCTGCGCACCACAAGCCCCATCGAGTCCACCTTCGCCACGGTCCGGCTCCGCACGAAAGTGACCAAGGGCGCCGGCAGCGCGACCGCCGCCCTCGCCATGGTCTTCAAGCTCGTCGAGTCCGCCCAGCAACGGTGGCGGGCCTTCAACGCACCCCGCCTCGTCGAACGCCCCGAAGCTCACGTGGCCTGACACACCTCGACTGATCCTGTGTCCGTGCCGACGATTAGTGTTCGGCAACATGCGCGAGTCCGGAGGGGCGGTCATGGCTGAGGATCCGATGGACCTGATCTGCCTGGAGGGGGATGGCAATAGCGTCATTCTCCGGATCGCGGGGAAGGAGGAGCGGAACCGTCCCACCGAGGCCGATGCCCTGGTCGGAGAGTTCCTGGTCGATACGCCCTTCGTCCGTGGCACCCTCAAGACCTGGATCTTCCCCGAGGACCTGCGGCGGTGGCAGCAGGCCCTGGACTCGCTCGACGCGGGAAAGGACATCGCCTGGCGCGAGGGGAAACGCACCCCGTGGCTGTTCATCGAACTCGACGAGGACGATGACCGGTGCCAGGTCACGATCAAGGACCACTCAATGTCCCTGACGACGGTGACGGTCACCGTCCCACTGGTTGATGCCTGGTTCGACGACGCATATCGACGCCTTGACTTGGTCTGGGAGACCTGGCCCATGACCGAGGACTGAATTATGGCCAACCAACGAGGTCGCCAGCCTCATTGGGTTAGGGGCTCGCCATGGCTTGATCCACAGGTCTTTGACCATTGCTCCACATACGGATTATGCGCTGCGCCCGCCTCATACCGGCCCTCTTCATAGGGTGCGCGGCCCGCTGCACCAACCGCTGGAGAACGCGGGCGGCCTACCGTGTGAGGGCACCGTCCTGCATCCGACCAGCGAGGAGCACCAGGCGTGAACGTCGAGATTCCCCCGGACGTACGCAACACCGCCTCCCAGCTCGGGGCCGGCGTTCCCTACGCTCTGAAGGTCCTGGCCGGCCAGCTGGCCGACGACCCTGACATGGGTCGGCCCTCCGGGCTGCCCGGCATCCTCACCGTGACGGTCGACGGCGACCTGTTCGAGGACTGCCCCGGCCTGTCCGTCGGCTACATCCGCGAGCCGGACCGTATCGAGATCCGCTACCTGCGGCCGACCCCCTCCGCCGGGCTCTCTCCCGACGCCAATGATCAGGACCAGGAGCAGGGCCGAGACCAGGACCAGCCTGCCGACACTGCCGCCGCCGCGGTCGCCGTACGGGAGATCGCCGACGCCTGGCACCGCATCACCCGCTGGCTGCAGCACCATGCGCCCGACTCCTATGCAGGGTTCCGTGCCGGTGCCAGCCCCGCCGCCATCGCCGCCCTGGAAAGCGACCTCGGCATACAGATACCCCTCGAGCTGCGCGTCCTGTGGCTGCTGACCGCGGGCGACGACGGGGTCAATGGCTGGGGATGCCTTCCTGGCAACAAGGCTCTGATGCCACTGGACGCCGTGGCCGCCGTCTACCGGCTGAAGATGGACTCCCAGGCCCACGAGGACACCCTCAACGTCAACCGCTCCGGAGACGAACGGATCACGGTGTGGAAGCCAACCTGGATTCCGGTTGTCGCCCTGGGCCCGGCTGACCGCACCTCGGGCCTGTACCTGGACGCCGCGACCGGCTACCTGGGCCGCTGGTCCCGCTACAACGAAGCCCCCGATGAGGAACGTGACACGCTGGTCACCTACCTGGAAGAGGCTGCCGACATGCTCGAATCCCCGGGCCTGGCCACGCGGGACAAGCCCGGCTTGATCGATGGGGCGCTGGTGTGGCTCAGCGGTATCAATCCCGCGCAAGAAAACCGGTGGCAGCCCCTGCCCGGGTGAGCACACACGAGAAGGGGGGCCAGCCGCCGCGGGCCGGCCCCCCGTTCCTGCTTCGCTTGTTTTCCGCTCAGCGGTTGTCGCCGTGGGCGCAGGAGGCCCTTCAACTGCGCGCGATGGTCGTGTAGGTGGCGCCCTCGCCTCAACGAAAAGCCGAAAAGGCTGGCCGCGGTCGTGAGACTGAGTAGTTGGACCCGGACACGGTGACCGGGCCGCCGAGACGTTTGCCCGGTGTTTGCCGAGGGCCGTGAACGGGGGCCGCGGACAAGCCGTACAGGATGACGGCGGGCCGTGACGTACCCAGCGTCCGCCCGCCGTCCCCTGCACGGGCCACGCACGGAAGGACCCCCCGGGTTGTCTCAGGACACGAGCATCCGCGAAACAGCGACCGACGACGGGAGTTCCGAAGCGGTGCCGCCCGGGGCTTCGCCGTCATCGGGGGAGACGTCCGGTACGGCGTCAGAGGCGCCGCAGCAATTGCCGGGGGCGCCCAGCGGGCTCCGGGGAGCGTCCGACGCGCCCACGGAGGCGTCTGGCACACCTCCAAAAGCGTCCGACGACAGTGCCTCTGCGAGCGCCCTGCCCGAGCCCGACGACAGGGCCTCGGCCGCCGCTCCGCCCGAGGCCGAAGACGCCGGCGCGGCCGATGCCGTAGAAGCCGGCCTCGACGGGGCGGCCCCAACTCCCCGCCCCACCCTGCGCGCTCGCCTCCGGCGGCGGAGGGCGGAGTGGCGGGAGGCTCATCCCCGGGGTGCCGCCGCGCTGTCCCTCACGGTCACCCTGCTCGCCACCGCGCTCGTCGTCGTCACACTCCTGCTGCCGGCCAACGTCGTCGCGCTGCGACCCGCGAACTTCACGCGGATTCCTGGGGAGGCGGTCATCGGGGCCGCCGTGGCGCTTGCGTTGCCGCGCCGGCCGCGGGTCGTCGTCGCCGCCGTCGCCGGTGTCGTGCTCGGGGCGTTCACCGTGCTGAATCTGCTCGACATGGGCTTCAACCAGTACCTCGGCCGCGGCTTCAACCTCGTCCTCGACTGGAGTCTGCTCACCGACGCCGAGTCGTATCTGGAGGACTCCCTGGGCCGCACGGCCACCCTCGCCGCGAGCGCCGGCGTCGTCGCCCTCGTCCTCCTCCTGTTCGTGCTGCTCGCCCTCTCCACCGTCCGGCTGAGCAACCTCCTGGCCCGGCACAGCGGTCGGGCGACCCGGGGCACGCTGATCGCCGGGGTCGCCTGGATCACCTGTTCCGCCTTCGGCCTGCAGATCGCCGGCGTGCCGATCGCGTCCGACCGCACCACGACCGGCCTGGAGATCCAGGCCCGCAGGATCTCCGACACCCTCAAGGACGAGGCCGAGTTCCAGAAGATCGCCAAGGTCGACGCCTTCGGGAACACGCCCCCGGACCAGCTCCTGACCGACCTGCGCGGCAAGGACGTGGTCTTCACGTTCGTCGAGAGCTACGGCCGCAGCGCCGTCGAGGACCCGATCATGGCGCCCGGCGTCGACCGGACGCTCGCCACCAGCACCGACGCCCTCGCGAAGGCCGGCTTCCACGCGAAGAGCGGCTGGCTGACGTCGGCGACGTACGGCGGCAGCAGTTGGCTCGGCCACTCCACCACGATGTCGGGACTGTGGATCAGCAACCAGCAGCGCTACCGCACCGTCATGGCCAGCGACCACCTCAGCCTGACCGAGGCGTTCAGGAAGAGCGGCGCCTGGGACACCGTCGGCGTGATGCCAGGTGTGCAGAAGGGCTGGCCCGAGCAGAAGTACTACGGCCTCGACAAGGTCTACAACGCCTTCCAACTCGGCTACCAGGGCCCGAAGTTCAGCTGGTCGACGATGCCCGACCAGTACGCCCTGGAACAGTTCCAGCAGCGGGTGCACGGCAAGAAGCGCGCCGACGGCAAGGACCTGATGTCGTTTGTCATCCTGACGTCGAGCCACCAGCCGTGGGCGCCGATCCCGAAGATGGTCGGCTGGGACCAGCTCGGCGACGGCTCGGTCTTCAAGGGCATCCAGGCGGCGGGCAAAAAGCCGACCGACGTCATCGCGGACACCACCAAGTCCCGCGAGGAGTACGGCAAGTCGATCCAGTACTCGGTGACCGCCCTGACCCAGTGGCTGGAGCGCTACGGCACCGACGACACGGTCCTCGTCTTCCTCGGCGACCACCAGCCGATCGCCCGGGTCAGCGGCAACCACGCCAGCCGCGACGTACCGATCTCGATCGTCGCCAAGGACCCCAAGGTGCTCGACAGGATCAACGGCTGGAACTGGACGGACGGCCTGCGCCCTGCCCACAACGCGCCGGTGTGGAAGATGAGTTCCTTCCGCGACCGCTTCCTCGCGGCGTACGGCTCGACACCCCACCCGAAGAAGGGCTGACGCAGACGACGCCCGCGGGCGCCTGGGGCGCAGCCCCCGGGCCGGGGTCCGAGGTGAAGCCCCGCCGAGGTCTGGGCCCCCCGCCGGGGTCCGGTCCGAAGCCCCGCCGGCGTCCGGGGCGGAGCCCCGGAGATCGTCGCTTCCTGACCCAACCGAGTCGGGTGGGCAGGCGGGCAAAGGGGTCGGCTCAACCCCCGGACGTGTCCAGTTCGGCTTCCTCGCCCACGCCCGCGCAGTCGTACGGGTCCTTCAGCCATCCGTCCGGCAGCACCACCCGGTTGTTCCCGGACGTACGCCCGCGCGGCCCGTCGGCGCCGGTCGGCCACCCCTGGTCGAGGTCCAACTCGTCCAGCCCCGCCCGCAGTTCCGTCAGCGAGGACGTGATCGCGAGCCGCTTGCGCATCTCCGAGCCGACCGCGAAGCCCTTCAGATACCACGCCACGTGCTTGCGGAAGTCGATGACGCCCCGCGCCTCGTCGCCGATCCACTCACCCAGCAGCGTGGCGTGCCGGACCATGATGTCGGCGACCTCCCGCAGGGTCGGCCGCAGGATGTCCTGCTCACGCCCCTCGAAGGCCGCCACCAGGTCCGCGAACAGCCACGGCCGGCCCAGACAGCCGCGGCCCACGACCACCCCGTCGCAGCCGGTCTCCCGCACCATCCGCAGCGCGTCCTCGGCCGACCAGATGTCGCCGTTGCCGAGCACCGGGATCTCCGGCACGTGCTCCTTGAGCCGGGCGATGGCGTCCCAGTCCGCCGTACCGCCGTAGTGCTGCGCGGCCGTGCGTCCGTGCAGCGCGATGGCCGTGACGCCCTCCTCGACGGCGATCCGGCCGGCGTCGAGGTAGGTCATGTGGTCGTCGTCGATGCCCTTGCGCATCTTCATCGTCACCGGGAGGTCACCGGCGCCGGAGACCGTCTCGCGGAGGATCGCCCGCAGCAGGTTGCGCTTGTACGGCAGCGCGGAGCCGCCGCCCTTCCTGGTCACCTTCGGGACCGGGCAGCCGAAGTTCAGGTCGATGTGGTCGGCGAGGCCCTCCTCCGCGATCATGCGGACGGCCTTGCCGACAGTCGCGGGGTCGACGCCGTACAGCTGGATCGAGCGCGGCTTCTCGGTCGCGTCGAAGTGGATCAGCTGCATGGTCTTCTCGTTGCGTTCGACCAGCGCCCGGGTCGTGATCATCTCGCTCACGAACAGTCCCTTGCCTTCGCTGAACTCCCGGCACAGGGTGCGGAAGGGCGCGTTGGTGATGCCCGCCATGGGGGCGAGGATCACGGGCGGCCGGACGGCGTGCGGGCCGATCTGCAGGGGGGACTCGGGCGTGGGCATTGGCCCATTGTCGCCCATCGGCGCAGATCATGTAGCAGTCATTAGTTAGACGCACTATTGACTTCGGGTACGATGGCACCATGCCCGAGCTCAGCCCCCGACGACGACTTCTCGTGCTCGCGATCTGCTGTATGAGCCTGCTGATCGTGAGCCTCGACAACACCGTCCTCAATGTCGCCCTGCCCTCGATGCAGCGGGAGCTGCACGCCAGCACCTCGGGCCTCCAGTGGACGATCGACGCGTACACACTGGTGCTGGCCTCACTGCTGATGCTCGCGGGCTCAACGGCCGACCGGATCGGCCGCAAGCGGGTCTTCATGGCGGGCCTGATCGTCTTCTCGATCGGCTCGCTGCTGTGCTCCCTCGCCCCGAACCTGGAATCGCTGATCGCGTTCCGCATGATCCAGGCGGTCGGCGGCTCGATGCTCAACCCGGTCGCCATGTCGATCATCACCAACACCTTCACCGACCCGCGCGAGCGCGCCCGGGCCATCGGTGCGTGGGGCGCGGTCGTCGGCATATCCATGGCCGCCGGCCCGCTGGTCGGCGGCCTGCTGGTGGAGTCGGTCGGCTGGCGCTCGATCTTCTGGATCAACCTGCCGGTGGGCCTGGCCGCCGTACTGCTGACCCTGCGGTACGTCCCCGAGTCCCGCGCGCCCCGCGCCCGTCGCCCCGACCCGGTCGGGCAGATCCTGGTGATCGCCCTGTTCGGCTCGCTGACGTACGCGATCATCGAGGCCCCTGCCTCCGGCGCCGGCGCGGTGGCGCCTTTCGCGGTGGTCGCACTGCTCGCCCTCCTCGGCCTGCTCGCCTATGAACCGCGGCGCGCCGAGCCTCTTATCGACCTGCGCTTCTTCCGGTCGGCGCCGTTCAGCGGGGCCACGCTGATCGCGATCAGCGCGTTCGCGGCGCTCGGCGGCTTCCTGTTCCTGTCGACGCTGTACCTGCAGAACGTGCGCGGACTCGACGCCCTGCACGCGGGCCTGTGGATGCTGCCGATGGCGGTGCCTACGTTCCTGTGCGCGCCGCTGTCCGGACGTCTGGTCGGCAGCCGGGGTCCGCGGCTGCCGCTGCTGATCGCGGGGCTCGCCATGACCGCGAGCGGGCTGCTGTTCGCCGCGTTCGCGGCGGAGACCTCGGACGTCACGCTCTTCGCCGGGTACGTTCTGTTCGGCCTCGGCTTCGGCTTCGTCAACGCGCCGATCACCAACACCGCCGTGTCGGGCATGCCGCGCTCCCAGGCCGGTGTGGCCGCCGCGGTCGCCTCCACCAGCAGGCAGCTGGGTGCAACGCTCGGCGTCGCGGTGATCGGGGCCGTACTCGCGTCCGGCATCGGCTCGACGCCGTACAAGGACGTGTTCGTCTCGGCGGCCCGGCCGGGCTGGTGGATCCTCACCGCGTGCGGGCTCGCGGTGCTCGTGCTCGGTGTGCTCACCAGCGGCCACTGGGCGCGCGGCACGGCCGAGCGCACCGCTCAGCGGCTGGAGTCCCCCGAGGTACGGGAGGCGGCGGGCGTCACGGCCTGACCGTCCTCGGCGAGGACCATGGCGTACAGCGCGTCCAGCCGTTCACGGGACTCCGCGTCGCTCGGGACGTACGTCACCATCCGCGCCCCGGACTCCGGGTTCAGCCACAGGTCCGTGTGGTCCAGGGTCAGCAGGCCCACGTACGGGTTGAGGAACTGCTTCGTCTTGGTGCGCATGCCGACCACTTCGTACCGCTCCCAGTTCGCGCGGAACTCCGCTGACTCCGCCGTCAGCCTCTTGACCAGCATCTTCCAGGCGGGCTCACCGAGGTGGCCGGCCATCGAGGCGCGCAGCTTGGCGGCCATCAGGCGCATCGTCTCGTCGAGGTGGACGATCGACTTGCGCCACTCCGGGTTGGTGTACACGAGGAAAATGCAGTTGCGGTCCTCGGGCGGCACCGCGTCCAGGTCGGCCATGAGGCGGCCGTAGGTGCGGTTGTAGGCGAGGATGTCGTACCGGCTGTTCTGGATGCAGGCCGGGATCGGCTCCAGCTGGCGCAGCAGCTCGAACTGGGCCGGGCTCACCCACGCGCAGCTCGCGGCGGGCGTGGGGTCGACGGCAGCGGCCAGCTGGAAGAGGTGGGCGCGCTCGCTGGCGTCCAGCATCAGCGTGCGGGCCAGCGCGTCGAGGACCTGGACGGAGACCTGGATGTCACGCGCCTGCTCCAACCACGTGTACCAGGTGACGCCGACCGCGGAGAGGTGCGCGACCTCCTCGCGGCGGAGGCCCGGCGTGCGACGGCGTGCACCGCGCGGGAGCCCCACCTGCTCCGGGGTGATCCGCTCGCGGCGGCTGCGCAGGAAGGCGGCCAGCTCGTACCGCCTGATGTCGGAACCCCGTACCGCCGGGGCGGCCGTTTCCTGGGCCATGGTCGTCATGCCTCCAGCCTGCCGCCGGACGGATCCTGTTGCCAGGTAGTTCTTCTACCAGGATAAGAACACTCTGGTACCAGTCTGAGCGGTGCCACAGGCTGGGGATCATGACCGAAACCGTCAGCACTCCGACCGTCCGGTCCCCGGCCGCACCCCCGACACTGGGCAGCCTCGGACTCTTCACCGTCCTGCTGGCCGCCGCTCTCCCCCTCATCGACTTCTTCATCGTCAACGTCGCGCTGCCCACGATAGGGAAGGACCTGGCAGCGAGCGACTCCGTCCTCGAACTCGTCGTCGCCGGATACGGGCTCGCGTACGCCGTGCTCCTCGTCCTCGGCGGGCGCCTCGGCGACCTCTTCGGGCGCCGCCGGCTCTTCCTGGGCGGTATGGCCGCCTTCGGCCTGACCTCGCTGGCCTGCGGGCTCGCGCCCGACGCCTGGAGCCTGGTCGGCGCGCGGGTCGCGCAGGGCGCCGCGGCCGCCGCGATGCTGCCGCAGGTGCTCGCCACCATCCAGGCGTCCACCACGGGCACGCGCCGGGCCAAGGCCATGAGCCTGTACGGCGCCACCGCCGGCCTGTCCATGGTGGCGGGCCAGATCCTCGGCGGCGTCCTGGTCGCCGCGGACATCGCGGGCACCGGCTGGCGCTCCGTGTTCCTCGTCAACGTGCCCGTCGTGCTGATCGGCCTGGTGCTGGCCGCGCGCGCCGTCCCGGAGACCCGCTCGCAGCACCCCGAGCCGGTCGACGGAGCCGGCACGGTGCTGCTCGCGGTGTCCCTGCTCACGCTGCTCGCCCCGCTCACCGAGGGCCGGGCGGCGCACTGGCCGCTGTGGACGTGGCTGTCGCTGGCCGCGTTCCCGTTCGCGGCCTGGGCGTTCTACCTGGCGGAGCGCCGCGAGGACCGCGCGGGCCGTACGCCGCTGGTGCCGCCGAGCCTGCTCGCGCTGCCCTCGCTGCGCCGGGGTCTGGTGCTGATCGTGCCGTTCTCCATCGGCTTCGCCGGCTTCATGTTCGTGATCGCGGTGGCACTGCAGAGCGGCGCGGGACTCGGCCCGGTGCCCGCCGGCCTCGCGCTGGCCCCCATGGCGACCGCGTTCTTCTTCGCCTCCCTCGCCGGGCCGCGCCTGGTCGCCCGCTACGGCACCCGGGTGGTGACCGCGGGCTCGATCGTCCAGGGCGTGGGCGTGGCGCTGATCGCGCTGACCGCCTGGCGGGACTGGCCCCACCTGGGCTTCGTCGAGCTGCTGCCCGGGGTCGCGATCGCCGGTGCGGGGCAGGCCCTGCAACTGCCGGTCGTGATGCGCCTGGTGATGTCCGAGGTGCCGCACGCCCGCGCCGGGGTCGGCAGCGGCGTGATGGTCACCACACAGCAGTCGGCGCTCGCGCTGGGCGTGGCGACGCTGGGCACCCTGTTCCTCTCCTTGGTCCCCACCCTGGGCATGGGAGACGCCCTGGTGACGACGCTGCTGGTCCAGCTGGCCGGGGTGGTCCTGACCGGGCTGCTCAGCCTGCGGTTGCCGCGGAAGCTGGTGTGAGCCGGGATACGGCTTGGCCAACTCGCGGTGAAGGACACCCTGTTGATGTTGGTCTTGCTGCACACTCCTAGCTGCACGATCCAGAGAGCTCTCCTTGTGAACGGACGCTGGAGGCGTCATGGTGCAGATCGACTCGAGCAAGGTCAGCCGCTGGGACCAGCACGGGCGGGAACACGTGGTCAGGGTGCAGCGCACGGGCGTTCAGCGCACGATCAGGTGTGACACCTGCGGCTGGCGGCAGAGTGCCCAGTTCCTGCCGTGGCTGAAGGCGGAGGAGCACCTCGCCGAGGCGCACCAGGCGACGGTGGACCCGACGGAGTCGCCGATGTCGCGATGAGCGCCGATGACTTTCCGGCGCGGCGGGAGTCGTACGTACGACCGTGACGGCGACCATCGGAAGGCCGGCCCATGACCGCACTGCACGACCTGCTGCGACGGTACGTCGACGAGGGCACGCTGCCCGGGGCCGTGGGCCTGGTGGCCCGCGGTGACGATGTCGAGGTGGTGGCCGTCGGCTCGGTGGACACCGACGGCTCCGCCCCGATGACCCGGGACTCGATCTTCCGGATCGCCTCGATCACGAAGCCGATCACGGCGGCGGCGGTGCTGATGCTGGTCGACGAAGGCCGGATCGGCCTGGACGACCCCGTGGACGCATGGCTCCCGGAACTGTCGAAGCCAATGGCGGTTCGCACACCCGCCGCCCCGGTCGACGACCTGGTCCCGGTGGCCCGCCCGATCACGGTGGAGGACCTGCTCAGCTCCCGGACGGGCTGGGGCTTCCCGTCCGACTTCTCGCTCCCCGCCGTACAGGCCCTCTTCGAGGTGCAGAAGGACGGCCGTGCGTTGCGGTCGTGGCCGGACCCGGACACCTGGCTGCGGCTGCTGGCGCAGGTGCCGCTGCTGTACCAGCCGGGCGAGGCCTGGCTGTACGGCACCTCCTCCGACCTCCAGGGCATCCTCGTCTC
Organism: Streptomyces sp. NPDC002619; assembly: GCF_042889305.1. Taxonomy (NCBI): domain Bacteria; kingdom Bacillati; phylum Actinomycetota; class Actinomycetes; order Kitasatosporales; family Streptomycetaceae; genus Streptomyces; species Streptomyces sp. NPDC002619. Next base: position 186,181 of record NZ_JBIAQV010000013.1, on the reverse strand, counting down.
CCGGGTGTCGGGCAGCACACTCCCGGAGTTCATGGCGGAGCGGATCTTCGAGCCCCTGGGCATGAAGGACACGGCGTTCGAGGTGCCGGCGGCGAACCGGGACCGCTTCACGTCGTCGTACACCATCGGCCACGACAGCACCCCGACCCTCGCGGACACCCCGGACGGCGACTGGAGCAGCGTCCCGGCGTTCCATTCGGGCGGCGGCGGACTGGTGTCCACGGCCGACGACTGGCTGGCCTTCGCCCGCCTGCTCCTGGCGGGCGGCGAGACGAACGGCCACCGCCTCCTGTCCCCCACGTCGGTGAGCCGCATGACCACGAACCACCTGACGGCAGCCCAGCGCGACAGCGCCTCCCTGTTCCTGGAGGGTCAGGGCTGGGGCTACGGCGGCGCAGTCGACGTCACCCCGGCCGCCCCTTGGAACGTCCCGGGCCGCTACGGCTGGGTGGGCGGCACGGGCACGACGGCCCACCTGATCCCGACGACCGGCAAGGTCACGATCCTGCTGACCCAACTGGCCATGACCGACCCCACGCCGCCCCCGGTGATGCGGGACTTCTGGCGGGCGACGGCGTGAGGGCCGGCGGGCGGGAACCCGTCAGGACGCGGGCGATCTGAGGGCCCGCACCAACAGGTCCACGGCCGCTTCGAAGTCCCCCTCCACCTCGGGCCGTTCCCATTCCCTGGCGTAGCACGGGTCGTGGAAGCGGCCGGTGGTCTGGAAGACCGTACGTGCGGTGGCGGCGGGGTCGGCCGGTATGAAGGCGCCGGTGTCCATGCCCGCCGCCATGATCCGGGCCAGCTGCTCCTCCAGGTCCGTGAGGTGCTCGGCGACCGCCGTGCCGTTCTCGTCGACCAGCACCATGTAGGTGGCGAACAGCTCCGGGTCCTCGCCCGCCTTGCGGCGCTTGGCGTCGAACAGGGCCCGCAGCCACGCGCGCAGCCGTGCCTCCGGCTCGCTGTCCCCGGCCACGATCCCGGACAGCACGTCCGACGTGCGGTCCAGCCAGCGCTTCGTCACTGCCTCCCGGAGTGCCGCCTTCGTGCGGAAGTGGCGGTAGACGCTGCCGTGGCTGACGCCCAGCGCGCGGGCCACGTCCACCACCGTGGCCTTGGCCGGGCCGTGGCGGCGCAGCACCTCCTCGGTCGCCTCGAGGATGCGTTCCGCGGTCAGGGTTTCGGTGGACGATGCCATGGCCTAGACCGTACTCGCAGTCCGGATCACTACTTGGTCTCGAGGTGTGCCATCTGCGCGGCCGGGTAGCGGTCGCCCGCTGCCGCGTCCGCCGGTACGGCCTCCTCGATCGCCGTCAGGTCGGCCTCGTCCAGGACGACGTCCAGCGCACCCAGCGACTCGTCGAGCCGCTCGCGGGTGCGGGCGCCGATCAGCGGCACGATGTCCTCGCCGCGCGAGAGCACCCAGGCGATGGCGATCTGCGCGACGCTCACTCCCTTCTGTTCGGCGATCTTGCGCAGCGCCTCGACGAGGTCGAGGTTGTGCTGGAGGTTCTCGCCCTGGAAGCGGGGCGAGTAGGCACGGAAGTCGTTCGCGGCGAGCTGCCGGTCGCGGCCGAAGTGGCCGGAGATCAGCCCGCGGGACAGCACGCCGTACGCGGTGATGCCGATGCCCAGCTCACGCGTCGTCGGCAGGATCTCCCGCTCGATGCCGCGCGAGATCAGCGAGTACTCGATCTGCAGGTCGGCGACCGGCGCGGTGGCGGCGGCGCGGCGGATGGTCTCGGCGCCCACCTCGCTCAGGCCGACGTGTCTGACGTACCCCTTCTCGATCAGTTCGGCGATCGCGCCGACCGTCTCCTCGATCGGGACGTCCGGGTCGAGCCGGGCGATCCGGTAGACGTCGATGTGGTCGACGCCGAGGCGCTGGAGCGAGTAGGCGGCGAAGTTCTTCACGGCGGCCGGGCGGCCGTCGTAGCCCGACCAGCCGCCCTCCGGGTCGCGCAGCGCGCCGAACTTCACGCTGACCAGGGCCTGTTCGCGCCGGGCGGCCGGCGCGGTGCGCAGCGCCTCGCCGATCAGCAGCTCGTTGTGCCCCATGCCGTAGAAGTCGCCGGTGTCGAGCAGCGTCACGCCGGCCTCCAGGGCGGCGTGGATGGTCGCGATGGACTCGGCACGGTCCGCATCGCCGTACAACGCGGACATACCCATGCAGCCGAGGCCGAGGGCGGAGACCTGGGGGCCGGCGGATCCGAGAGTGCGGTGGTTCGTCGTCATGACCCCACCCTGTCATGACAGCTGACAGATTTCAATATCTGTCATTCATTATTTGTCACGCGCGGCGTGCGGGCAACTACAGGGCGGGCATTTGGTCCAGACCTATTGACCAGAGGTCCGCACCGCGCGCACTGTCATGCCTACGACACCTCACCGACCCCCACCGGGAGGCCCGTATGATCCGCCGCACCCTGCGGCTGCTCACGGCGGCACTGCTCACCGCCGCCGCGCTGATCCCCCTGTCCATCACCACCGCGTCCGCGGCCGACACCTGCGCCGTCAAGTCCCGTCCCGCCGGCAAGGTCCTCCAGGGCTACTGGGAGAACTGGGACGGCTCCGCCAACGGCGTCCACCCGCCCTTCGGCTGGACCCCGATCACCGACTCCCGCATCGCCGCCCACGGCTACAACGTGATCAACGCAGCCTTCCCGGTCATCCGCTCCGACGGCACCGCGCTGTGGGAGGACGGCATGGACACGGGCGTGAAGGTCGCCACGCCCGCCGAGATGTGCGCGGCGAAGGCGTCGGGCCAGACGATCCTGCTGTCGATCGGCGGCGCGGCGGCGGGCATCGACCTCAGCTCGTCGGCGGTCGCGGACCGGTTCGTGGCGACCATCGTGCCGATCCTGAAGAAGTACAACTTCGACGGCATCGACATCGACATCGAGACGGGCCTCGTCGGGAGCGGCAGCATCACCCAACTCTCCACGTCCCAGGCCAACTTGATCCGCATCATCGACGGGATCCTGGCCCAGATGCCGTCGAACTTCGGCCTGACGACGGCCCCGGAGACGGCCTACGTCACCGGCGGCAGCATCACATACGGCTCGATCTGGGGCGCGTACCTGCCGATCGTCAAGAAGTACGCGGACAACGGCCGGCTGTGGTGGCTCAACATGCAGTACTACAACGGCAGCATGTACGGCTGCTCGGGCGACTCGTACTCGGCGGGCACGGTGGAGGGATTCACCGCGCAGACGGACTGCCTCAACAGGGGCCTGGTAGTGCAGGGCACGACCGTCAAGGTGCCGTACGACAAGCAGGTCCCGGGCCTGCCCGCGCAGACCGGCGCGGGCGGCGGCTACATGTCATCGTCCCTGGTCTCCCAGGCCTGGCGGCACTACGGCACCTCGCTCAAGGGCCTGATGACCTGGTCCATCAACTGGGACGGCTCGAAGAACTGGACGTTCGGCGACAACGTCAAGGCGCTGCAGGGGCGTTGAGCAAAACGAACGCCGGGCGGGCCGGTCGCCTCGGCCCGCCCGGCGTTCGAAGGTGCTGTGACTAGGCTCCCAGCAGACGCCCGGCGAGGTAGCCCTCGATCTGGTCCAGCGAAACCCGCTCCTGCTTCATCGAGTCACGCTCGCGCACGGTCACCGCGTTGTCCTCGAGCGTGTCGAAGTCGACGGTGACGCAGTACGGCGTACCGATCTCGTCCTGGCGGCGGTAGCGGCGGCCGATGGCGCCCGCGTCGTCGAACTCGATGTTCCAGTGCTGGCGCAGCGCCTGGGCGAGGCCCTTGGCCTTGGGCGACAGCTCGGGGTTGCGGGAGAGCGGGAGCACCGCGACCTTCACCGGGGCGAGCCGGTGGTCCAGGCGCAGCACCGTGCGCTTCTCCAGCTTGCCCTTGGCGTTGGGCGCCTCGTCCTCGATGTAGGCGTCGAGCAGGAACGCCAGCATCGCGCGGCCGACACCGGCCGCGGGCTCGATGACGTACGGCGTCCAGCGCTCGCCGGCCTCCTGGTCGAAGTAGGACAGGTCCTGGCCGGAGGCCTTGGAGTGGGCGCCGAGGTCGTAGTCGGTGCGGTTGGCGACACCCTCCAGCTCGCCCCACTCGTTGCCGCCGAAGTTGAAGCGGTACTCGATGTCGGCGGTGCGCTTGGAGTAGTGGGAGAGCTTCTCCTTGGGGTGCTCGTACCAGCGCATGTTCTCTTCACGCAGGCCCAGGCCGGTGTACCAGTTCCAGCGCTGCTCCATCCAGTACTCCTGCCACTTCTCGTCCTCGCCCGGCTTGACGAAGAACTCCATCTCCATCTGCTCGAACTCGCGGGTGCGGAAGATGAAGTTGCCGGGCGTGATCTCGTTGCGGAAGGACTTGCCCATCTGCGCGATACCGAACGGCGGCTTGCGGCGGGAGGTGGTCTGCACCTGGGCGAAGTTGGTGAAGATGCCCTGGGCCGTCTCGGGGCGCAGGTAGGCGACGGAGCCGGAGTCCTGCGTCGGGCCGAGGTGGGTGGCAAGGAGACCCGAGAACTGCTTGGGCTCGGTGAACTGGCCCTTGTTGCCGCAGTTCGGGCAGTTCACGTCGGCCAGGCCGTTCTCCGGCAGGCGGCCGCGCTTGGCCTCGTACGCCTCCTCCAGGTGGTCGGCCCGGAACCGCTTGTGACACGCGGTGCACTCGGTCAGCGGGTCCGTGAACGTGGCGACGTGGCCGGAGGCCACCCAGACCTCCGGGGCCAGGATGACGGACGAGTCGATACCGACCACGTCCTCGCGCGACGTCACCATGTAGCGCCACCACTGACGCTTCAGGTTCTCCTTGAGCTCGACACCGAGCGGTCCGTAGTCCCAGGCGGCCCTCGTACCGCCGTAGATCTCACTACTGGGAAATACGAAGCCTCGGCGCTTGCTCAGGCTGACGATGGTGTCGATCTTGTCGGCGGCCACGGTGCTCTCTTCATTACGACGACGGGCGACGAAGCGAGATGCTTCCAGCGAATGATTCAGGTTACCGGCGCAGGCTCCCCCTCGGCCAAATCGGTATGCCCTTCAGGCCTCTCACGAGACTTGTTGACAACGGTTTCCATTTTTGTTGAAAATGACTCTCATGAACGTACGACGACGCCTCATACCCGCGGCCGCTGCGACCGCCGCCACTGCTCTCGGCATAGCGACCCTCGCCGCCTGTTCCTCCGACAGCGCCGCCGCGGGCAACACGGACAAGTTCGACGTCGTCGCGTCGTTCTATCCGATGGCCTTCCTCGCCGAGCGGATCGGCGGCGACCACGTCCATGTCACCAGTCTCACCCAGCCCGGCCAGGAACCGCACGACCTGGAGATCAGCGCCCGGCAGACGGCGCAGCTCCAGGAGTCCGACGCGGTGCTCTACCTCAAGAACCTCCAGCCCTCCGTCGACGACGCCGTGGCCCAGTCCGAGGTCAAGACCAAGATCGACGCCGCCTCCCTGACCACGCTGGAGGAGCATGGCAACGAGGTCGGCGGCCACGCGGCCGAACACGACACCCACCAGGGCGAGGAGTCCGCCGGCAAGGACCCGCACATCTGGCTCGACCCGGTGCGCTACGCCCAGGTCGCCGAGGGCGTCGGCAAGGCCTTCGAGAAGGCGGACCCCGCCCACGCGGCCGACTACAAGACGAACACCGCGGCCCTGGTCAAGCAGCTCGACGACCTCAACACGCAGTTCAAGGACGGCCTGGCGAACACGAGGACCAAGGTCTTCATCACCACGCACGCCGCCTTCGGCTACCTGGCCGAGCGCTACGGCCTCACAGAGGAGGCCATCAACGGCCTCGACCCCGAGTCGGAGCCCAGCGCCGCGCGCGTCAAGGACCTCGAGAAGATGGCGCGGGCCGACGGCGTGACGACCGTGTTCTACGAGACGCTCGTCAGCGACAAGACCGCGAAGACCATCGCGCAGGACGCGCGGCTGAAGACCGACGTGCTGGACCCGATCGAGGGCATCACGGACAAGTCCCGCGGCAAGGACTACTTCGCCGTCCAGGAGGCCAACCTCAAGGCCCTGCAGACGGCTTTGGGCACCAAGTGATCGTCACGGAGGGCGAGATGGACGACACGGACGTCATGGGCGAGCCCGTCATATCGATGCGCGGCGTGCGGGCCGAGCTGGGCTCGCGCCCCGTCCTGCGCGGCATCGACCTCACTGTGCGCCGCGGCGAGGTCGTCGCCCTGCTCGGCGCGAACGGCTCCGGCAAGTCGACCGCGATCCGCAGCGTCATCGGCCAGGTGCCCGTGAGCGGCGGCGAGATCGAACTGTTCGGCACGGATCGGGGGCGCTTCAGGGACTGGCACCGCGTCGGCTACGTACCGCAGCGCACCACGGCCGCGGGCGGGGTCCCGGCGACGGTCACCGAGATCGTCTCCTCGGGCCGGCTGTCCCGCGCCCGTTTCGGCGTCTTCCGCAAGTCCGACCATGCGGCCGTACGCCGGGCCCTGGAGCTGGTCGGCATGGCGGACCGGGCCAAGGACTCCGTGAACGCCCTCTCCGGCGGCCAGCACCAGCGTGTGCTGATCGCCCGTGCCCTGGTCGCCGAACCCGAGCTGCTGATCATGGACGAGCCGATGGCGGGCGTCGACCTGGCCAGCCAGGAGGTGCTCGCCCGGACGCTGAGGGAACAGGTGGCGCAAGGCACGACCGTCCTGCTGGTCCTGCACGAGCTGGGCCCGCTGGAGCCGCTGATCGACCGGGCGGTGGTGCTCCGCGACGGCTGCGTCCTGCACGACGGCCCGCCCCCGCACGCCCTCGGCCAGCACGCCCTGCCCGGCCACGACCACGTACACCCGCACGCGCCCGCGGGCACCGATCCGATCCGTACGGGACTGCTGAGCTGATGGAACTCCTCGACTACGAATTCATGCGGCGCGCGCTCCTCGCCGCCGTCCTGGTCGGCATCACCGCCCCCGCGATCGGCATCTACCTGGTCCAGCGCCGCCAGCCCCTCATGGGCGACGGCATCGGCCATGTGGCGATGACCGGCGTCGGCCTCGGCTTCCTGCTGAACACTTCCCCGGTCTGGATGGCGACGGCCGTCTCGGTACTCGGCGCGGTCCTCATGGAACTGATCCGCTGGTACGGCCGAACCCGCGGCGACATCGCCCTCGCCATGCTCTTCTACGGCGGTATGGCGGGCGGCGTGATGTTCGTCAACATCACGCCGGGCGGGTCCAACGCCAACCTGAGCTCGTATCTGTTCGGCTCGCTCTCGACGGTGTCACCGTCGGACGTGACGGCCATCTCCGTGCTCGCCGGCTTCGTGATCCTGGTGACCCTGGGGCTGCGCCGGCAGATGTTCGCGGTGAGCCAGGACGAGGAGTTCGCCCGGGTGACGGGCCTGCCCGTGCGCGCCCTGAACCTGATCACGGCGATCACGGCGGCAGTCACCGTGACGGTGGCGATGCGCGTCGTGGGCCTGATCCTGGTCTCCGCGCTGATGGTGGTGCCGGTGGCCGCCGCGCAGCAGCTCACCCGGAGCTTCGTGACGACCTTCGTGATCGCCGTGGCGATCGGGGTGACGGTGACGATCAGCGGCACGGTGACGTCGTACTACCAGGACGTACCGCCCGGTGCCACGATCGTGCTGCTGACCATCGGCGTGTTCATCGCGCTGACCGCGCTGGCCACACCCCTGGCCCGCCGCCGCGCCCGCGCGCTCGCCGCGGCCCACCCGGCCGGGGACCCTGCAGAGTGTGCCATTCCGGCCACGCGCGGTACCGGCGACGAGGTCGGCGTCTGACCGGGCGGGGTCCGGACTGGCACAATGTCCAGACAGGCGCAGACGAGCCAGAAAAGGGAGGCAACCGGTGACGACCGCTGAACCGCCCGTGAAGGGCCGTTCGACCCGTCAGCGGGCAGCCGTGGCGGCGGCGCTCGACGAGGTCGAGGAGTTCCGCAGCGCGCAGGAACTCCACGACATGCTGAAGCACAAGGGCGACTCGGTCGGCCTGACGACGGTCTACCGCACCCTCCAGTCCCTCGCCGACGCCGGCGAGGTCGACGTCCTGCGCACCTCCGAGGGCGAGTCCGTCTACCGTCGCTGCTCCACCGGCGAACACCACCACCACCTCGTGTGTCGCGTGTGCGGGAAGGCGGTCGAGGTCGAGGGCCCCGCCGTGGAGAAGTGGGCGGAGTCGATCGCGACGGAGCACGGCTACGTGAACGTGGCGCACACGGTGGAGATCTTCGGCACGTGCGCGGACTGCGCGACGGCCGGGGACTGAACGGGGCTCAGACGCGGGGCAGATGGCGGTCGAGGATCTCCCGCAGCGTGTCCACGGCCGCCGGGTCCTGAGCACCGCGCTTGGGCAGCACCTCGACGAGCAGAATGTTCGGGTCCCTGCTGAGCAGGACCACATGACCGGGCGTCTCGCGGTACCCGCGGAACAGCGACCACCGCTGGAGGAGCCGCGCGTGCTCGGTCTCGGCTACGACGCCGGCATCGGAGACGGTCGTCCGGTACTCACCCTGCCAGCCGACGATGCGCAGTGCATGGCGGGCCTGCAGATGCGGGATCGACCAGATCATGACCGCGCACAGCACCACCAGCGGCACCGACGAGGTCCAACCGGTCGACAGCACGCTGAGCACGGCCAGGGCCCCGAACAGCACGACGAACGCCCACCGCAGCAACGCGATGCGGCGCAGCCGGTCGCGTACGCGGATGGCCGTGATGCAATCCGCATGCGTCGGCCGGTATGCCAGCTCCACCGTGCCCTGTCTCTCGTCCCGCCCCATGCCCGTGACCATGAGGCAGGATCGTACCGCCCGTGATCAGCCGTTCTCGGGACGGCCCTTCATCGCCTCCTCCATCGCCAGGAGATCCTCGTTGGGCACGGCGCCGCCGAACCGGCGGTCCCGCGAGGCGAATTCGATGCAGGCCCGCCACAGGTCACGTCGGTCGAAGTCGGGCCACAGGACGTCCTGGAAGACCATCTCGGCGTAAGCGCTCTGCCAGAGAAGGTAGTTGGACGTGCGCTGCTCGCCGCTGGGGCGCAGGAACAGGTCGACGTCCGGCATGTCCGGGTAGTACAGGTACTTCTGCAGCGTCTTCTCGGTCACCTTGGACGGGTCGAGGCGGCCCGCCTTCACGTCCTCGGCCAATGCCTGCGCGGCGTCGGCGATCTCGGCACGCCCGCCGTAGTTCATGCAGAAGTACAGGGTGAGCAGATCATTGTCCTTGGTCTGCTCCTGGGCGACCTGGAGCTCCTTGGCGACCGACTTCCACAGCTTGGGCATACGGCCCACCCAGCGCACCCGGACACCGAGTTCGTCGAGCTGGTCCCTCGTCTTCCGGATGAAGTCGCGGTTGAAGTTCATCAGGAAGCGGACCTCGTCGGGCGAGCGCTTCCAGTTCTCGGTGGAGAAGGCGTAGAGGGAGATGTTGCGGACGCCGACCTCGATCGAACCCTGCAGGACGTCGAGAACGCGCTCGGCACCCACCTTGTGCCCCTCGGTGCGCGGCAGCCCCCGCTCCTTGGCCCAGCGCCCGTTCCCGTCCATGACGATCGCCACGTGGTTCGGGACGAGCTCACCGGGGAGCTTCGGCGCGCGGGCACCGGACGGGTGCGGCTCCGGCGACTTGTACTCGCGGCGCTGGCGCCCCAGGATCCCGCGTACGACCATGTGCTTCTCGTCTCCCTTATTTCTCTACGTACCTGAGCGAGCGCAGCCCGCGCTCCAGATGCCAGTGCAGGTAGGCGGACACCAGCCCGCTCCCCTCCCGGACATGCCGCGGCTCGCACGCGTCCGCGGTCTCCCAGTCTCCCGTAAGCAGCGCGCCGAGGAGGACGAGGGTCTGCGGTGACGGTACGACGCTGCCGGGCACCCGGCAGTCGACGCAGACACTGCCCCCGGAGGCGACCGAGAAGAATCGGTTCGGTCCGGGCATGCCGCACTTGGCACAGTCGCCGAAGCTCGGGGCGTATCCGTTGACGGCGAGCGAGCGCAGCAGGAAGGCGTCGAGGATGAGGTGCGGCGCGTGCTCGCCTCGGGCGAGGGTGCGCAGGGCACCGACGAGGAGCAGGTACTGCTGTACGGCCGGTTCGCCCTCGTGGTCGGTGAACCGCTCGGCGGTCTCCAGCATGGCGGTCCCCGCGGTGTAGCGGGCGTAGTCGCTGACGATGCCGCCGCCGTACGGCGCGATGGTCTCGCTCTGCGTGCAGAGGGGGAGCCCGCGGCCGATCAGCTCACTCCCCCGCGCGAAGAACTGCACATCGACGTGCGAGAAGGGCTCCAGCCGGGCCCCAAACTTCGACTTGGTCCGCCGTACGCCCCGGGCCACGGCCCGCACTCGCCCGTGTCCGCGGGTGAGCAGCGTGATGATCCGGTCCGCCTCACCCAGCTTCTGGGTGCGCAGCACGATGCCGTCGTCGCGGAACAGACTCATGGCCCCATTCTGCCCTCACCCCGGGACCGCCCGGGCGCCCGTCCGTCAAGGAACCTCGCCGCGGCGGCGCGCGCCGGCGCGGGCGGTGGCCGCGCTCAGTCGCTCGGCCGGGGTGGCTTTCCGTACGGCGTCCGGCCGGGCATCCCACTCCCGGCCTCCGCCGTAGGGCCTGAGCTGTACGTACGGTCCCTCGTGCCCCATGACGATGCCCAGCTTTCCGGTACAGGTGTCGACGGCCCAGGAGCCGAGGGGCAGTTTCGTCAAGGTGTCCTCCGAGAGTAGCGACGACACCTGACTCCCCTCACCTCCCGACTTTCACGCTTCGCATCTCGATGGTGGCTGTGTGTATCTATAGTTCGGGGTGACTGGAGCTACCGGGGCTTTCGGGGGACTGGGGCTGGTGGTGGTCAGCTCCACTGGCCGGGCTGGTAGTCGCCGGCCGGCTGCTGGGTGATGACGTTCATGCGGTTGTAGGTGTTGATCAGGGCGATGAGGGAGACGAGGGCCGCGAGCTGGTCCTCGTCGTAGTGCTTGGCGGCGTCGGCCCAGGCCTCGTCGGTGACGCCGCCGGCCGCGTCGGCGATGCGGGTGCCCTGTTCCGTCAGTTCCAGGGCGGCTCGCTCCGCGTCGGTGAAGACCTTCGCCTCCCGCCACGCCGCGATCAGGTTCAGGCGCAGCGAGGTCTCCCCGGCGTGCGCGGCGTCCTTGGTGTGCATGTCGAGGCATCCGGCACAGCCGTTGATCTGGCTGGCCCGGATCTTCACCAGTTCCTGCGTCGCGAGCGGGAGGGTCGAGTCCGTGACGACCTTGCCCGCCGAGTTGATGTGCTTCAGGAACTTGGCCGCGCCGGTGTTCCCGTAGAAGTTGAGTCGAGCGTCCATGGTGATCTCCCAGTGCCGTGTCGTGGCTTATCGACTGCTACACCCCACTGACGGAAGGAACCGGGAAGATGTGACCGGCGGACGGCCACCTGTGTGTCCGGTTGTGTGCGACGTGCATCTCCCTCACCACCCCGTCACCGGCCGTCAGCCGCCAAGCCGGCCCGGCGTGCAGGCACCTCTTGTACTCAAACCCCGCCCCCGAACCGCCGTACGAACCCCCGCTGCCACGGCGTCTCCACCGCGCGTCTGTCGTAAGCGCGCCGTACGAAATCCACTGCCTCCTGCGGCGGCACGCCGTCCAGTACCGCCAGGCAGGCCAGTGCCGTTCCGGTGCGGCCCCGGCCACCTCCGCAGGCCAACTCCACGCGTTCGGTCGCCGCTCGCCGCCAGGCCTGCGTGAGGAGGGAGTGGGCCGTGTCGGGGTCGGTCGGGAGGCGGAAGTCGGGCCAGCGGATCCAGTCCCAGTTCCAGGGGACGGAGGGGGGTCGCCGGCCCAGGAGGTAGACGCCGTACGTCGGACGCGGCCCCGCAGCATCGAGTGGGCGGCGCAGGCCTCGGCCCCGTACCAGCCGCCCGGACGGCAGCCGCAGCACACCCGGCCGGCCCTCCTCCCACAGCCCCTCACTCATCCTCCCCATCGCCCCAGTCCACCACCTCACCCCACCCCCCAACACCCCCGCCCGGCCCGCTCCTCGATCCCCCGGAAATGCACCGTCATCGCCCCCTGCGCTCCCGTCGCGTCCCGGGCCCGGAGTGCCGTCACGATGTCTCGGTGTCGGCGTACCGTCAGTTCCGGGGCCGGGTCCGCTGTCCAGCCGTGGGCTGCTGTGACGCGGCGGAACACCGTCCAGAACGCGCCCAGGAGTTGGGGGACCAGGGCGTTGCCCAGGGAGACGTAGAGCAACTCGTGGAATTCTCGGTCCAGTTCGGCGAACGGGCGGCCGACTTGGCCCGCCGTCTCCATTCGGGTGACCACCGTTTCCAGACGGTCCAACTCCGGCTCCGTCACGGTCGCCGCGACCCGGCGGATCAGCCCCTCCTCCAGCACCTCCCGCACCTGGAGGATCTCCGCCAGTGCCCCGGGGTCCTCGGCGTGCCGGGTGAGGGTGCGGAAGGTGAGGCCGTCGACGAACGGGGTCAGCGACGCCTGGCCGACGTACGTGCCGTACCCGTGTCTGATCTCGACGATGTCGAGGGCCTGGAGTGCCTTGAGGGCCTCGCGGACGGAGTTGCGGCTGACGCCGAGGCTCTCCATCAGCTCCGCCTCCGTGGGCAGGGGCGCACCGGGGCGGAGTCCGCGGTCGAGGATCAGCTGGACGACCGCGCGCTGTATCCGGTTGTTCCTGGGCTCCCTGGATTCCCCGGCGGGCATGCGCCGCATCGTACGCGCACCGGACGTCCTACGTCCCATCTCCCGATCTGACCAGGGCCAACTCCCGCCATTTCGCTGCGACATTGGTGCGACCTCTGGCGGCTACGCCATTCGTGTTCGATCCCTTGACCGCCCCCATGGGCCCTCCTATGGTCACGCTGACCAAACAGGACGTAGGACGTCGTATCTCCTCACCCCATTTGCATCCCATTGCTGGAGGAACCGTGCACGACGACGTGACCCGCGACGTGACCCGCGAAGTTCCGCCTCTGCACCGCCGGTCGTTCCTGAAGTGCACCGGTGCCCTGGGCGCGGCCGCCGCCCTGTCCTCGTCGCTGGCGGCCTGCTCCTCCGGGCCTGAGTCGACGAACGACACCGGCGGCGGAGGAACCGGTCAGGACCGGACGCTGACCGCCGTGATCGGGTACGGCAACGACGGCAGCTGGGACCCGACCCAGACCGCGTCCGCGTTCTGCATGGCCGCCAACAACCACATCTACGAGGGTCTCCTCGACACCGACCCGATCTCGCGCGAGCCTTACCCGGCACTGGCCACTCAGGTGCCCGCCGATCTCAACGCCACCACCTGGCGGTTCACCCTCCGCGCGGGCGCCACCTTCCACGACGGCAAGCCCGTCACCGCCGACGACGTCGTGTTCGTCTTCGACCGCATCCTCGATCCGAACACCCAGACCCTCGCCAAAGGGTTCTTCGCCAGCTGGCTCGGCAGCGTCCGGAAGGTCGACGCTCAGACCGTCGAACTCGTGCTCAAGTTCCCCTTCCCCGACGGGGTTTCCCGGCTCACCCTCGCCAAGATCATGCCCAAGCACGTGTTCTCGCAGCCCGGCGCCTGGGACGACGCGATCAAGGGCAAGGCCATCGGCTCGGGGCCGTACCGGCAGACCGCGCACCACCCGAAGTCGAACACCACCTTCGAGGCCTACGCCGGCTACAACGGGCCGCGCAAGGCCGCGTTCAAGAAGATGAACTGGCTCACCATCGTGGATGCCGCGCCCCGTGTCGCGAAGATCTCCGGGGCCAGTGCCGGTGCACAGATCGCCGACAACATCCCGTACGCCAACATCACGCGGCTGGAGAAGGGCGGGCTGTCGGTCGCGGGCGGGGCCGGGATGAACAACCTCTTCCTGATGTTCAACACCAAGCACAAGCCCTTCGACGACGTACGGGTTCGGCAGGCCCTGCACTACGCCATCGACACCGGGAAGATGGTCGAGGTCGCGCTGAAAGGGCACGGGAAGCCCTCCGCGTCCTTCCTCAACGAAGGGAATCCCAGCTACCGGCGGGCGATGACCGTCTACGACTACGACCCCGACAAGGCGAAGGCCCTGCTGAAGGCCGCGGGGGTGACCGACCTCAAGGTCAACATCCTCGCGGTCAACGTCAGTTGGATCGTCGACTGTCTGCCCACCATCAAGTCGTCCTGGGACGCGATCGGTGTCGAGACGACCCTCGCTCCGCAGGAGACCACCGCCGTCTTCACCAAGATGGACCAGAAGCAGGACTACCAGGTCGTCGCCGCCGCATCGAACCCCAACCAGTTCGGCCTCGACGCCGACCTGATCATGCACTACAACTACGGGGCCACCAACCTCTGGATGCAGTACACGCGGTGGGCCGACGACCCGGTCGCCAAGGCGCTCTTCCGGGACATGGACCGGGCGACGCGGGAGCCGGACGCCGAGAAGAAGAAGACGATGGTCCAGGACTACATCGACGTCGTCGCCGAGCAGGCGGTCCTGTACCCGGTCGTCCACAACGAGCTGATGACCGCCTGGGACCCGAGGAAGCTCACCGGGATAAGGGCGCAGCCCTACCCCGGCATCAACCTCCTCCAGGCCAAGTGGACCTGACGGCATGACCGCCGTCGTACGGATCCTGCTGCGCCGCCTCGCCCTGCTCGTGCCGCTGGTGCTCGGCATCGTGCTGTTCGTGTTCCTGGTGATGCGCTTCTCGGACGTCGACCCGGCGTCCGCGTTCTTCCAGGGCGCCAACCCGACGCCCCAGCAGCTGCACGACTTCCGGGAGCACAACGGGCTGCTCGACCCGCTCCCGGTCCGCTACGTCCATTTCGTGGGCGACCTGCTCCACGGCGACCTGGGCACCAGCGCCCTGACCCGGGCGCCGGTCGTCGACCAGGTCACCACCGCGCTGCCGCTCACCCTCCAGCTCACCTTCCTGGGCCTCGGCATCGCGGTCGTGCTGTCACTCGTCGGTGGGGTCACAGCGGCGATCTACCGGGACCGGCTGCCCGACCAGGTCATCCGGGTCGTGTCGCTGACCGGTGTCGCGGCACCGGGATTCTGGCTGGCGCTGCTGATGATCCAGTACCTGGCGGTGGACCGGGGCTGGTTCCCGACCGGTGGCTACATCAACCCGGCCGACTCCTTCACGGGCTGGCTCAAGACGATGATCCTGCCGGCGCTCGCCCTGTCGCTGCCGGTGGCGGCGCAGCTGACCCGGATCGTGCGGACCTCCGTGGTGGAGGAGCTGGACAAGGACTACGTACGGACGGCGATCGGAAGCGGGTTGCCGCCTCGCGTGGTCGTCGGGCGGAACGTGCTCCGGAACGCACTCATCAATCCGCTCACCGTGCTCGGGCTGCGGGTCGGCTATCTGCTGGGCGGCGCCGTCGTCATCGAGACGATCTTCTCGCTGCCCGGCATGGGCAAGCTGATGATCGACGCCGTACAGAACGGCGATCCCGCCGTCGTCCAGGGGGTTGTGCTGACGACCGCGGCCGGGTTCGTCGTCGTCAACCTCGTCATCGACATCCTCTATCTGCTCGTCAACCCACGGCTGCGGGAGGCGACTTGATGGTCACGCGCAGGGAGGCGACCTGATGCTCACGCGCAAGGACCTCGCCGAGCGGCTCTCCCGGCCCGGCGTCCGGCTGCTCGGCTGGCGCAGGCTGCCGCCGCTGTCGAAGGTCGCCGTCTGTTTTCTGGTCGTGGTGGTGCTGACGGCCCTGTTGGCGCCGGTCCTCTCCCCCGACGACCCGCTGGACCAGCAGCCCCCGGTGGACGGCACCGGGCACCCGTCCACCGAGCACTGGATGGGGCAGGACAGTCTCGGCCGGGACATCCTCAGCCGTTTGATGTACGGCGCCCGCTGGTCCCTTGCCATCGGGCTCGGCGCGACCGCCCTCGCACTGGTGGTGGGGGCGGTGATCGGGGCCGTCGCCGCCACCTCCCGCAAGGCGGTCGACGAGACGCTGATGCGCTGTCTGGACGTGGTGATGGCGTTCCCGGGCATCGCGCTGGCCGCGGTGCTCGTCGCGGTGTTCGGCGGCGGCATCACCGTACTGATCTGCGCGATCGCGTTCCTGTTCACGCCGCCGGTGGCCCGGGTCGTACGGGCGAACGTGCTGGACCAGTACGGCGAGGACTATGTCACGGCGGAACGGGTCATCGGCGCCCGCACCCCGCACATCGTCCTACGGCACGTGGCGGTCAACTGCGCCGCCCCGGTGCTGGTGTTCTGCACGGTGCAGGTCGCCGAGGCCATCGTCTTCGAGGCGTCGCTGTCCTTCATCGGCGCGGGCGTCCGGCCGCCGGACCCGTCGTGGGGCAGCGTCATCGCGGACGGCAAGAACATGGTGCTGACCGGGGGCTGGTGGGCGACCGTCTTCCCGGGCCTGTTGATGCTGGTCACCGTCCTGTCGCTGAACATCCTGTCCGAGGGTGTGTCGGACGCGTGGGCGGCTCCGGCGGCGCGGGACGTGGAGGTGCGCGAGGAGGACCGGCTGGAGACGCCGGAGCCCAGCAGTGGCGAGGTGATCCAGCTGCCCGGTCTCACGGAGGCGGCCCAGCGGCTGCGCTCACGGGCCCGGCCGCTGCCCGACGCGGACGGGCAGCCGGTGCTCGCGGTGGAGAACCTCGCCATCGGCTTCGAGGGCCGCCATCGCGGCGTGGACATCGTCGACGGGATCAGCTTCGAGGTGCGGCCCGGTGAAGTCCTGGGCCTGGTGGGCGAGTCGGGCTGCGGCAAGTCGCTGACCGCGCTGACCATCATGGGGCTGCAGCCCGCGGGCGCCCGGATCAAGGGCCAGGTCCGCTTCAACCAGCGGGATCTGCTCGCCGAGCCGATGCGCGTCCGGCGCCGGCTGCTCGGCCACGAGATGGCGATGGTGTACCAGGACGCCCTGTCCTCGCTGAACCCGGCGATGACCATCCGCGCCCAGCTCAAGCAGCTCGTACGGCGTGGTGGGCGCCGCAGTCCCCAGGAGCTGCTCACCCTCGTCGGCCTCGACCCCGAGCGCACCCTGCGCAGCTATCCGCACGAACTCTCCGGCGGGCAGCGGCAGCGCGTCCTGATCGCCATGGCGCTGTCCCGGGACCCGAAGCTGATCGTCGCCGACGAGCCGACGACCGCGCTGGACGTGACGGTGCAGGCGCAGGTCATGGAGCTGCTGCTGGGGCTTCGGGCGGAGCTGGGGTTCGCGCTGATCCTGGTCTCGCACGATCTGGCGCTGGTCGCGGACGTCACCGACCGGGTGGTGGTGATGTACGGCGGGCAGATCGTGGAGACGGGCGTGACCGCCGACCTGGTGGCGGCGCCGGCCCATCACTACACACGCGGACTGCTGGGCAGCGTGCTGTCCCTGGAGTCGGCGGCCGAGCGTATGACGCAGATCAGGGGCGTCGTGCCGGCCCCGGCCGACTTTCCGGCGGGCTGCCGCTTCGCCGACCGGTGTCCGCTGGCGAGCGAGGTGTGCCGTACGACGGCGCCCGTGCTGGCCGGTACCCGCACGCACACGGCGGCCTGCCATCACCCGGCGGTCGACCTCGTGACGACCGAGAGCGAGGCCGTGAAGTGAACGCCGTCGTCGAACTCTCCGGCGGCCATGTCGTCCACAAGGCCCGCAGCGGCGGTGTGTTCACCCGGGACCGGGTGTACGCCCTCACCGGCGCCGACCTCGCCGTGGCGCCCGGCGAGACGGTCGGGATCGTCGGTGAGTCGGGGTGCGGGAAGTCGACGCTGGCGAAGGTGCTGGTGGGCATCCAGCGGCCGACGGCCGGGACGGTGACCTTCCACGGCCGCGATCTGTGGGCCCTGCCGGACGGCGAGCGCCGGGCGACCGTGGGTGCCGGCACCGGGATGATCTTCCAGGACCCGGCGACGGCCCTGAACCGGCGGCTGCCGGTGCGGAAGATCCTGCGCGATCCGCTGGACGTCCACCATCGCGGCTCCAGGGCCGGGCGGGACGAGCGAGTGCGGGAGTTGATGGGTCTGGTCGGGCTGCCCCGGGCGCTCGGCGACGCCCTGCCGGGGCAGCTGTCCGGCGGGCAGCGGCAGCGGGTCGCCATCGCCCGCGCGCTGGCCCTCGATCCCGATCTCGTGGTCGCCGACGAGCCGACGAGCGCCCTGGACGTCTCCGTGCGCGCCCAGATCCTCAACCTCCTGCTCGACCTGAAGGAACGCCTGGGGCTTGCCCTCGTCTTCGTCTCGCACGACATCCAGACCGTGCGGCGGATGAGCGACCGGGTGATCACCATGTACCTCGGCCGGATCGTCGAGGAGACACCGGCCGACCGGGTGACCGACCAGGCCCGGCACCCGTACACCCGCGCCCTGTTCTCCGCCACGCCCGGCCTGCTCGACCCGATCGACCCGATCCCGCTGACCGGGCCGGTGCCGTCGGCGACCCGGCCGCCGGGCGGATGCCCGTTCCGCACCCGCTGCTGGAAGGCGGACGAGGTGTGCGTTTCGGTCATGCCGGACTTTTCGGCCGCGTCGCGCCCGGAACATCGCTATCGGTGTCACCATCCTGTGGGGGAGGACCAGTCGACCCGCGACCTCGTGCGCCAAAGTCTCCCCAGGGAACCTTGATGACCTTCCCCGCCCCGCTCACCGGTGTCGTACCGCCCGTCTGCACGCCCCTGACACCGGACCGCGAGGTGGACGTCGCCTCGCTGATCGGGCTCGTCGACCATCTGGTGGAGGGCGGGGTGCACGGGCTGTTCGTGCTCGGCTCGACCTCCGAGGTCGCGTATCTGACCGACCGGCAACGCAGGCTGGTCACGGAGACCGTGGCCGCGCATGTGGCAGGTCAGCTGCCCGTCCTCGCGGGCGTGATCGACATGACCACGCCCCGGGTGCTCGAGCACGTCGCCGCCGCCACGGCGGCCGGGGCGGACGCGGTCGTCGCCACCGCGCCGTTCTACACCCGCACCCATCCCTCGGAGATCGCCCGCCACTACCGGCTGATCGCGGCCAGGAGCGGCGTCCCGGTCGTCGCGTACGACATCCCGCCCGCCGTCCACACCAAGCTCCCCGCCGAGCTGGTCCTGGAGCTCGCCTCCGACGGCGCGCTGGCCGGCCTGAAGGACTCGAGCGGTGACCTGGCCGCCTTCCGGGAGGTCGTCACCGGTGCCGGCAACCTCCCCGGCACCAGCGGCTTCGCCGTGCTCACCGGCTCCGAGCTGGTCGTCGACGCGGCGCTCGCGCTGGGCGCCGACGGTGCCGTGCCCGGTCTCGCCAACGTCGACCCGCACGGCTACGTCCGCCTCTACCGCCTGTGCCGGGCCGGCGACTGGACCGGTGCCCGCGCCGAACAGGAGCGACTGTGCGCCCTGTTCGGCATGGTGCGGGTCGGGGATCCGGCACGGATGGGCGGCAGTTCGTCGGCTCTCGGCGCGTTCAAAGCGGCGCTGCATCTGCGCGGGGTGATCGACTGCCCGGCGACCGCCGAACCGCAGGTCCCGCTGTCGGCGGAGGAGACCGAGCGGGTGGGCAAGTTCCTGGCGGCCGCCGGGCTCCTCTAGCTCAAGGACAGCCTTCGGAAGGTGATCGTGTCGTACGTCCCGGTCGTGCCCGTCTCGTAGAGAAGACCGACCGTGCCTTGGCCGAGCTGTACGAGGTCGGAGTAGGCGGCCCTGTCCTGCGACAGCGTCAGCGCCTTGGTGAAGGTCAGTCCGCCGTCCGTGCTGCTCCATACGGCCATGGCCTGGCGGGCGGTGGGCACGGAGGGGCCGGAGAACAGCAACGGGGCCTGTGCACCGCGGAGTTGGAGGACGGAACCCTGGACCACGGGGACGTCGTCCAGGGTGTGCTGGACGGCGTAGGGGCGGTCGAGGCTCCGCCCGCCGTCGCTGGAGTAGGTGTCGAGGCGGTTGCCGGGGGTGGTGCCGTTCTGGTCGCGGGAGCTGAAGTAGAGGCGGCCGTCGGGGAGTTGGGCGGCCGTGGACTCGTTGGAGTTCTCGCGGCCGTCGTACGAGTCGTCGACGAAGCCCAGATGCCAGGTGCGGCCGCCGTTGTCACTGTAGAGGGCGTGCGCGCCGTAGTACTTGGCCTCCTGGCCGGTGTCGGCGGAGCCCACGGGCGGGGCGGCCGAGTGGTTGGCGGGGACGACCATGCGGCCCCGGTGCGGGCCCCGGGTGAGCGCCACCGCGTGCCCGGGGCCGGTGGCGTACCAGCGCCAGCCGGACGGTTTCACGGCGGCCGTGATGTCGTACGGCCGTGAGAAGTGCTGTCCGTCGTCCCAGCTGCGCTGCACGAACACCCGCCGGCTCTGTTGCGGCGTGACCTCGCCGCGCATGATCTGCGCCTCGGTCACATCGCCGCTGTTGTAGGAGGTGACGAGCACGACGGCGCCGGTGCGCGGGTCGACGACGGGGGCCGGGTTGCCGCGGGTGTCGCCGTCCCCGGCGGCCACGACGCTCATCGGGCCCCAGGTGCAGCCCCCGTCGGTGGAGCGTCTGAGGACGACGTCGATGTCCCCGGTGTCGCCGGCGCTGTTGTGCCGGCCCTCGGCGAAGGCGAGCACGGTGCCTCGGCGCGTGGTGACGGTGGCGGGGATGCGGTACGTGTCGTAGCCGCCCGCCCCCGAGACGTACGGCACGGAGGAGGTGCACCCGGGGCTCGCGGCAGCGGTGTGGACGGTGACGAGGGGAGTGAGGAGCACGGTCGCGGCGAGAATGGTGCGGCTCAGGAAGGTCACGGGGACATGTTCCCCGGAGTCACCAGTCCCGACTCGTACGCCACGATGACCAGTTGTGTGCGGTCCCGCGCCCCGAGCTTCCCCATGATCCGGCTGACGTGTGTCTTCGCGGTGAGCGGGCTCAGACCGAGCGCCTCGCCGATCCCGGTGTTGTTGAGGCCCCGCGCGACCAGGGTCAGCACCTCCCGCTCCCGGTCGGAGAGGCAGTCGGGGCCGCCCGTCACCGGGGTGGTGGGGCTGCGCAGGAAGCGGGCGATGAGGCGGGCCGTGGGTCCCGGGGAGAGCAGGGCGTCGCCCGCGGCCACCGTCCGGATGGCGTCGAGCAGTTCAGCCGGACGAGTGTCCTTCACCAGGAATCCGGAGGCGCCGGCGCGCAGCGCCTCGACGATGTTCTCGTCGGTGTCGTAGGTGGTGAGGACGAGGACTTTGACCCCGGCCAGGTCCTCG
Organism: Streptomyces sp. NPDC002619; assembly: GCF_042889305.1. NCBI lineage: Bacteria > Bacillati > Actinomycetota > Actinomycetes > Kitasatosporales > Streptomycetaceae > Streptomyces > Streptomyces sp. NPDC002619. The sequence goes on along the minus strand of NZ_JBIAQV010000013.1, from coordinate 165,145 downwards.
TCGGCGGCGATGAGCCGGGTGGCCTCGATGCCGTCGAGGTCGGGCATGCGGATGTCCATCACGACGAGGTCGGCCCGCGCGCTGCGGGCCAGGGCGACCGCCTCGCGGCCGGTGCCGGCCTGCCCGACGACCTCCATGTCCCTGGCGGACTCGACGAGCATCGCGAACGCGGCCCGTACCAGGGTCTGGTCGTCGGCGAGCAACACCCGGATGGTGCTCATCGGGTCGCCTCCAGGGGCAGTACGGCGCTCACCTCGAAGCCCTGGTGGGGCAGCGCCCCCGCGTCGAGCGTGCCGCCGACACTGCGGACCCGCTCCCGCATCCCGGCCAGCCCGAAGCCGGGGGTGCCTGCACCGGCGCCGGTCCCGTCGTCGATGACGCGGACCTGGAGGGCGCCGTCGTGCGCGGCCACGCTCACCCGTATGGAGAGGTCGTCCCGGCCGCCGTGCCGTACGGCGTTGGTGAGCGCCTCCTGCACGATCCGGTAGACGGCCGCGCCCACGGCGGGCGGCACCCCGTCGGCGGTCACGGCCAGGTCGACCTCGGCTCCGGCGGCGCGGGCGGTCTGCGCGAGGTCGGGCAGACCGTGCAGGCCGGGCAGGGGGTCGCGGGTGTCCGGGGAGCCGGGGTCGCGCAGGACCTCCAGGGTCGTACGGAGTTCACCGCGGGCGGTGCGGCAGGTCTCGGCGATGTCGTCGAGGGCCTTGGCCACGGCGGCGCGGTCGAGGCGGTCTGGGTCGGCGGCGAGGACGTGGGCGGCCACGGAGGTCTGGACGCCGATGAGGGTGATGGTGTGGGCGAGGAGGTCGTGCAGATCGCGGGCGATGCGCAGACGTTCCTCGGCGACGCGGCGGCGGGCCTCCTCCTCGCGGGTGCGTTCGGCGCGTACGGCGCGTTCGACGATGCCCGCGACGTACTGGCGGTAGTAGCGGACGTCGACGCCGAAGAAGAGCACGGCGATGACCCAGCCGGACACCCGCAGCAGCTCGAAGGCCCGATGGGTGTCGACGGTGAGCATCACGCTCATGGAGACGGTCAGCACGATGATACCGGTCAGCACCGTGCGCAACGGGCGGCCGGTGACGGCGACCGTGTAGAGCGCGATGTACGCGGCCGGGGTGGGGGCGATGTGGTTGTAGTCGAGAGCGTGGAACGGCGCCACACAGGCCGCCACCGCCGCCAGAACCAGGACCGGACGGGTGCGTCGCCACACGAGCGGCACATGGGCCGCGAGCAGCAGGACCCAGCCGAGCGCGCCGGGAACGCGCTCCCCGTCGCCGAGGAGCGCGATGACCGTGGCGAGAGCGGCGACACCGGCCGCCAGCAGGGCGTCGTTGCGGGTGCGGTGCGGCGCTGTCAGCGGGTCACGGTTGATCGCCGCCATGATCCGCTCGCCCCGGCGGGGCCGCTCGGCTGTCGTGGTTGGTTGCACGGGGTTCATCTTCCGACAGGCGGGCGCCCCTCGGGGAGGGAGGGGCGCCCAGCGGTTCACACGGGCTCCGGCTGCCGTTCGGTTCGTACCGGGTCCGGCTTCCGGGACAGCCGGCCCGGCCACCAGACCTTGCGGCCGAGTGCCACGCTCGCGCTGGTCACCAGGTAGGTGCGGACGAGGAAGGTGTCCAGGAGGACGCCGACCGCGATGACGAAGCCCAGCTCGACGAGTTGGACCAGGCCCATGTTCGTCAGCACGGCGAAGGTGGCGGCGAGAACGAGTCCGGCGGAGGCGATGACGCCGCCGGTGGTGCGCAGGGCGGTGAGCGCCGCTGCGGAGGGTTCCGCGCCGTTCAGGGACTCCTCGCGCATGCGGTGCATGAGGAAGATGCCGTAGTCGACGCCCAGGGCGACGAGGAACACGAAGGACAGCAGGCCGAGTCCGGGATCGGTGCCCTCGAAGCCGAGGACCGGTCCGAACACCAGGCCGCCGATGCCGAGCGCGGCGCCCCACACCGCGACCACCGCGGCGACCAGCATCAGCGGCGCGACGAGGGAGCGCAGCAGGGCGATGAGGATCAGCAGGACGGAGAGCAGGACGATCGGGACGACGACGAGCCGGTCGCGGGCGTTGGTGTCCTCGAGGTCGATCTGCTGGGCGCTGGGCCCGCCGACGTAGGAGCCCTTCAGGGTGTCCCGTAGGTCCTTGATGGTGGCGGTCTCGCCCGCTGACTGGGGCGGGGCGGAGGCGATGACGGAGATCTCGGTCCAGCCTCCTCCCGTACGGCCCTGCTGGGCGCTCGCGACGCCGTGCGTGCCGCGGATCGCGGTGAGCGTGGCGTCGGCGCGGGCGGCCGGGGTGATGATGTCGATGGGCTGCGCGGACCGCTCGGGGTAGGCCGTGGCGAGGGTCTCCAGGGCGGCGACGGACTCGGGCTTGTCGACGAAGGAGTCCTGCTGCTTGACGGTGCCGGGCAGGTTGAGGGCGCCGAGGGCGAGCGCGCCGAGCAGGACGGCGCCGGAGGCGAGGACGGTCAGCGGGCGGCGCCCGGCGGAGCTGCCCATCGCCGCGAACAGGGACCGGCGGGCCTTGGGTGTGCTGCCGAACGCGGGCACGAGCGGCCAGAACACGCGGCGGCCGAACAGCACGAGCAGCGCGGGCAGCAGCGTGAGCATGGCTACGAGCGCGCACAGCACACCGACGGTCCCCAACGGGCCCATGCCGCGGCTGGAGTTGAGGTCGGCGGCGAGCAGGCAGAGGACTCCGACGGCCACGGTGCCGGACGAGGCGAGCACGGCGGGTCCGCAGCCGCGCAGTGCGGCCCGCATGGCGTCGTACGGCCGCTCGTGGCGCCGTAGTTCCTCGCGGTAGCGGGAGACGATGAGCAGGGCGTAGTCGGTGCCGGCGCCGAAGACGAGGATGGTCATGATGCCGGTGCTCTGGCCGGAGATGGTGGTGCCGAAGGCCTGGTTGAGGCCGTAGGCGACGCCGGTGGAGAGGTAGTCGGCGGTGCCGACGACGACTAGCGGGACCAGCCACAGCAGGGGGCTGCGGTAGATGAGGATCAGCAGGACGGCGACGACGGCGACCGTGGTGTAGAGCAGGGGTCCGCCGAGGGACTGGTACACGTCCGAGGCGTCGGTGGCCAGGGCACCGGGGCCACCGACCTGGACGGTCAGCCCGTCCTGGTCGTGGGCGACCTGGCGTACGTCGTCGACGAGGGCGTCGCGCTTCTTCTCGTCGGTGCCGGGCTCGTTGCTCGCGACCGGGTACATGACGGTGGTGCCGTCGCGGGACGGCACCGGCTGCGGTGTGCCCGTGAGCACGTGCTGCTCGGCGATGGTCTCGACCTGCCGTGCCGCGGTCGTGCGGTCGGCGGCGGTGAGGCCGCCGTCGCGGTGGTAGACGAGGACCAGCTCAGTGGTCTGGCCGCCCGGCAGCCGGTCCTGGATCTTGGCGACCTGGGTCGAGTCGGCGCTCGCGGGCAGGTAGTCGGTGACCCGGTCGTGCTGGGCGTCGGCGAGTTTCGAGGCGAACGGCGCGACGACGGCCAGGACGCCGATCCACAGTGCGAGCAGCAGCCAGGGAATGGCTCGTCGTCGCGTACGTGATGTTTCTGCGGCCCCCATGGAATGGGCCCTCCCTCCGGCGCGGATGTCTGGATGCGTGTCCCAGACTCCCGGCGCGGTGGGCCGGAATCGTCGCGCGGGAGGGCGAGTTCGGGGGTACTGCGACGGGTGGCCGGACGGGCGGATTACTCCCCGGGGAGTATCAGGAGGGGGTGCGCGCGGCGGCGAGCAGCCGGGCCACGTCGTCGGAGCAGATGGTGAGGGCGGCGCCGACGGTGGTGAGGACGTCGCGTTCGGCGGGGGTGTAGGGGGCGTCGGCGAGGGCGATGCGGGCGGCCTGGAGGAGGATCGACTCGCGGCCGGCGGGGGCGAGGTGCGGGGCGAGGGGGTCGAGGGCCTCGTGCAGTTCTATGGCCAGGCTCGCGCCGGACGGCTGGTCGAAGACCCGGCCGGTGTCCGCGGCCAGCGCCTCGACGAGTGCGGCGAGCTGTTCCTCGGTGCAGTCGTTGGAGCCGGCGGCGCGGACGGTGCTCGCGGCGGTCTCCAGGGCCGTACGGGCGCAGGCGCCACCGGCGGCCAGGACGGCGAGGGCGACGGTGTGCACGGCGTCGCGGAGCATCGCGGAGAAGCGGGAGGTGGTCGGGTGGTCGAGGACGTCGGTGCCGAAGTGTTGCCGGCAGCTCGCGCACTCGACGACCGGCCCGGTGGTGCCGCGTGGCAGGACGGGCACGCCGAGGAGCGTGAAGCGGCGGCGTCCGGTGAGGCGCTGGTAGTTGCGGTCGCCTCCGCAGCCCGGGCAGAAGAACTCGCCGTCTCCGACGGGTGTCCAGACGGTGCGGATGCCCAGGATGCGGGCAGCCCTGGTGCCACGGCCGTTTCGTCCCCGTACTGGCAGCACGTCGCACCTCCGTAACCCCGCGGCAACATCGCCGCGCTGGCGTGATGTTAGCCACATCGGGGAGGTGCAGTCAGTACCTTGGACGAGACCTTTCCGTGACCTCCATGGCCACGTGGCCGATAACAGACGGGGCCCAGACCGCCGTATACGGCGGTCTGGGCCCCGAAATGCCCGGTCAGAAGGGGTCAGCGGGCGGCGCGGTTCACCGCGGAGACGACCGCCTTCAGCGACGCACGCGTCGTGTTCGCGTCGATGCCGATGCCCCACAGAACCTTGTCACCGATCGCGCACTCGATGTACGAGGCGGCCTGCGCGGAGGCGCCCTCGCTCATCGTGTGCTCCTGGTAGTCCAGGAGGCGTACGTCGATGCCGATGGACTGCAGGGCGTCGAAGAAGGCCGAGATCGGACCGTTGCCGGAGCCGGTCAGGACGGTGTCCTCGCCGTCGACCGTGGCCTCGACGGTGAGCGTGTCCACGCCGTCGGTGTCGGTGGTCGACTGGCCCTTGCGGACCTGGATGCGACCCCACGGGTTCTCGGGGTTGGGCAGGTACTCGTCCTGGAAGACCGTCCAGATGTCGCCCGGCGTGATCTCGCCGCCCTCGGCATCCGTCTTCGCCTGGATGAGCTTCGAGAACTCGATCTGCATCCGGCGGGGCAGGTCCAGCTTGTGGTCGTTCTTCAGGACGTACGCGACACCGCCCTTGCCGGACTGCGAGTTGACGCGGATGACGGCCTCGTAGGAGCGGCCGACGTCCTTCGGGTCGATCGGCAGGTACGGCACCGCCCACTCGAGGTCGTCGACGGTGACGCCGTTGGCCTTCGCGTCGGCCTCCATGGCGTCGAAGCCCTTCTTGATGGCGTCCTGGTGGGAGCCGGAGAAGGACGTGTAGACCAGGTCGCCCACGTACGGGTGGCGCGGGTGGACCTCCATCTGGTTGCAGTACTCCCACGTACGACGGATCTCGTCGATGTCGGAGAAGTCGATCTGCGGGTCGACGCCCTGCGAGAACAGGTTCATGCCCAGGGTGACCAGGTCGACGTTGCCGGTGCGCTCGCCCTGCCCGAACAGACAGCCCTCGACGCGGTCGGCGCCGGCCATCACGGCCAGCTCGGCCGCCGCCACGGCCGTACCGCGGTCGTTGTGCGGGTGGACCGACAGGCACACGTACTCGCGGCGGGAGAGATTGCGGTGCATCCACTCGAAACGGTCCGCGTGCGTGGACGGCGTCGAACGCTCCACCGTGGCGGGCAGGTTGAGGATGATCTCGCGGCCCGGGCCGGGCTGCCAGACGTCCATGACCGCCTCGCAGACCTCCAGCGCGAAGTCCAGCTCGGTGTCGGTGAAGATCTCCGGCGAGTACTGGTAGCCGAACTCCGTCTCCGGGCCCAGCAGCTTCTCGGCGTACTCCATGACCAGCCGCGTGCCGTCGACGGCGATCTGCTTGATGTCGTCCTTGGAGCCGCGGAAGACGACCCGGCGGAAGACGGGGGCGGTGGCGTTGTAGAGGTGGACGTTGGCCCGCTTCGCGCCCTTCAGGGACTCCACGGTCCGCTCGATCAGGTCCTCGCGGGCCTGGGTCAGGACGGAGATCGTCACGTCCTCGGGGATCGCGCCCTCTTCCTCGATGATGGAGCGCACGAAGTCGAAGTCGGTCTGGCCGGAGGCGGGGAAGCCGACCTCGATCTCCTTGTAGCCCATGGTGACCAGCTGGTCGAACATCCGGCGCTTGCGCTCGGGCGACATGGGGTCGATCAGTGCCTGGTTGCCGTCGCGCAGGTCCGTGGAGAGCCAGCGGGGGGCGGCGGTGATCCGCTGGTTCGGCCAGGTGCGGTCCGGGATGTCTACCTGCTCGTACCGGCCGTACTTGTGGATCGGCATGGAACTGGGCTGCTGGCGGTTCGCCATGATTGCGTGGGCTCCTCAGGGTGTCCGGACTGGCCGGCCGACGACGCAACGCAAAGCTCCGCGGGGAGGGAGTCGGCCTCGACTACAGGCCCTCGCCGCGGCAGCTAAGAAGAAGCAGCCCGAAACGCATGATGCTCGGCAGCCTAGCCGAGCCACGCCGGATGCGCGGGCCTGTATCAGTATGCGGGACCCGAACGACAAAAAGAATAAACAGGACAAAAAGTGCGCCATACCACTCTGGGCGACGATCACGCGCCGAATGTCCGCGTATTTCACCAATCATGGTTGCGGGTCGTGACAACAAAGTCACTCAGTGCAAGGGTGCCGGACATGACGACCAACGGGGGCTTCCAGCCCGTCTTCTGCACCATCGTGCCGCCCCACGTCCTCGACAAGCTCGCCCAGCACGGGGACTCCGCCCTGGCCGACCCCGCGCGCCGGACCCTGGAACGCGACGCCTACGAGCGCACCCACCGCCGCCTGACCACGGTCCTCGGCGCGCCCGCCGTCGCCCCGCCCGCGGACGCAGCCGCCGACCAGCCGCACCGCACCATCTACGACGCGGGCCACCAGGAGGAGCTGCCCGGCGAGAAGGTCCGCGAGGAGGGCTCGGAGCCCGGCCAGGACGCCACCGTCAACCGCGCCTACGCGGGCCTGGGTGCCACCTTCGAGCTGTATCTGGAGGCGTACGGGCGCAACTCCATCGACGGCGAGGGACTGCCGCTGGACGCCACCGTGCACTTCGGCGAGGGCTACGACAACGCCTTCTGGAACGGCGAGCGGATGGTCTTCGGCGACGGCGACAACGAGATCTTCCTCGACTTCACCATCCCGGTGGACGTCATCGGCCACGAGTTGACCCACGGCGTCACCCAGTACACGGCGAATCTCACCTACTTCGGGCAGCCCGGTGCGCTCAACGAGTCGCTGTCCGATGTCTTCGGCTCGCTGATCAAGCAGTACTCGCTGGGCCAGAGTGCCGCCGAGGCCGACTGGCTGATCGGCGCGGGCCTGCTCGCCCCGCGTGTCACCGGCACCGCGCTGCGCTCGATGAAGGCACCGGGCACGGCGTACGACGACGACGTCCTCGGCAAGGACCCGCAGCCCGCGACGATGGACGGCTTCGTGAAGACCGGCCGCGACAACGGCGGCGTGCACATCAACTCCGGCATCCCCAACCACGCCTTCTATCTGGCGGCCACCACCCTCGGCGGCAACGCCTGGGAGCGGGCCGGGCAGATCTGGTACGACGTGCTGACCAGCGGCGAGCTCCCGTCGCAGGCGAGCTTCTCGGACTTCGCGAAGCTGACGGTCGCGGCGGCGAAGACGCGCTTCCAGGAAGGCGAGGAGCTGCAGGCCGTGCTGAAGGCGTGGGAGCAGGTCGGGGTGCAGACGGCCTAGTTCCGTACTAGACAGGGCCCATGCGTATTCAGGTGAGGCGTACGGGCGGGTTCGCGGGCATCGAGCGCCGTGCCGAGGTGGACACCTCGGGGCGGGCCGACGCGCACGAATGGCAGGCCCTGGCCGAGCGGGTACTCGCCGCCGGCCGGGGCACGCCGCCCGCCGGGGTGCCGGACGGCTTCAACTACCAGATCACCGTGGACGGCAGGACCGTGTACGCGGCGGATCCCCGGCTGACCGAGGAGCAGCGGACCCTCATCACGCGGGTACTCAAAGAGGGGGCGTAACTTCCGCTTCACTCCTGGGCGTTGACTTCCGTTACCGTCGGTAAGGATGATCCGGCCCATGGTGACGAACCCGATACCTCAGTTCCCGGCCGGATTCCTGTGGGGCGTGTCAACCTCGGCCCACCAGATCGAGGGCGCGGCAGACGAGCGCGAGCCCTCTGTGTGGGACGCGTTCACGGCAGAGCCGGGGCGGGTGAAGGACGGCTCGACGGCGGCGGTGGCCTGCGACCACTACCACCGCCACGCCGAGGACGTGGCGCTCCTGGCCGGCCTGGGCGTGGACGCGTACCGCTTCTCGATCTCCTGGCCACGGGTGAACTCCCCCCAGGGCCTGGACTTCTACGACCGCCTGGTGGACGAGCTGTGCGCGGCGGGCGTCCGCCCGGTGCCGACGCTGTTCCACTGGGACCTGCCGGTCGGGCTCGACTGGCTGGAGCGGGACACGGCGTCGCGATTCGCGGAGTATGTGTCGCTGGTCGTGGGGCGGCTCGGCGACCGCGTCACGAAGTGGATCACTCTCAACGAGCCCGCCGAACACACCCTGCTGGGACACGCGTTGGGCGCCCACGCCCCCGGCAAGCGGCTCCTGTTCGACGCGCTCCCGGTGGCCCACCACCAGCTCCTCGCCCACGGCCTCGCGGTACGGGCCCTGCGCGCGGCCGGCGCGACGGACATCGGCATCGCCAACTCCCACGGGCCGACCTGGGCGGCCTCGGACGAGGCTGCGGACGTGGAGGCGGCGGGCTTCTACGACCTCCTGCTCAACCGCATGTTCGCCGAGCCGGTCCTCCTCGGTGCATACCCGGAGGGCATCGGCGAGTTGATGCCGGGGGACGTCGAGTCGGACCTCAAGATCATCGGCGAACCCCTCGACTGGTACGGCGTCAACTACTACGCCCCGACGAAGGTGGGCGCCCCGCAGGGCACCGAGATCGAGTTCGGCGGGCTGACGATGCCAGCCGAACTCCCTTTCTCCGTACGGGAGATCGAGGGCCGCCCGGTGACCGACTTCGGCTGGCCCGTCGTACCGGAAGGGCTCACCGAGCTGCTCACCGGCTTCCGTGACCGCTACGGCGAACGGCTCCCGCCCGTCGTCATCACCGAGAACGGCTGCTCGTACGAGGGTTTCGACGACCAGGAACGGATCGCCTATCTGGACGGCCACATACGGGCGTTGCACCGGGCAGTGGAGGCCGGCGTGGACGTACGCGGCTATTTCGTCTGGTCGCTGCTCGACAACTTCGAGTGGGCGCAGGGGTACGCGCGCCGCTTCGGGCTCGTGCACGTGGACTTCGAGAGCCTGGAGCGGACCCCGAAGGCCTCGTACCGCTGGTTCCGTGACGTGCTGCGGGCGCAGAGATGACGACGACCGAGTCCCTTCCGGGTGCCCTGGCCGAGCCCGTCGAGCCGGTCGGCCGGGGCTGGACGACGGCGCTCTCGCTCGCCAACGGGGCGATCTGGGTGGGCTGGTTCGGCCCGCTGCAGATCCTGCTCGCCTCCCAGGCCGAGGACTTCTCGCCCGGCTCCGGCATGTCCAAGGAGACGATGCTGGCGTGGGTCACGGGCGTGGGCGCGGTGGTGTCGCTGGTCGCCAACCCGCTGTTCGGCGCGCTCTCGGACCGCACGACGTCACGCGCGGGCCGCCGTACGCCGTGGATCGTGGCCGGTGCGGCGGGCGGCGCGCTCTCGCTGCTGCTGCTCGCGGGCGCGGGCGGGCTGTGGACCATGGCGCTGGGCTGGTGCCTGGTGCAGCTCACGCTGAACGCGGCGTTCGCGGCAGTGACTGCGGCGGTGCCGGACCGGGTGCCGCGGCTCCAACGGGGAGCCGTGGGCGGCTGGTTGGGAGCGGCGCAGATCCTGGGCGTGGTCGTCGGGACGGGGCTCGCGACCGCGGCGGGCGGCATCGCTGCCGGGTATGCGGCGTGCGCGGTGTTCACGGCGGTGGGCGTGCTGCCGTACGTGCTCAGGTACCCGGATCTGCGGCTGGCCGAGGCGGACCGGCCGGCCCGGTCCTGGCGGGGCTTCCTCGCGGGCTTCTGGCTGAGCCCGCGCCGGTACCCGGACCTGGGCTGGGCATGGCTGACCCGCTTCCTGATCAACCTCAGCAATTCGCTGGTCCTGCTGTACCTGCTCTACTACCTGCGCGACCGCATCGACTACCAGGACCCCGAACAGGGCGTGCTGATCCTGACGGCGGTGAACGGTCTGACGCTGCTGGGCACGGTCGTGGTCGGCGGCGTCTGGTCGGACCGGGTTGGTCGGCGGAAGCCGTTCGTGATCTGGTCCGGGGTGCTGATGGCGGTGGCCACGGCCGCGCTGGCCGGCTGGCAGACCTGGCCGGGCGCGATCGCGGCGGCGGCGGTGCTGGGCGTGGGCTTCGGGGTGTTCACGTCGGTGGACTTCGCGCTCATGACGGACGTACTCCCGAAGGCGCTGGACCGGGGCAAGGACCTGGGCGTCATCAACGTGGCCAACGCCCTGCCCCAGGTCGCGGCCCCCGCCCTGGCCGCGCCGATCGTGACCTATCTCGGCGGCTACCGGGTGCTGTACCTGGTGGCGGCGGTGATCGGGCTGGCCGGGGCGGGGCTGGTGGGCCGTATCAGGGGCGTCGAGTAGCGAGGTGTCAGAGGGCTCCGGCGTCCCGGGCCGTGAACGCCGTCGGGTACTGCGGGCGGTAACCCAGCTCGCGGCGGATGCGGTCGGTGGAGACGATGAGGTGCCAGGGGTCGGGGTCCGAGCGGGTGTGGGCCTCCTCGGGCAGGTCGGCGCCGAGCAGCCGATGGATGTCGAGGGTGGTGACGGGGGCGTCGTCGGCGATGTTGTAGACGCGGCCGTCGGCGCCGGGGGCGTACAGCAGGCGCAGCAGGCCCTGCGCGACGTCGGCGACGTGGACCAGGTGGAAGAGCTTGGTGGCCGGCCAGTGCGTGAGCCACTGCAGGGAGTTGGCGAGGTGCGGGTCGCCCTCGCCGTACACGAAGGCGAGGCGGCCCACGCGGACGTCGAGCCCGTCGAGCGCGAGCAGCCCGCGCTCGGCCTCCGCCTTCGACGCCGGGTAGGTGCCCCAGAACGCCCCGCCCGGGATGCTCACATCGTCCTCGTCGAGCGGGCGGGCGCGCCCCTCTCCGTAGACCGTGTTGGTGCTGACCTGCACGAACCGCTGTACGCCGGAGGTCACGGCGGCCCGCCCCAGCTCCAGGGCCGCATCACGATTGACGGCCCGCGCCTCGTCGTCCGGTACGCCCCGGAAGGAGGCGGCGATGTTGACGACGGCGTCGGCTCCCGCGAGGGCCTTGCCGACGGCCTCGGCATCGCGCAGATCACCGACGACGATCTGGGCGCCGCGGTCGGCGAGCGCGGCGGCCCGTGTCTCGTCGCGTACGAGGACACGTACGTGTTCTCCGGGGCGGGTCTGCGCCAGCAGCCGGGGTACGAAGCCGCGGCCCACCTGTCCTGTCGTGCCGGTCACCAGGGTCAGCATGATGGTGCTCCTCTCGTCCCCGCCAGCTTCGGCCGACGGCGCGGGCGACGGGAGAGACCTCTCGATCGGGGGATCGGCACTCCCTGGATAAGCCGGGCGGGCTCGGCCACGCTGGAGGAGTGAACCGAACCGAACTCGCCGACTTCCTGCGCCGCGGCCGCACCCGTCTGGACCCGGCCGACGTGGGCCTGGCCCCGGGGGCCCGTCGTCGTACGCCGGGGCTGCGCCGGGAGGAGGTCGCGTCGCTGGCCGGAATGTCGGTGGACTACTACACGCGCCTGGAGCAGTCCAGGGGCCCGCGCCCCTCACGCCAGATGCTGACGGCACTGGCCCGCGCCCTGCGCCTGACGGACGACGAACGGGACCACCTCTTCCATCTGGCGGGCGAGGAGCCCCCGCGCCACGCGACCACGTCCGGCCACGTCCGCCCCGGCCTCCTGCTGGTCCTGGACCGCCTGCACGACGCCCCGGCGATGGTGATCACGGACTGCGGTGACGTCCTGGCGCAGAACGCGCTGTCGAGGGCGCTGTCGGGTGATGTGTCGGCCCGTCCACCCGGGGACCGCAACCTACTCCGCCGCTACTTCCTGGACCCGTCGGCGCGCGACATGTTCCCACCGGAGGACCGCGAGGAACACGCCCGCCAGCACGTGGCGAACCTACGAGCGGTGACGGCGTCCCGCCCCACGGACCCGCGACCGGCCGCGCTGGTAACCGAACTACGCGACCGCAGCGAGGAGTTCGCCCGTATGTGGACGAACCACGAGGTGGCGGTACGCCGAGCCTCGACAAAACGCTTCCTGCACCCTTTGGTGGGCCTCCTGGAACTGGACTGCGAGATCCTGCTCAGCACGGAACACCACCAACACCTCATCATCCACACGGCCCGCCCCGGCACGGAGTCGTACGAACGGCTCCAACTGCTGCGGGTGGTGGGGCTGCAGGACATGACACCGTCACCAAGCGCACCCTGATCCGATGAATCAGAGACGCCCCCGCTAGAACCCCAGCCGCCGCAGCTGCTTGGGATCCCGCTGCCAGTCCTTCGCCACCTTCACGTGCAGGTCCAGGAAGACCGGCGTGCCCAGCAGGGCCTCGATGTGCTTGCGGGACTTGATGCCGACCTCCTTCAGGCGCTTGCCCTGGGGGCCGATGATGATGCCCTTCTGGCTGGTGCGTTCGATGTAGAGGTTGGCGTGGATGTCCAGGAGGGGGCGGTCGGCGGGGCGGTCCTCACGCGGGAGCATCTCCTCCACCACCACCGCGATGGAGTGCGGCAGTTCGTCGCGGACGCCCTCCAGTGCCGCCTCGCGGATCAGCTCGGCGACCATGACCTGCTCGGGCTCGTCCGTGAGGTCGCCCTCGGGGTAGAGCGCCGGGCCCTCGGGCATCATCGGGATGAGCAGGTCCGCAAGCAGCGCCACCTGCTTGTCGCCCACCGCCGACACCGGGACGATCTCCGCCCACTCGATGCCCAGCTCCTTGCCCAGCTGGTCGATCGCGATCAGCTGCTCGGCCAGAGCCTTGCCGTCGACCAGGTCGGTCTTGGTGACGATCGCCACCTTGGGGGTCTTGCGGATCCCGGCGAGTTCCTTCGCGATGAAGCGGTCGCCCGGGCCGATCTTCTGGTCCGCGGGGAGGCAGAAGCCGATCACGTCGACCTCGGCCCAGGTGGTGCGGACCACGTCGTTCAGGCGCTCGCCCAGCAGGGTGCGCGGCTTGTGCAGACCAGGCGTGTCGACCAGGATCAGCTGGGCGTCGGGGCGGTGCACGATGCCCCGTACCGTGTGCCGGGTCGTCTGCGGCCGGTTGGACGTGATCGCCACCTTCCGCCCGACCAGAGCGTTCGTGAGGGTGGACTTGCCCGCGTTGGGGCGGCCCACGAAGCAGGCGAAGCCGGCACGGTGGACGGACTCGGCCGGCTGCTCGGATGACTGGGTACGCACGCTCATGGCGTTCATTGTCCCTGATCCACGAGGCCCGAAGGCACCACCGCCCACGACGTGAGCTTCCGGTAACCCGCACGCAACGAAACGTCACGGAAACATACCCGTACGCAATCGGAAATCCTGAGCCGTGAGCCTCTGACGCGAGCCCCCCACCGTTGGAGACCGACCGTGACCCTCGCCGCAGCGCACGCGGACACCGGCGACACCGCCTGACTGCTCGCCGCCACCGCCCTGGTCCTGCTGATGACCCCCGGCCTGGTCGCCATCACGCCGTCCTGCGGCTCGGTCTCGCTGCTCGGCGCGCTGGTCGTGGGCCTCGCCGCCGGCGTCATCTGCTCCTACGCCGTGAGCTGGAAGTTCAAGCTCGACTACGACGACTCCCTCGACGTCGTCGGCGTCCACCTGGTCGGCGGTGTCGTCGGCACCCTCTTGATCGGCGTCTTCGCGGAGAAGGCGATGACCGGCGGCGCCGAGGGCCTGCTGTACGGCGGCGGGCTCGGGCAGCTGGGCAGGCAGTTGGTGGCGGTCCTCGCCGTAGGCACGTACGCCTTCGCCGTGACGTACGGCATCGGCAGGCTGATCGACCGGACGATCGGGTTCCGTGCGAGTGAGGAGCAGGAGCACACCGGGCTGGACCTTACGGTGCACGCCGAGAGCGCCTACGATCACGGGGTCCTGGGCCATGGCGCCCCGGTCGGCCACTCCGTCGTCCCCTCCGTGATCAACTCCGCCCAGAAGGTCGAGCCGCAGGCATGAAGCTCATCACCGCGATCGTCAAGCCCCACCGCCTCGACGCGGTCAAGACCGCGCTCCAGGAGCTGGGCGTGCGCGGTCTGACCGTGACCGAGGCCAGCGGGTACGGCCGTCAGCACGGCCACACCGAGGTGTACCGGGGTGCCGAGTACCGGGTCGACCTGGTGCCCAAGGTGCGCATCGAGGTCGTCGTCGAGGACGCGGACTCCGAGGCCGTGATCGACGCGATCGTCAAGGCCGCGCAAACGGGGAAGATCGGGGACGGGAAGGTGTGGGCGCTGCCCGTCGAGACGGTCGTACGCGTACGGACGGGCGAGCGCGGCCCCGACGCGCTCTGACCAGCAGCACCCCGCCCACGACTCCGGCGGCGAACACCACCGCCACCACCAGCCACGGCAGCGCCAGGAACGAGGCGCTCGCCGACTCCCGCGTGCCCGTGGCGCTCGCCGTCAACGTCACGTCTCCCCAGTCGAGTTGGAGTGCGCCGCGCCAGCGCTCGGTGAGCCGCACCCGCTGCCCGAGCAGCAGTTCGGAGGGGACGCGGCTCAGGTCGCGGGCGAGGAGCGTACGGCCGAACAGGCCCCGGGCGCGCAGTTCCACCTTCGGGTCGAGGGTGACGTTGCCGGTGTTGTGCAGGGTGCAGGAGATCGTCGCCGTGCTGTCGCCGAGGCCGGGGACGAGCGGCTGGTGGTGGGTGAGATGGACGTGCTCGACGGAGATCGCGGGCAGCGTGGGTCCGCCGACCCGGAGGTAGACGCGGGCGCCGACGGCCCGCTGCACGCCGAGCGCGACTGAGCCGGTGCCGGGGTCCACCTGCTCGTCGAGGGCGACGATCGCGCCGGGGTGGTCGCCCGGTTCGGCGGCGGTCGGCACGTGCAGGGTGAAGGGCACGGTGACCGTTGTGTGGGGGGCGACGGTGATCCGGGATTTCGCGAGCCTCGCCCAGGCGCCGACGCCCCGCATCCGTTCCTTCACCGTCCGTACGGCGAACCCGCCGTCGCGCGCGGTGTTGTAGGCGTCGGCCGCGTACAGCCGGAAGCTCCGCGGACCGCCGGTCTTGTTGGCTACGGCGTGCCCGCGGCGCCGGCCGGACAGGCGAGCGCGCCGCCCGTGGTGACCGCGAGTGCGGTCGCACCGAGCAACGAAGCCCAGCGCCGCCGTGGGGATCTTCGGGGTGTCGAACCCATGGGCCCCCTCCTCAGGGATGTGACAGGGGGCCATTGATGTGCAGGTCTCGTGAGAAGTCAATGGAGATGCCGCAGAAGTCTGACGCACTATCAGTTTCTACTGACGCTGCATCAGTTCTGCGGCATCCGGAACGGAGCGCTCAGCAGGCTGCTCCGAAACCCTGGGCCGTCAGCCCGCCGTGACGGTCTGCCGTACAACCCCGTCGGGCCCGGCCACCAGCACCGGTGTGTCCGGACCGCCCAGGTCGCGTACGGCGGCCCGGTCCTCCTCGGACGCGGACTCCGCCTCCGTGACCACCGCCGCCGCCTCCAGCGACTTCGCCCCGGACGCCACCGCCATGGCGACCGCCGTCCGCAGGGCACTGAGCTTCAGGGAGTCGAGGTCCACGGTCCCGGCGACGTACGTACGACCCGTCTCGTCCCGTACGGCCGCCCCCTCGGGCACGCCGTTGCGGGCCCGCGCGGAACGGGCCAGGGTGACGATCTTCCGGTCCTCGGGGTCAAGCCCGTTGCTGTCAGTCATGTGCCGAGCATACGGATCGGGGCCCCGCCGTCGGGGCTGGGACTCAGGAAGCGCTCAGGGGCGGTCGAGGCGGAGCCGGTCGGCGCGCGGTAGACCGGCGACGACCAGGTCGTACGAGTCCTCGACGAGCTCCCCGACCAACCCGTCCGGGAGCTCTCCGTCGACCGTGACGGTGTTCCAGTGGCGCTTGTTCATGTGCCAGCCGGGGACGATCAGTCCCTCGTGCTCGGCGCGCAGCCGGATCGCGTCCTCCGGATCGCACTTGAGGTTCACCGTCAGGGGGCGGGCGTTCAGGTGCGTTAGCGCGAACAGTTTGCCCTGGACCTTGAAGACCGACGTCTCCGGGTTGAACGGGAAGTCCTCGACGGCCGCGTTGAAGGAGAGGCAGAGGGCGCGCAGTTGGTCGGCGGTCACTCCGGCTCCTTCTCCGTGGGCTCGGCCGGGCCCGTCGGCTCCACCAGCACCGTCACGATCTTGTTCCGGCGGCCGGCCGCGGCCTCGGCGGTGAGCCGGAGTCCGCGGCCGTCGGGCAGTTCGACGACCGCGGAGGCTCCGGCGATGGGCACCCGGCCCAGCGCCTTGGCGAGCAGTCCGCCGACGGTCTCCACGTCCTCGTCGTCGTACTCCTCGAGCCCGTACAGCTCGCCGAGGTCGGTGATGTCGAGGCGGGCCGTGACCCGATAGCGGTCGTCGCCCAGCTCCTCCACGGGCGGGAGTTCACGGTCGTACTCGTCGGTGATCTCGCCGACGATCTCCTCGAGGATGTCCTCGATGGTGACGATCCCGGCCGTGCCGCCGTACTCGTCGATGACGACGGCGACGTGGTTGCGCTCCTTCTGCATCTCGCGCAGCAGGTCGCCTGCGTTCTTGGTGTCGGGCACGAAGAACGCGGGGCGCATGGCCGTGGACACCAGGTCGTTCTCGGCGTCGCGGCTGATGTGCGTCTTGCGGACCAGGTCCTTCAGATACACCATCCCGACGATGTCGTCCTCGCTCTCGCCCGCGACCGGGATGCGCGAGAAACCGGAGCGCAGGGCGAGCGTAAGGGCCTGGCGGATGGTCTTGTAGCGCTCGATGACGACCAGGTCGGTCCGCGGGACCATGACCTCCCGCACGAGAGTGTCGCCGAGTTCGAAGACGGAGTGCACCATGCGGCGCTCCTCGTCCTCGATCAGCGACTCCTGCTCGGCGAGGTCGACCAGCGCGCGCAGCTCCGCCTCGGAGGCGAACGGGCCGCGGCGGAAGCCCTTGCCCGGGGTGAGCGCATTGCCGATGAGGATCAGCAGATACGGGATCGGGCCCATGATCCGGGCGAGCGGCAGCAGGACGTATGAGGCAACCGTCGCCGTGTTCAGCGGGTGCTGGCGGCCGATGGTGCGCGGCGAGACGCCCACGGCGACGTACGACACGAGGACCATGACGACGATGGCGATCAGGAGGGCCTCGGCCGTGTCCGAGAACTCCTGGAGGCAGGCATAGGTGACCAGCGCGGCGGCGGCCATCTCGCAGGCGACACGGACCAGCAGTGCCACGTTGAGGTAGCGGGTGGGGTCGGCGGCGACCTGGGCGAGCTTGGCGCTGCCGCGCCGCCCGGACTTGACGGCCTCCTCGGCGCGGAAGCTGGAGACGCGCGCGATGCCGGCCTCGGCGCAGGCGGCGAGCCAGGCGACGACGACGAGGGCGATCGCGCCGATGACGATCTGCGGACTCATACGGGGCCCGCCGGTCTACGAGACCGTGGGCGCCGGAGAAGGACCGGTCAGGCCCTTCTCCGCGCGCCAGCCGTCCACGATGGCGGCCTGCAGGCCGAACATCTCGGCCTTCTCGTCGGGCTCCTCATGGTCGTAGCCCAGCAGGTGCAGCACACCGTGGACGGTGAGCAGCTGGAGCTCCTCGTCCATGGTGTGCTGCGTGGCCGCCTCGGTCCCCTGCTTCGCGGCGACTTCGGGGCACAGCACGATGTCGCCGAGGAGGCCCTGCGGGGGCTCGTCGTCGTCCTTGGTGGGCGGGCGCAGCTCGTCCATCGGGAAGGACATGACGTCGGTCGGGCCGGGCAGGTCCATCCACTGGATGTGCAACTGCTCCATGGCGTCGGCGTCCACGACGATCACCGAGAGCTCGGAGAGCGGGTGGATGCGCATCCGCGCGAGCGCGTAGCGGGCGATGTCGAGGATCGCCTGCTCGTCGACCTCGGTTCCGGACTCGTTGTTGACGTCGATCGACATGGTGTTGCCGTGTCTCTACTTCCCCTTGTGCCCGGACCTGCCCCGGCCGCCCTTGTGGGTGCCGTTCTCGGTGCCGTGCGTGCTGTCGTACTTCTCGTACGCGTCGACGATACGGCCCACCAGCTTGTGCCGTACGACATCGTGGGACGTGAGCCGGGAGAAGTGGACGTCGTCGAGGCCCTCCAGGATGTCCTGCACCTGCCTCAGACCGGACTTGGTGCCGTTCGGCAGGTCGACCTGGGTCACGTCACCGGTGATGACGATCTTCGATTCGAAGCCGAGCCGGGTGAGGAACATCTTCATCTGCTCGGGGCTCGTGTTCTGGGCCTCGTCCAGGATGATGAAGGCGTCGTTCAGAGTACGGCCGCGCATGTAGGCCAGCGGCGCGACCTCGATCGTGCCCGCCGCCATCAGGCGCGGGATCGAGTCGGGGTCGAGCATGTCGTGCAGCGCGTCGTACAGCGGGCGCAGATAGGGGTCGATCTTCTCGTAGAGCGTGCCGGGGAGGAAGCCCAGGCGCTCGCCCGCCTCGACCGCGGGGCGGGTCAGGATGATGCGGTTGACCTGCTTGGACTGCAGGGCCTGCACCGCCTTGGCCATGGCGAGGTAGGTCTTGCCGGTGCCGGCGGGGCCGATGCCGAAGACGATCGTGTGCTTGTCGATCGCGTCGACGTACCGCTTCTGGTTGAGGGTCTTGGGGCGGATCGTGCGGCCGCGCGAGGACAGGATGTTCTGCGTAAGAACCTCGGCCGGGGTTTCCGCCGGGCCCTCCCCGTTCTCACTCGCCCGCAGCATCGCGATCGAGCGTTCCACTGCGTCCTCCGTCATCGGCTGCCCGGTGCGGAGCACCAGCATCATCTCGTCGAACAGGCGCTGGACGAGGGCGACTTCACCGGGGTCGCCGACCGCGCTGATCTCATTGCCCCGAACGTGGATGTCGGCCGCCGGGAAGGCCTTCTCGATCACGCGCAGGAGGGAGTCGCCGGATCCCAGAACGGTGACCATCGGGTGCTGGGCGGGGACCGTGAACTGTGCTCTCGCCTGCCCCTGCGCGGGGGTGTGAGCTGTGGGTGTCTGAGTCATGGGCCGGCGCTTAAGGCCTGCGGTTCCTCCTCGTCACGGCCGCGTAGCTGAGGGCGGCCTCGCGATTCAAGAGTACGACGGTGCACCGACAACGCCGTAGGCCTTTTCCACAGGCCTTTTCCTTGAGCCTTTCCGTGGACCTTCCTTGTGCCCGCCGCACTCCGCCGTGTGCCCACCGCACCACACGTCACACGCGTACGGCGCCCTGGATCGCGTCAGGCCGAGCGCCGGAAGCCGATCGTCGGCACCGCCCGCCGCAGCGGCCAGGGGCGCGCCTGCTCCTCCGGGACCAGCCGCTCCAGGAAGGCGTAGCGGCGCAGGGCTGTCGGGTCCTGGCCCGCCACGGACTGGACCTTCCGCCACCAGGCGCCGATCTCGGTCCAGCCGGGGGCCGACAGCGAGCCGCCGAACTCCTGGACGGACAGCGCGGCGGTGAGCCCGGCGAAGGCCAGCCGGTCCGCCAGCGGCCAGCCGGCGAGGGTGCCGGTGACGAAGCCGGCGACGAAGACGTCTCCGGCGCCGGTCGGGTCGAGGGCCTCCACGGCGATCGCGGGGACCTCGGCGGTCTCGCCGGTACGGCGGTCTACGGCGTAGGCGCCCTCGGAGCCGAGGGTGACGACCGCGAGCGGTACGTACTCGGTGAGGGCGTGGGCGGCCGCTCGGGGGGAGTCGGCGCCGGTGTAGCGCATGGCCTCGGCGGTGTTCGGCAGGAACGCCTCGCAGTGTTCGAGGTCGGCGAGGCTGGACAGGTCCCACGCGCCCGTGTCGTCCCAGCCGACGTCGGCGAAGATCCGGGTGCCCTTGCGGGCGGCCTGGGTGATCCAGGGCGCGTGCCTGCCGGGGGTGAGAGAGGCGACGGCGGCACGCGCGCGTGGGGGGCAGTCGGGGGTCGGCTGGTCCTCGGGGGGCGGTTCGTGGCCGTGGGAGACCATCGTGCGTTCGCCCTCGTACGCCATGGAGACGGTGACCGGTGAGTGCCAGCCTGCCACCGTGCGTGACGGCGACAGGTCGATGCCCTCGCCCTGGGCGAGCGCGTCCCAGCAGTACTCGCCGTAGTGGTCGTCGCCGAACGCGGCGGCGAGGGAGGTCTTCAGGCCGAGGCGGGCCAGCGCGGCGGCCATGTTCGCCACGCCGCCGGGGCTCGCCCCCATCCCGCGTGCCCAGGACTCGGTCCCGCGCACCGGGGCGGAGTCGAGTCCGGTGAAGATGATGTCCAGAAAGACCGTGCCCGTGAGGTAGACGTCCCAGGGCGGATCGTCCGGTGTGCGCAGGCCGGCCAGGGGGTCGACCTGGGTCTGACAGCGGGCTGCCTCGACGACGTACTCCGGTTCCTCTCCGGCGAACGCTTTGGACGCGGTCACGGTGCGCTCCCTGACGTGGTGCGGATCTGGCCAGTGTGCACCACGCCACGGACAGTGAGGGTCAGGTCACGCCAAAGGGGTCAGATCGCAGCAGGTCCCGGGCGTACGCCGGTGCTGCATCTCCCGGGGGACAACCCCCGGACCCCCGGCAGAAACGCCAGAGGGCCCAGAGCCGGACAGCGTTCAGCCGTGCATACGACACCGGTCAATCCCTACCAACGAGGCACCGTAGGTGTGACCCAGTCGGGGTCGGCGACGCGCATCGCCGCCGCGTCGTCGCGGTCGTGCAGGGTGCCGTCGTCGTCGAGCCACCTCTGGTGCAGGAAACGCAGCTTCTCGTGGTCGAGTTCGACGCCCAGGCCGGGGAGGTCCGAGACGGCGACCTTGCCGGCCTCGAACGTCAGGCGTTCGGTGAGGACGTCCTCCGACTGCCAGGGGTAGTGGGAGTCGCAGGCGTGGTGGAGGTTCGGGACCGTGGACGCGACGTGGGTCATCGCGGCCAGGCTGATGCCCAGGTGGGTGTTGGAGTGCATGGAGACGCCGACGCCGAAGGTGCGGCAGATGGCGGCGAGTTGCTGGGTGTTGCGCAGTCCGCCCCAGTAGTGGTGGTCGGAGAGCACGACCTGGACGGCGCCCTTGGTGAACGCCACCTCGATCTCGGCGAAGGTCGTCACGCACATGTTGGTGGCGAGGGGCACGTCGGTGCCGGCGGCCACCTCGGCCATGGCCGGAGTGCCGAGGGCGGGGTCCTCCAGGTACTCGAGTACGTCGCCGAGTTCCTTGGCGACCTTGAGCGAGGTCTCCACGGACCAGGCGCCGTTGGGGTCGAGCCGCAGCGGGTGCCCGGGGAACGCCTCGGCGAGGGCGCGTACGGCGGCGATCTCCTCGTCCGGCGGGAAGACACCGCCCTTGAGCTTGAAGGACGTGAAGCCGAAGCGCTCCTTGAACTTCCGTGCCTGCTCGACGACTCCGGCCGGTTCGAGGGCCGCGCCCCAGTCGTCCCGCTCGCCGGTCACTCCGGCCGGGTGGTCGGCCCACTTGTAGAAGAGGTACGCGCTGTACTCGACCGCGTCGCGCAGTTTGCCGCCGAGCAGGGCGTGCACGGGCAGGCCGAGCGCCTTGCCGAGGGCGTCGAGGCAGGCGACCTCGAAGCCGGAGACTACGGACAACCGCAGCTTGTCGGCGGTCTGGACGCCGCGCAGCCCGCCGACGTCGACCTGGCCGGAAACCCGGGAGACGTCCACGGCTACCTCGTCCGCGATGGCGAACAGGCCGTTCGGTTCACTGACTTGACGGCCCTTCAGCTTCTCCGCGAACGGCCGGGCCAGCTCCAGGTACCTGGTGTCGCCGTACGTCTCGCCGATGCCCGTGATGCCGTCGGCCGTCTCCACCTCCACGATCAGGCGGGGCGTGTACGGCTGGTGGACGCCCTGGGTGTTCAGCAGCGGCGGGTCGGCAACCAGGATCGGCGTCAGCCGGACGTCGGTGATGGTGAGGTTCACAGGGCGGCTCCTACGAGGTCGAGTCCGGTGGCGAGCAGGGTCTTCAGGTCGGCGAGGTCGGCGGGCGAAGGGTCGGTGAGCGGGGCGCGCACCGGCCCCACGGGGCGGCCGCGCAGCCGGGCCGCCGCCTTCACGAGCGAGACGGCGTATCCGGGCACCCGGTCGCGCAGTTCGACGAAGGGGACGTAGAAGTCGCGCAGCAGCTTCTCGACGGTGCCGTGGTCGTCGCCGTGCAGGGCGGTGAAGAAGGCGTTCGCGATCTCGGGGGCGAAGGCATGGACGGCGGAGGAGTAGGCGGGGACCCCGACGGTGGCGTAGGCGCGGGCCTGGATCTCGGCGGTGGCGGCACCGTTGAAGAACAGGAAGTCCTCGGGGGCGGCGAGAGTGAGCCGCTGCAGCCGGTCGAGGTCGCTGTGGCCGTCCTTGAGTCCGATGACGTCCGGGATGCCGGCGATGCGCCTCAACGCGTCGGCAGTGAAGGCGACTTGGCCGCGCTGGTAGGCGATGAGCGGCAGCCCGGTGCGGGCGGCCAGCTGCTCCAGCTGGGCGACGAGCCCGTCCTGCGGGGCGGCGACGAGGTAGTGCGGCAGGACGAGCAGCGCATCGGCGCCCGCCTCCTCGGCAATGCGGGCGAAGCGCGCGGCCTGCGCCCAACCGTACCCGGTGCCGGCGACGACGGGCACCCGGCCGGCCGCCTCCTCCACGGTGACGGAGACGACCCGACGGTATTCGTCCTCGTCCAGCGAGAAGAACTCGCCGGTGCCGCAGGCGGGGAAGACGGCCCCGGGGGCGGTGGCGATCTGCGCCGCGACATGGGTGCGGAAGCCGTCGGGGTCGAGGGAACCGTCCGTGTGGAAGGCGGTGAGCGGGAAGGACAGCACGCCGTCCGCCATCCCGTCCCGCAGCCGCCGTACCACTTCCGTATGGAGGGTCACCCTTACTCATCTCCCTATGTAGATGTTATCCACGTATGAAGACAGAGATTAGATACGCGAACCTGAGGCGTCAACGGTGCGGGCGTCCTGACTACCATCGGCGCATGTCAGAGTCAGAGGGCGTCCGTGAGGTGAAGTCCGCGGCACGCACGGTGGAGCTGCTGGAACTGCTCGCGGCACGCGCCGACCGCCCGGCACGGCTGCAGGAGCTGGCGGACGAGCTCGAGGTGCCGCGCAGTTCGATGTACGCACTGCTGCAGACCCTGATCGGCCGCGGCTGGGTCCGCACCGACATCACCGGCTCGCTCTACGGCATCGGCATCCACGCTCTGCTGACCGGCACCGGCTACCTCGACTCGGACCCGCGCGTAGGCGTCGTACGGCCGTATCTCGACGAGGCGTCCGAGGCGCTCGGCGAGACGATCCACCTGGGGCGGCTGGACGGGCGCGACGTGGCCTACCTGGCGACGCGGGAGTCCCACGAATACCTGCGGACCATCAGCCGGGTGGGGCGCCGGCTGCCGGCCCACGTGGGCGCGCTGGGCAAGGCCCTGCTGGCCCAGCGCCCGGACGCCGATCTGCCCGAGGGCCCGTACGAGGCGCGTACGCCGCACACGCACACGACCCGCGCGTCCCTGGTGGCCGACCTCGCCGCGACCCGCTCGCGCGGCTACTCCATCGACCGCGAGGAGGGCGTCCTGGGCATCGTCGGCTTCGGCTTCGCCCTGCGCTACGACTTCCCCGCCCAGGACGCCATCAGCTGCTCCGTGCCGGTCGCGCGGCTGACGCCGGAGCACGAGGGGCGGATCGTGGCGGTGATGCGGGAGGTCAGGGCGAAGATCGAGGCGGCGGCACCCTCGGGGGGAGCGCCGCACTGGCGTTAGCCGCGCTCACCCGAACTTGTACGCCTCCACCTCGGCGAGGTACCGCGCACGCCGCTCCTCGTCGTCCTCCAGGAACGAGGCCAGGAAGGAGTTGCGCGCCAGTTCCCGCAGCTTCTCCTCGTCGAGGCCCAGCACTGAGCGCACCGCGTCGAAGTTGTCGCCCGCGTAGCCGCCGAAGTAGGCCGGGTCGTCGGAGTTGACGGTGCACAGGAGGCCCGCGTCGAGCATGGCGGGCAGGGGGTGGTCGGCGAGGGTGTCGACCGCGCGCAGCCGTACGTTGGACAGCGGGCACAGGGTGAGTGGCACCCGGTCGCGGACCAGACGGGCGACCAGCTCCGGGTCCTCCATGCAGCGCAGCCCGTGGTCGATCCGCTCGACGCCCAGCAGGTCCAGGGACTCGGTGATGTACGCAGGCGGCCCCTCCTCACCCGCGTGCGCCACGCGCCGCAGGCCCAGCGCGGCGGCTGCCTCGTACACCTCGCGGAACTTCGCCGGCGGATGCCCGACCTCGGCGGAGTCGAGGCCGACGCCGGTGATCCGGTCCAGGTAGGGCCTGGCCGCCTCCAGGGTCTTCAGTGCCGAGTCGGCGGACTGGTCCCGCAGGAAGCACATGATCAGCCGCGTGGAGACACCGTGGTTCTCCTCGCTGCGGCCGAGCGCCCGCCACAGCCCCTCCACGACCATGCCCAGCGCCACCCCCCTGGCGATGTGGGCCTGCGGGTCGAAGAAGATCTCCGCGTGCCGCACGCCCTGCGCGGCGGCACGGGCGAGGTAGGCGTT
Organism: Streptomyces sp. NPDC002619; assembly: GCF_042889305.1. Taxonomy (NCBI): domain Bacteria; kingdom Bacillati; phylum Actinomycetota; class Actinomycetes; order Kitasatosporales; family Streptomycetaceae; genus Streptomyces; species Streptomyces sp. NPDC002619. Next base: position 140,491 of record NZ_JBIAQV010000013.1, on the reverse strand, counting down.
CGCGAGGTCCTCGAAGTCCCGCTCGGTGCGCAGGACGGCCATCAGCTCGTAGTACAGGTTCAGGAAGGACTGGAGGTCCGAGAAGCGGTACGCCTCACGGAGCGCGTCCGTGTCGGCGTACGGCAGCTCGACACCGTTGCGCGCGGCGAGCGCGAAGGCCAGCTCGGGCTCCAGGGTGCCTTCGATGTGGAGGTGCAGTTCTGCTTTGGGGACGGGCATCAAAGCATCGTACGGCCGTTTCACCTGCGCTTCGGAACCGGCACGGTCTGCAGGTCGTGCGCCACGGTCAGCTCCCCCTCGAAGCCGGCGGCCCGTGCCTGCCGCTCGCACACCTCCGGCTCGGAGTAGCGCTGGCTGAAGTGGGTGAGCACGAGGTGCCGTACGCCTGCCTCTTGGGCGACCCGGCCGGCCTGACCGGCCGTCAGATGGCCCGAGTCGTCGGCGAGTTCGGCGTCCTCGTCCTGGAAGGTGGACTCGATGACGAGCATGTCGCAGCCGTCCGCGAGGGCGTACACCCCGTCGCACAGCCGGGTGTCCATGACGAACGCGAACCGCTGTCCGTGGCGGAGTTCGCTGACGTCGTCCAGCGTCACGTCCCCGAGGGCGCCCTCGCGCTGGATCCGCCGCACGTCCGGCCCCTTGATCCCGTTGGCGGCGAGCCGCTCGGGGAGCATGCGGCGCCCGTCGGGTTCGACGAGCCGGTAGCCGTACGCCTCGACAGGGTGGGACAGCTTGTGGGTCTGGAGGGTGTAGGACGGGGTCACCACGAGGTCGCCGTCCCGGTCCACGGGTGCTTCGGTGATCTCGACCGTCTCCCGGTAGGCGCTCGCGTAGCGCAGCCGGTCGAAGAAGCGCTGGCCGGAGCGCGGGTAGTGGGCGGTGACCGGGTGCGGCACCCGGTTCAGGTTGATGCCCTGGATGACCCCGGGCAGGCCCAGCGAGTGGTCTCCGTGGAAGTGTGTGACGCAGATCCGGTTCAGGTCGTGCGCCGCGACCCCGGCACGCAGCATCTGGCGCTGCGTGCCCTCGCCGGGGTCGAAGAGGATGCCCTCGCCGTCCCAGCGCAGCAGATAGCCGTTGTGGTTGCGGTGCCGGGTGGGGACCTGGCTTGCGGTGCCCAGGACCACCAGTTCACGTGCGGACACGGTGACTTACCGGCTTAGCCGGGGGGCCACTGCATACCGCGGCCGCCGAGGATGTGCGCGTGGGTGTGCCAGACGGTCTGGCCGGCGCCGCTGCCGGTGTTGAAGACGACGCGGTAGCTCTCCAGCTTGTCCTCGTCGGCGACCGCCTGGGCCTCGCGCAGTATGTCGGCGGCGATGGCCGGGTCGGCGGCGGCCAGTTCGGCGGCGTTCTTGTAGTGCACCTTGGGGATCACCAGGACGTGGGTGGGCGCCTGGGGGTTGATGTCCCGGAAGGCGACGGTCGTCTCCGTCTCACGGACGATCGTCGCCGGGACGTGGCCCGCGACGATCTTGCAGAACAAGCAGTCGTCCTGCGGCTCCCCTGCCATGTTCCCTCCGGGGGTGAGTGATCGGATACGGGGGCATCGTAGCGTCGGTTGGGGTCGGTGCCCGGTGCTGGTGCTGGCCGGGTGGGTTTCGCTTGCCCGCGCTGACGGGGCCCCCGCTCGAAGAGTGGGGGCACGACTGCCCGCAGCTAGGACGGGAGGCCCGGGGGAGTTTTCGCCGGCTGCTCCTCGAGTGACTCCAGTGCGAGCCTGATCGCCTCGTCGAGCTGGGGATCGCGGCCCGCCGCCCAGTCCTGGGGGCATTGCAGTACCTCCACGTCCGGGTCCACTCCGTGGTTTTCCACGCCCCAGTCGTAACCCTCCAGCCAGAAGGCGTACTTGGGCTGGGTGACCAGGGTGTCGTCCACCAGGTGGTAGCGGCTGTCGATGCCGATGACGCCACCCCACGTGCGTGTGCCGACCACGGGGCCGATACCGAGGGCGCGTATCGCCGCGTTGACGATGTCGCCGTCGGAACCGGAGAACTCGTTGGCGATGGCGACCACGGGCCCCCGGGGCGCGTCCTCGGGGTAGCTGCGGGGGCGTCGGCCGCGTGGTACGACCCAGCCGACGATCCGCCGGGCCAGCTTCTCCACGACGAGTTGGGAGGTGTTGCCGCCCCGGTTCTCCCGGATGTCGACGACGAGCCCCTCCCGGGCCACCTCGACCCGCAGGTCCCGGTGGATCTGCGCCCAGCCGGGGGCCTGCATGTCGGGCACGTGGAGGTAGCCGAGCCGGCCGCCGGAGCGTTCGTGGACGTAGGCGCGGCGGTCGGCGACCCAGGCGTGGTAGCGCAGGGGCTCCTCGTCGCTGATCGGGACCACCACCGCGTGCCGCAGATCGCCCCCGCCGGACGGCGAGATGGTCAGCTCTATGGCGTGGCCGGCCGTACCGACGAGCAGCGGCCCGGGTCCGGTCACCGGGTCGACGGGGTGGCCGCCGACGGCGACGATCGCGTCCCCGGCCCGCACCGCGACGCCGGGTGCGGCGAGCGGGGAGCGGGCCGCCGGGTCGGAGGTCTCCGCGGGCAGGATCCGGTCGATGCGCCAACTGCCGTCCGGATGGCGGGAGATGTCGGCGCCGAGCAGTCCCTGCCGGGCGCCGGAGCCGAAGGAGCCGCGCGGGGAGACGTAGGCGTGCGAGGTGCCGAGTTCGCCCTGCACCTCCCACAGCAGATCGACGAGGTCGTCGTGGGTGGCGATCCGGTCGAGGACGGGGCGGTAGCGGTCGAGGACGCCGTCCCAGTCGACCCCGCTCAGGTCGGGCCGCCAGAACTGGTCGCGCATGATGCGGCCGTTCTCCTCGTACATCTGCCGCCACTCGGCGGCCGGGTCGACGGTCTGCCGTACCCGGGCGAGGTCGACCGTGACGCTGTTGTCGCCGTCGTCGTCGGTGGAGGCGCGCCGGTCGCTGAGTACGACGCGCAGCCGCTCGTCGGTCCACAGCAGGACGCGTTTGCCGTCGCCGCTGACCTCGAAGTGGTCGGCGTCGGCGGCGAGATGCTCGATGCGCTGCTGGACGAGGTCGTAGCGCTCCAGCTCTGTCTTGGGGTCCGGGTCGTCGGGGGTGGCGCGGGAGGCACCGAGGACACCGCGCACGGGGTGCCGCAGCCACAGCACGCCGTCCTTCGCGGCGCGCAGGTTGGAGTAGCGGCCGGCCTCGACCGGGAAGGGCACGATCCGGTCGGCGAGGCCCTCCAGGTCGATACGGGTGACCGGGGTGCCCTCGCTGTCGGGGGTCTCGTCGCGGTCCGGGGTCTCGAAAGGCCGGCCGTGCCGCTGCGGGCCGAACGGGGAGGGCGTGGTCGCCGCGAGGGTGATCAGGTGCGGGCGGTCGCCGACGACGAAGGCCAGGTCGAAGACGTACTCGTCGTGGACCGGATCGAAGGAGCGCGTCGACAGGAAGGCGAGGTGCTTGCCGTCCAGGGTGAACGCGGGTGCGTAGTCCTGGAAGCGCAGCGGGGTCGCCTCGGTGACCGACAGGTCGGTGGTGTGGGCGATGCGCAGCTGGGAGAGGGGGCGCGGGCCGGGGTGTGACCAGGCGAGCCAGGCCGAGTCGGGCGAGAAGGCGAGGCCGGACACGTCGCCGTCCTCGCTGCGGTCGACCTCGCGCACCTCGCCGGTCTCGCGCTCGACGAGCAGTAGCCGTCCGTCGTGCGAGGCGACGGCGGCCCGGCTCCCGTCGGGCGCCATGGCCAGTGCCAGCACACGGCCGAGCTGTCCCACGGCGAGCCTGCGCGGGATCGCGCCCGGGGCCGGTCCGGTCGCCGGGGCGAACTCCAGGGCGTCCTCGCCCTCGGCGTCCGTCACCCACACCGCCCAGTCCTCGCCGTCGGCCCGGAAGGCGCGCGGCAGCCGGGCCCGTACGCCGGGCCGGGCGGCCAGCGCGCGGGCGGGACCCGAACGGTGGGTGACCCAGTGGACGCCGCCGCGCACGGAGACGGCGCTGCCGCGTGCGGTGTGGTCGGGGGAGGCCTTGCCGAGCCAGCGGGACGCGTTCACGGGGTACGGCTGCAGGTCCAGGCGCGGACCGCCGAGCCGTATGTCGAGCCGCCGGGGCTCGGCGCCCTCCAGGTCGTCGAGCAGCCACAGTTCACCGGCACTGGCGTAGACGACCCGGCGGCCGTCGGTGGCCGCGTGCCGGGCGTAGAAACCGTCGAGAGGGGTATGGCGGCGCAGGTCGGAGCCGTCGGCGAGGGAGGAGTAGAGGGCGCCCGTCCCCTCGTGGTCGGAGAGGAACGCGATGCGCTCCCCCACCCACAGCGGGTGCTCGAGGTTTCCGTCCAACTCCTCGTGCAGCCTGGCGAATTCGCCGACGCCCTCGCGATCGATCCACAACTTGCCCGCCGTACCGCCCCGGTAGCGCTTCCACCAGGCGGCCTCGCGGCCCATCGGCGCGGACAGCAGGACGGTGGACGGGCCGAACGCCACGTCGCCGACGGGCCCGTACGGCAGCGTGGCCGCCGGTCCGCCGTCCAGCGGAACGGCGCGGGCCCAGCTGCGGCGCAGGCTGGGCTGGCCCTGAGTGCTGAGCGCGAGAACGTGTCCCTCCGGGGTCCAGCCGCGCACCTGCGTGCGCCAACTGCCCCAGTACGTCAGCCGTTTGGCGGGGCCGCCGGCGACGGGGGCGATGTGCACCTCGGGGGCGCCGTCGCGGGTGGAGGTCCAGGCGACGGTCGTACCGTCGGGCGAGATCCGGGGCAGGGTCACCGGCACGTTGTCGGCGCTGACCCGCCAGGCCCGGCCGCCGTCGAGCGGCGCCAGCCAGACGTCGTCCTCGGCGGTGAAGGCGACCAAGTCGCCTTGCACATGGGGAAAACGGAGATAGGAAGAGGAATCTGCGGAACCCGCCGTCGTGGACTCAGTCACCCGATCACCATAAACATCGCGCGACCTCGGCGGACCCCGTTCCGATCACTTCCCCTCGACGGGCCAGCAGATCGGATCGCCCTTGCACCAGATGGTCCGGGTGACGGTGACCGTGGGGCCCGGCTGCTGCCCGCCCGAGGGGCGGTAGGTGACGGGCGGGGTGTACGCCGGGGCGGGCGTGGCGTCGCAGTTGCCGAGGCCGTTGACGTGGAACGACTCCTTGCCGCCCACCCGCGCGATGAGGTCGCCGCGCACGCAGGCGCCGTCCACGGCCCGGGTGACCCGGCCCTTGACGGTGATCTTCCGGTCGTCGCTCGTCTGCCCCTGGCAGTCGACGGAGACGACGGTGCTCTCGGCGGGCGAGGGCGTCTTCCCGGGCGTGTAGGCCTTGTTGCCATAGGTGCCGGTGCAGCTGAGCCAGCGCACGTCGACATGCCGCCGTTTCAGCTCGGCCGTCGCGGTCTTGTCGGTCGTGTAGGCGACGCTCGCGGAACCGAACCCGCCGGGCTCGCACGCCACGACTCCGCCCACGGCCAGCACCGCCAGTCCTGCCACGGCCGCCGCACGCGTCCCGCGCGGGCGACACCAAATCCGCGTGAATGCCCCCATGCAGGGCAGCCTGCCACCGCGGCGGACGTGGCGGTAGGGCACAAACGGCCACTCAAGTGTTCGTGCACGTCACGGTCGAGGGCACTCCGGACCGTATACCCCGGTGTCAGGACCAGCGGCCGGTGCGTCCCAGGAGCAGGGCCGCCGCGGCGGTCCCGGCGGTCGACGTCCGCAGCACGGTAGGCCCAAGGACGTACGGTTTCGCACCTGCCTGATCGAAGAGCTCCAACTCCTCGGGCGAGACGCCCCCTTCGGGCCCGACCACGAGCACGATCTCGCCCTCGGCGGGGAGTTCGGCGGTGGCCAGTGGGGTGCCGCCGCTCTCGTGGAGTACGGCGGCGAAGTCGGCTCTGGCGAGAAGTGCGGCAACCTGCTTGCTCGTCGCCGCGTCCGCGACCTCGGGGAAGCGGACCCGGCGGGACTGCTTGCCGGCCTCGCGGGCGGTGGCCCGCCACTTGCCGAGCGCCTTCAGGCCGCGGTCGCCCTTCCACTGGGTGATGCAGCGGGAGGCCTGCCACGGCACGATCGCGTCGACGCCGACCTCGGTCATGGTCTCGACGGCGAGCTCACCGCGGTCGCCTTTGGGGAGGGCCTGGACGACGGTGATGCGCGGGGACTCCTCGGGCTCCTCGGAGAACGAGGTCAGGTGGACGATCAACCGGTCCTTGCCCTCGGTGCCGATCACGTCGCACACCGCGTAGCGCCCGGCGCCGTCGGTGAGGACGACTTCCTCCCCGGGCTGCAGCCGCTTCACGGAGACCGCGTGCCGGCCCTCGGGTCCGTCGAGGACGTACTGTCCCCCGCGGCCCGCGTCGAAGTGGTCGACGACGAAGACCGGGGCTGTCATCGCGAACCGCCCCCGGTCGACAACGTTGCCCGGGCGTCGGCCAGTTCGGCGGCCAGAGTCTCCACCAGCTGCCCGGCGGGCAGCTCGCGAGTCATGCGGTGCCCCTGGCCCGCCCACAGCGCCATGCCCTGCGCGTCGGCGGCCTTGGCGGCGGCTTTGCGCAGCGGGGAGGTCAGGTGGTGGACCTCGGGGTAGGCGGCGGGGGCGTACGGGCCGTGCTCGCGCATGAAGCGGTTGACCAGGCCGCGGGCGGGCCGGCCGGAGAAGGCGCGGGTCAGTGCCGTACGCGTGAACAGCGGGTTGGTCAGCGCCTCCTTGTGCACGGCGGCGGCGCCGGACTCGGGGGTGGCGAGGAACGCGGTGCCGAGCTGGGCCGCGCTCGCGCCCGCCGCGAGGACGGCGGCGATCTGGCTGCCGCGCATGATGCCGCCGGCGGCGACGACCGGGATGTCGACGGTCTCGCGGACCTGCGCGACGAGCGAGAGCAGGCCGAGCGCCGAGCCGTCGTTCTCCGGGACGTCACGGTGGGTGCCCTGGTGGCCGCCGGCCTCCACACCCTGCGCGATCACCGCGTCGGCGCCGGAGCGCTGCACGGCGAGGGCCTCCTCGGCGGTGGTCGCGGTGACCAGGGTGAAGGTGCCGACGCGGTGGAGGGAGTCGATGACCTCGCGGCTCGGGACGCCGAAGTGGAAGGAGACCACCGGCACCGGGTCGTCGACGAGTACGGCGAGCTTGGCGTCGTAGCCGTCGTCGCGGCCGCTGTCCGGGTCGCCGAGCTCGGTGTCGTACCAGGCGGCCTCGCCGGCGAGCTGGTGCGAGTAGACCTCCACGCTCGCGCGGTCGGCGCACTCCGGCTGGGGCATGAAGAGGTTCACCCCGAAGGGGCGGCCCGTGAGCCCACGCAGCTGTTTGATCTCCTGGTACATGCCGTCGGCGGTCTTGTACCCGGCGGCGAGGAACCCGAGACCGCCCGCCTCGGACACAGCGGCGGCGAGCTGCGGAACGGAGACACCGCCCGCCATGGGGGCCTGCACGATCGGATGTGGGAAGAGATCGGTCAGTGCGGAGGACATGACGGCATGTTGTCACGTCCCCCGAACAAGTCCGAATCCACCCGTCAGTTGGCATAGGCCTCCGGCATGAGGTGCTGATCAACAAACCGGCCGACGGGCGTCAGCGGCCGTTGAAGGCGTCCTTCAACCGCGAGAACAACCCCTGCCGCCCCGGCTGACCGTGCCTGCCCGGGGGCCAACCCCCGGACCCCCGGCAACCGCCCCAGCTCGCGTCAGCGACCGTTGAACGCATCCTTCAACCGCGAGAACAGCCCCTGCTGCCCAGGCTGGAACTGGCCCTGAGGCCGTTCCTCGCCGCGGAGCTTGGCCAGCTCGCGCAGGAGGCGTTCCTGTTCGGGGTCGAGCTTGGTCGGGGTCTGGACCTCGACGTGGACGATGAGGTCGCCCCGGCCGCCGCCGCGCAGATGCGTGACGCCCCGGCCGTGCAGCGGAATCGACTGGCCGGACTGGGTGCCCGGGCGGATGTCGACCTCTTCCAGGCCGTCCAGGGTCTCCAGCGGGACCTTCGTGCCGAGCGACGCCGCCGTCATCGGGATCGTGACCGTGCAGTGCAGGTCGTCGCCGCGGCGCTGGAAGGTCGAGTGCGGGAGTTCGTGGATCTCGACGTACAGGTCGCCCGCGGGACCGCCGCCCGGCCCGACCTCGCCCTCGCCGGCCAGCTGGATGCGCGTGCCGTTGTCGACACCGGCCGGGATCTTGACGGTCAGGGTGCGGCGCGAGCGGACGCGGCCGTCGCCGGCGCACTCCGGGCACGGCGTGGGGACCACCGTGCCGAAGCCCTGGCACTGGGGGCAGGGGCGCGAGGTCATGACCTGGCCCAGGAAGGACCGGGTGACCTGCGAGACCTCACCACGGCCGCGGCACATGTCACACGTCTGGGCGGTCGTCCCCGGCGCGGCGCCCTCACCGTTGCAGGTGTTGCAGACGACCGCCGTGTCGACCTGGATGTCCTTCGTCGTGCCGAAGGCCGCCTCGTCGAGCTCGACCTCCAGCCGGATCATGGCGTCCTGGCCCCGGCGCGTGCGCGAGCGCGGCCCGCGCTGCGACGCCGTACCGAAGAACGCGTCCATGATGTCGGAGAAGTTGCCGAAGCCACCGGCCCCGAAGCCGCCCGCGCCGGCGCCGCCGGCCTGGGAGAGCGGGTCGCCGCCGAGGTCGTAGACCTGCTTCTTCTGCGGGTCCGACAGCACCTCGTAAGCGGCGTTGATCTCCTTGAACCGCTCCTGGGTCTTCGGATCCGGATTGACGTCCGGGTGCAGCTCGCGCGCGAGCCGCCGGAAGGCCTTCTTGATCTCTTCCTGCGACGCGTCGCGGCGCACGCCGAGAACGGCGTAGTAGTCCGTGGCCACTTACGACTCCGCCAGGATCTGTCCGACGTACCGTGCCACTGCGCGTACCGCTCCCATCGTTCCCGGGTAGTCCATGCGGGTCGGTCCGACCACGCCGAGCTTGGCGACTGCCTCGCCGCCCGAACCGTAGCCGACCGACACCACCGACGTGGAGTTGAGTCCCTCATAGGCGTTCTCGTGACCGATCCGTACGGTCATGCCCGAATCTCCGGCCTCGCCAAGCAACTTGAGGAGCACGACCTGCTCCTCGAGCGCCTCCAGGACAGGCCGGATCGTGAGGGGAAAGTCATGTCCGAAGCGGGTGAGATTGGCGGTGCCGCCGATCATCAACCGCTCCTCGTTCTCCTCGACGAGTGTCTCCAGCAGTGTGGAGAGCACCGTCGCGACCGTGCCGCGGTCCTCGGCCTCGAAGGCCTCCGGCAGGTCCTCGACCAGCCGCGGCACGTCGGCGAAGCGGCGGCCCGCGACCCGGCTGTTGAGCCGGGCCCGCAGATCCGCCAGGGACGCCTCGCCGAAGGGTGCCGGGCAGTCCACCATCCGCTGCTCGACCCGGCCGGTGTCCGTGATCAGCACGAGCATCACGCGCGCGGGGGCGAGCGAGAGGAGTTCCACGTGCCGCACGGTCGAGCGGGTCAGGGACGGGTACTGCACGACGGCGACCTGCCGGGTGAGCTGCGCGAGCAGCCGTACCGTACGGGCCACGACGTCGTCGAGGTCGACGGCGCCGTCGAGGAAGTTCTGGATCGCGCGCCGCTCGGGTCCGGTCATCGGCTTGACGCCGGCGAGCTTGTCGACGAACAGCCGGTAGCCCTTGTCCGTGGGGATCCGCCCGGCGCTGGTGTGCGGCTGGGCGATGAACCCCTCGTCCTCCAGGGCCGCCATGTCGTTGCGGACCGTCGCCGGGGACACACCGAGGTTGTGCCGCTCGGTGAGGGCCTTGGAGCCCACCGGCTCCTCGGTGCCGACGTAGTCCTGGACGATGGCGCGCAACACCTGAAGCCTGCGTTCACTCAGCATCGCGCACACCTCCAGAACTCGTCCCCTTGGCGCCTTTCCTGGCACTCTGCGCGTGTGAGTGCCAGCGTTCCCCGGCCCAGTGTACGGCCGTGGGGTACGCCCCGGGCAAGGCTGGTCACGGCGATGGTGCCCGGTGTGACCCGCACCGCTAGCGTCGCGGTGTGACGGTGACTTGGGAAGGGCTGGGATGGGAGCGGGTGGCCGCCGGGGTCGGGCGGTGCCGACTGCCGGGGTGGGACTGCACGGTGGGGCTGGTTCTCGGGGAGGGTACGGCGCTCTTGGTGGACGCCGGGTCGAGCCTGGAAGAGGGCGCGCGGCTACGGGCGCAGGCGGAGGAGCTGTCCGGGCGCCGTGTGACGCACGTCGCGCTCACACATCCGCACTTCGACCATGTCTTCGGTGCGGCGGCGTTCCCGGGCGCGGAGGTGTACGCGGCGGTGGGCGTGGACGCGGTGTTCGCGTACGAGGGCGAGGAGCTGGGCCGGGACGCGATCACCCATGGCCTGGCGCCGGCACTCGCGCACGAGGCGGCGGCCGCCCTCGCCCCGCCCCGCCGTCTGGTCTCCGGCGAGTGGACGCTGGACCTGGGCGGCGGCCGGCAGGTGCTGCTGGCCAACGTGGGTCCGGGCCATACGGCGTACGACCTGGCGGTGCTGGTGCCGGGCGAGCCGGAGGTCGTCTTCTGCGGGGACCTGGTCGAGGAGTCCGGCGAGCCGCAGGCGGGCTCCGACGCCGTTCCGTCTCGCTGGCCGGCGGCACTGGACCGGCTCCTGGCCCTGGGCGGCGCGGACGCACTGTACGTGCCCGGTCACGGAGCGGTGGTCGACGCGGGGTTCGTAGGGGCGCAGCGAGCCGCGCTGGCGGCGCGTTTCGGCGTGTCGTGAGTGCGGGCCGACGGCTTCTCCTATCGTCATCCGAATGCGCCAGTACTCTCCGGACCTGACCCCGCCGTGGAAGAAGCCCAAGCCCGTGCCGGAGGTCCCGGCCGAGCCCGGTCTGGTGGTGGAGGAGCCCGGCACCGGCTTCTGTGGCGCGGTGATCCGCTGCGAGGCGGGCACGGTGACCCTGGAGGACCGCTTCGGCAAGCACCGGGTGTTCCCGCTGGAGCCGCACGGCTTCCTGCTGGAGGGCCGCGTGGTGACGCTCGTACGGCCCTCGTCGGCTCCGGTACGTCCCTCCCGTACGGCATCCGGCTCGGTCGCCGTCCCCGGCGCACGCGCGCGTGTGGCCCGTGCCGGGCGGATCTATGTCGAGGGCCGGCACGACGCGGAACTCGTCGAGAAGGTGTGGGGCGACGACCTGCGCATCGAGGGCGTGGTGGTGGAGTACCTGGAGGGCGTCGACGACCTGCCCGCCATCGTGGCCTCCTTCGCACCGGGTCCGGACGCCCGCCTCGGCGTCCTGGTTGACCACCTGGTGCCGGGCACGAAGGAGTGGCGGATCGCGGAGTCGGTGACGAGCGAGCATGCGCTGGTCGTCGGCCACCCGTACATCGACATCTGGGAGGCGGTGAAGCCGTCGTCCCTGGGCATCGAGGCGTGGCCCCGGATCCCGCACGGCCAGGACTGGAAAACGGGCGTGTGCAGGGCCCTGGGCTGGCCGGAGAACACCGGGGCGGCCTGGCAGGGGATCCTGTCGCGGGTGCGCTCCTACAAGGACCTGGAGCCGGAGTTGCTGGGGCGGGTGGAGGAACTGATCGACTTCGTCACGACCGGCGGTGGGGCCTGACGTCCGAGCAGGCACCGAGTTCGCCGACGTGGAGCGCGATCCCCAGGGGCTCCAAGGGAAGCCGGAGTGATCAGTCCACCAGGTCCCTGACCACCGCGTCCGCCAGCAGGCGCCCGCGCAGGGTGAGGACCGCGCTCCCCTCGTCGTACGGGCCGTTCTCCAGCAGTCCGTCCGCCAGTGCCCGTCGGGAGGCGGCGAGGCCGTCCTCCCGCAGCAGCTCCAGGGGTACGCCCTCCCGCAGCCGCAGCTCCAGCAGGATCCGCTCCACCCTGCGGTCCTCGTCCGTCAGGAGTTCGCGTCCGGCGCCCGGTGTGCGGCCCGCCGCGAGCGCCGCCGCGTACGCCCCCGGGTGCTTCACGTTCCACCAGCGCACTCCGCCCACGTGCGAGTGCGCGCCCGGGCCCGCGCCCCACCAGTCGGCGCCGCGCCAGTACAGCTCGTTGTGCAGGCAGCGGGCCGGGTCGGACGTGGACCAGTTGGACACCTCGTACCAGTCGAAGCCCGCGCCCGACAGCACCTCGTCGGCGATCAGGTAGCGGTCCGCGTGGACGTCGTCGTCCGTCGTCGGGATCTCGCCTCGGCGGATGCGGCGGGCGAGCTGGGTGCCCTCCTCGACGATCAGGGCGTACGCGGAGATGTGGTCCGGACCGGCACCGAGCGCCGAGTCCAGGGAGGCGCGCCAGTCGTCGTCCGACTCCCCCGGCGTGCCGTAGATCAGGTCGAGGTTGACGTGCTCGAAGCCCGCCACCCTCGCCTGAGCCACGCACGCCTCGGGGCGGCCCGGGGTGTGGGTCCGGTCGAGTACGCGCAGCACATGCTGCTTCGCGCTCTGCATGCCGAAGGAGATCCGGTTGAAGCCGCCCTCCCGCAGCGTCGCGAGATACGCCGGGTCGACCGACTCGGGGTTCGCCTCCGTCGTGACCTCCGAGTCCTCCGCCAGGCCGAACTCGTCGCGGATCGCGCCCAGCATCCGTACGAGATCGTCGGCGGCCAGCAGCGTCGGCGTGCCGCCCCCGACAAAGACCGTGCGGACCTCGCGCGGGTCGTCGCCGAGCACCTTGCGGGCCAGCCGGACCTCGTCGATCAGCGTGTCCGCGTAGTTGTCCCGGGAGGCGAGCACACCGCCGGTGCCGCGCAGCTCGGTGGCGGTGTACGTGTTGAAGTCGCAGTAGCCGCAGCGGGTCGCGCAGTACGGGACGTGGAGGTAGAAGCCGAGGGGTCGCTCGGCGGCCCCGGCGAGTGCGGACGCGGGCAGCGCGCCGTCGGCGGGGACGGGCTCGCCGTCGGGGAGTGCGGAAGGCATGTCCTCCATTGTCCCGCACGTGCCGGACTAGTCCGCCTGGAGCACCAGCAGCGCCAGGTCGTCCTCCGGTGGCCGGCCGCCGAACTCGTGCACCAGCCGACTGATCCGTTCCGCGATCAGCTCGGCGCTCAGCCCCACGCACCCGGCAAGGGCCTGGGCGAGTCCGTCGCCGTCGTCGAACTGGCGGGAGCCGGAGCGGCGCTCGGTCACGCCGTCGGTGACGCACAGCAGGCTGTCGCCGGGCCCGAGCTCGATGGTCTCGCTGGTGTACGTGGCGTCCTCGACGACCCCGAGGAGCGTCTGCGGCTGCGCTGCCGTACGGACCTCGCCGTCGCGCCCGAGGAGCAGCGGCAGCGGGTGTCCGGCGGAGGCGAGGGTGCAGCGGACGCCGCCGTCGAAGGGGACCAGTTCGCCGTAGAGGAGGGAGAGGAAGCGGGTCTGGTCCGCGGACGCCACGGCCCGGCCGCCGGCGGCGACGAGTGCGCGGGCCGCCGCGTCCGCGGCCTCCGTGGCGTCGTCGAGGAGGAGCTGGTTGAGGCGGTCGAGGACGTCGGCGACCCGGTAGCCCTCGCGTGCGAGCAGCCGCAGCCAGGGGCGGGCCAGCCCGATCACGACCGCCGCCTCGGGGCCCTTGCCCTGGACGTCGCCGACGGCGAAGCACCAGCGGCCTTCGCCGGCCGGGAAGAGGTCGTAGAAGTCGCCGCTCGGCCCGCCCTTGTCGCACGGCTCGTAGACAAGGGCGCTGCTCAGCCCGGGGATCTCGGCGACCGCGCCAGGCAGCAGGCCGCGCTGCAGGACGGCGCTGATGGTGGCCTGGCGGGCGTACTGGCGGGCTGCGCCGATGGCGAGCGCCACCCGGCGGCCGAGGTCCTCGACGAGGCCGGTGATCTCGTCGGGGAAGCGCGGCAGCCCGCGCCTTCCGATGACCAGCGTGCCGAGCGGCCGCCCGCCGGCGATCAGCCGGTAGGCGAGCGCCGCGCCCTCGGTGCCGTGCGGACCGAGGGCGTCGCCGGGCCACGGATACGGCTCGGGTCCGGATCTCCCCCACTCTCGGCTGCGCTCGAGCGGGGGGACCCCCATGCCACCGTCCCGCGGACACGGCGGCTCCTTCTCCAGGGCCCGGCGCAGTTCCTCGATGCGGTTCTCGCTCTCGTGCCAGACCCGGGCGAGCCGCGGCCCGGCCAGGCCGGTTCCGTCCCCCCAGCCGCCCCGCTGCGTCGACTCGTCCTCCAGCCACACCGCGCACCAGTCGGCGAGGCGCGGCACGATCAGCTGTCCTGTGAGCGCGGCGACCAGGTTCTCGTCGAGCTGTCCGGCGAGCAGGTCGGAGGCCTCGGCGAGGAACGACAGCGCGCCCCGGCCCAGCCAGTCCCGGTCCCGTTCGGCCCGCCGGGCATCCGGCGCGAGGATCTCGGCGACCTGCAGCCCGCGTTCCCCGGCGTACGTCTCGATGTCGTCGGCGGCCGCGTTCGGCTCGGCGGGCAGCCGCGCCCACACGGTCTTGGTGCCGATGCTATAAGTGACGCCCCAGGCCTCGGCGAGGGCGGCGACGAGGCGCAGGCCGCGCCCGAACTCCGGTGTCTCGTACGGCGATTCGACGGCGTTGTCGCGGGGCGCGCGGGAGGGGTGGTGGTCGGTGACCTCGACGGACAGGGCGCCGGTGTCCGGGTCCACCCGGCAGACCAGTTCGATGTCGGTGCCGGCGTGGACGACGGCGTTGGTGACGAGTTCGCTGACGGCCACCATGACGTCGTCGGCGAGCCGTTCGCAGCCGACGAGCCCGAGGTCCGTCCACTCGGCGAGCGCGCTGCGCACGAGCGCACGGGCGGACCCCGGCGCGAGGGGGCTCCCGGGCAGAGTCGCGCACACCTCCGTACGCTCCCCCGCGCCCAGGTGCACGGGCGCGTCGCAGACACGGGAAACGGTCTCCCGTTGCGCGGGTATGGCCCCCATTGCCGCTCCTGGAGCAGTTCGGACGAATACACCTCGGTCAATGCGGACAGGGTGACAGACCGGCTGCACTCATAAGCACCGAGTTACCGAAGTGGGCCGCCTTGACCGAGAACAGTGGTACGCGCGCGCTCGAAGCCGGTCAGAAACCGGAACAACTCCGAGCATCCGCTTCACGAGGGTCCGGGAGACCGGGCCGGCGGACGGTGACCTGACCCCCGTTCAGTCCTCGACGTAACGCACGATGACGTGGTGCCTGGTGCCCAGCTCCGTCCGCCACTCCACCTCGTCGCCCACCTCGCGCCACATCAACGCCCTGCCGAGCGCGGAGTCCGGGCTGAGCCGCTCCGCCTCGTCGCCGGGAAGCACCGCGATCTCGTACGTCGTCACGCCCGGCTCGTCCGGGTCCTCGACGCCCACGAGGCACCCCGGCACGACCATCGCCCCACCGGACAGGGTGGAGTCGGGGATGACCTGATCGAGTACGTCACGCAGCTGTGCGCGCCGTTCCCGCAGCGCTTCGGTTCTCCTGTCGTGGTCGGCCATTTGGGCCTTCCGGGAGGACGAGTCGACGGCCACGACCTCGGGCACCGGCTGGTCCAGCGCGTCCTGCACGCGCTGGAGCTCCCGCTGCACCCTTCGGTGGGCGGCGAGGCTGAGGCGGTCGACGCGGAGCCGGGCGTGGGAGGCACCTACGGGGGCCGGTTCGACGGTGCGGACCGGCTGCCGGGGAATCGCGGGCGCCGTCCGTGCCGGAGCCGGCTCGGACACGGTGTGCGCCCGCAGCAGTTCGGTCGTACGGCCGTCGGCGGCGCCCGGGGTGCCGGGGCCGTGGTGACGTGCCACGCCCACCTGCCCGGCGTCGCCGAGCACCGGCACGTCGATCCGGGCGATCGCGGCGCGGATCATGGCCTGCACCTCGGCGTGCGCGAGACGCACGACGGCCCGCCCCTCGCGCAGCACCTCCACGGCATCGACGCCGGGAAAGCCTGGCGCTCCCGCCCCACCGAGGAACCGGGCGACCCCGCCCACGGTCCCGCGCATGCTGAACGCGTGCTGCGCGGCGTTGACCTCGTCCCGATGCAGCCGCACGACGGACACGAACCGCGATTCCGGCACACTCGCAGCACCGGCGCCGCTCGTCCGAGCGTCCCGCGGATCTCGGGCCCCCGGCCGGGCAACGCCCCAACCCGCCTTACCAACCCTGTCGGCCGCGCCTTGCGTGCCCCGTGCGCCGGACGCGGGTCGGTTGCCGCGCGTGGAGGTGCGTGGGCGCGGTGCGTGGCCGGCCCCGCCCGACGGCGTTTCCGTCTCGTCGTGTTCCGGACCGTACGGCGCCTGCTGCGGGATCGTCTCCCCGGGCTCCCCCGTCGTGCCGGGCTGCTCCTCCTGCGTCTCCTCGGCCCCCGGAGTTTCCGTCTCCGTCTCGATGCCGAGACGGTCCAGTTCCCGCCACAGCGGCTCCAGTGCCTGTTCCGGGTCGAGGAAGAACCGGCTGCCGCGGATCCGGACGAACGTCCAGCCCACGCGCTCCAGTTCACGCTGGCGTGCCGCGTCCGCGTCGGCGTTCTCGTCCGTGTGGAACGCGTCGCCGTCGCACTCCACCGCGAGTCGCTGTGTACCACCCTCGACGACGAGGTCGATGCGATAGCGGCCGGCCGGGTACTGGGGCCGCACCCGGTAGCCCTTGGCGCGCAGGGCCAGGAAGACCCGCTGTTCGAAGAGGCTGTCGAAGGCCTCGTGCGGAACGTCCGGCCGGACCTCGCCGAGTCCGAGGCGGGTGCGTTCCTCGGCCGGCCGGGAGAACCAGTCCAGATAGGCGCGCCGCAGATCGGTCTCGCCCAGTTCCGTGAGGGTCACGCTGTGGAAGAGCCACACCTGGTCGCGGGCGCGGGAGGCCGCCACGTTGATGTGCTGCCGGTAGAGCAAGCTGTTGTACGAGCCGATACGGCGCGGCCCGTCGGGACCGGTCAGCGAGACCACGAGGCTCACGAAGACGATGTCCCGCTCGTCGCCCTGGAACTCCTCCGCGTTGCCCACCCGCAACCGCCGCCGCTGTCGCTCGTCGAGCGGGATCCGGTCGGCCAGCAGGTCCTCGATGAGGAACTTCTGCCCTGCTCCCAGCAGGGTGATCACGCCCATGGTGCGCCCCGCGTACGCGGGATCGGCTATGCACCGGGCGATCTCGTCCACCAGCCGCTGCGCCTCGGCCCGGTTGACCTGCTTCTGTCCGCTGCCCTCGACGTACCCGTCGGCCACGTGCACCGACCTCAGCGGCGGCAGCCGGTCGGCGCCGTACTGCCGCAGCGGCTGGAGCCTGCCGCCGTAGCACAGCTCGTTGGAGAAGCCGATGATCTCCGGCATGCAGCGGAAGTGCTCACGCAGCATCAGTCGGCCCCGCCCGCCGGCGAGGCCCGACGCGATGTCGAAGAGGCTGGCGGTCGGCCCGAACAGCGAACGCCGGAAGTCGGGCAACTCGCCGAGCAGCCGCTTCTGGAGCGCGAACTGCTCCTCGTGGTCCACGCCCACCTGTGCGGGGCTGACCTGCTGGTCGTCCCCGACGACGATCACCTTGGCACCGAGCCAGGCGAGCAGCAGCGCCTCGGGGCCCGACTGGCTCGCCTCGTCGATGATCACGACCTCGAAGCGTCCAGCGCGGTCCATGGGGATGGTCTCGGTGACCTGGTGCAGCGGCATGATCCAGGCGGGTACGGCCGACTGGCTGGCCTGGAGGCTCTCGCGGGCCTGCCTGCGGTAGGTGGCCGCGTACTTGCCGGTGCCCTTGCCGAGCCGTCGTACGTTCTGCTGATACGAGGTGAGAGCGACGGCCTGGTCGTCCGTGAGCCGGGACAGGCAGCTGAACCAGGCCTTGTCGGCGGCCAGCCGCTCCAGGCTGATGCGGATCTCGCCGTCGGCCTCGGCCAGCCGCCGCAGCTGCTTGAACTCGGCCTCCGGGTCGGTCAGTTCGCGCATACGCGCGTGCCAGGCCGACCAGGACCAGGCGGCGTGGAGGTCCGGCAGCCGGATGTCCCAGTCAGGGTCCTGGGGGCCGGACTCCAGAGCGTCGGCGATGTCGGGCAGTTCGGCGGCGACGGTGCGGTACGCGTCGTCGCAGGCCTTCTTGCGGGCCAGCGCCTCCCGGAGGTCGTCCAGTTCGTCCACCGCCGCGCCGTACCCGGCGGTGTCGCGGGCCTCGACCGCGGCAAGCGCCGTCTGCACGGCAGCCGCCGCGCCCCTACGCTCGGCCGCCGCACGCAGCACGGCACGGGCTCCGTCGATCAAGGTGCGGGCGGGATCGGCAGCGCGGCGTGCCGCCCTGGCCCTGAGGACTCTGCGGACGCTGCCCGCCGCTGCTTCGTCGCCCCAGTAGACGCCCGCGAGCCCCGGGGCGGCCGATGCCGCGCGCACCACGTCCTGGCGGCGGTCGGCCAGCGTCGTCAGGGTGGTGAGCACGATGCTGTCCTGACGCAGTCGCGCGATGCGGCGTGCGGTGGCCTGCCACGGCTCGGCGCCCTCGCCCCACTCCGCCTCGACGCCCTGGAGGTGCCGCTCCAGGGTGACCCGGTGCAGCACGGCGTGCGCGGCGGCCTCCGTCTCCAGGGCGCGCCCGTCGACGCGTACCGTCTCGGGGAAGTCCCCGACCGCCTTGCGCAGCTTCGTCTTCAGGCCCAGAGTGCCGCGCAGCTTCTCGCCGGCCGCGAGCCCGTCGCGCAGGGTGGTGGCGAGGCCGAGCGCCGTCGGTACGTCGTACCGCTCGAGGCCGCTGAGCAGTGCCGTGCCGAGAGCTTGGTGCGCCTCGTCGATTCCGGTCAGCGCGGCCTCGGTGCGCTCGCGGCGGCTGCGCGCCCCGAAGTCCTGGCCGGAGAGCACGTCGCGGCGCACCTCGGCGGCCCAGCCGGCCGGGAGCGCGGCCGCCGAGGCCGCGGCAGCGGTGAAGTGGTCCAGTGTGGTGGCCAGTTGCTCCTCCTGTGCCACGGTCAGGGTGGACACGGCGTCGTCCAGACGTGAGACGGTGCCGTCCTGCCTGAGCCCTGCGAGGTCGGCCTCCGCCGTGCGAATCGTCTCGACCGCCTCGATGAAGGCGAGACCGGACGGCAGGACGCCGGGGTCGGGAAGGTGGGCGCTGACGGTGGCGGCCAGGGCGCGGTGCCGGTCGGTGAAGGCGAGGGCCGCGCGCCGCAGTTCCGTGAGGGCCTGCGGGGGCAAGGTGGGTTCGTCGGCGGGGACGGCACCGATCCAGTCGTATCGGGGGCGTTCGTCGGCGAGGCGCTCGGCGATGCGGGCGAGGGTCCCCTCGTAGTCGGCGATCTCGGCCGGGTGCCGGTAGGTCTCCTGTTC
Organism: Streptomyces sp. NPDC002619; assembly: GCF_042889305.1. NCBI lineage: Bacteria > Bacillati > Actinomycetota > Actinomycetes > Kitasatosporales > Streptomycetaceae > Streptomyces > Streptomyces sp. NPDC002619. Next base: position 121,399 of record NZ_JBIAQV010000013.1, on the reverse strand, counting down.
CCGCAGGGCCCGCAGGGCCTTCAGTGCGAGGGCCTGGGCGGACCGGGCCGTTCGGAGTCGCTCTTCGTGCTCCCGGATCCGCCGCTGGTAGGCGCGGGCGGAGAAGTCGCCCTGGCGATCGAGGATGGCCTTGACGGACTGTTCGAGTTCCTGCTGCCCGGCGCCGTCGTCGGTGCGGCTGACGCACAGTTCGCGGACGCTGGCCGGCAGTTTGTCCTTCAGAACCTTCAGGGCACGCGCCGTGTGGCTGGTGATCAGCACGCGGTTGCCATGCGCGAGGAGGTCGGTGACGAGGTTCGCGATGGTGTGGGTCTTGCCAGTGCCGGGCGGGCCCTGGACAACGACGAGGTCCCGGTCGCGCAACCGTTCGGCGATGGTGCGCTGTTCGTCGTTGGAGGGCAGCGCGAAGTACAGCTCCCGTGACTGTCCCGCAGTGGCCGCTTCGTCGGGTTCGCCGAGCGGCCGGTCGCCGCCCGCGCCGGCGATCGCCCTCAGCAGTGCGGTGGGTTCGGCGCCCTGCTCGATGCTCACCGCGATCCCGCGCAGCGCTTCGAGCATGCTGCGCCGGGTGCGTTCCCGCAGCAGCAGGACGGGGGCGTAGGCGACGACGGGCGCGGCCGGGTCGCCCGTCACGCGCTGCCGGGCCGGTGCGGGGTCGTAGCGGCCCGCCTCGTGCGCGGCGATGGTCCAGGTGGTCAGGGCGCGGTGCAGGGGCCCGGCGAGCGCGGGGTCCGTGGTGTCGCCGGCGGCCTCGAGTTCCTGGCGTACGAGGGCGCGTATGTCGGAGCGTGCCTTCTGACCGGCGTCGAGCATGGACTCCTCGAGGACCGGGCTGCCGTGCTCCGGGTCGGGCCCGACGGTGATGGCGCCGGTGTCGGGGTCAAGAGCGATGACGGCCCGGCAGGTGACGAGGTGGCGGCGGATCGGCTCGCCCTGCGCGGACCAGGTCAAGTGGCCGAATCCGACGACGAGTTCGTAGCTCTCGCCGAGTTCGGAGGCGTCCACGCACAGCTGGTAGAGCTTGTCGTAGGCGCGGACCACCGGTTTGATGATGCGGTCGCGGCTCGCCCACCGCTCCCAGTCGCGCGCCCAGACGCGATGCTGTTCACGCACAACGTCACGCTGCGGCGCGTCGTCGAGGGCGACGGTGACGTGCCCGGCCCGCGAACCGCCGCCTGCCAGGACCTCGTCGGCCGGTACGTCCGCCCGCTCCCGTGGCTCGGGGACGCTCTCCCGTGCGGAGTCGCGGATCTCCCCGGCGTCCAGCCAGTGGGTCAGCGGCAGGGGCGCGGGCGGCGGCTGGCGGCGGACCGGCCGGTCGGCGCGCAGCCACAACGGGCTGTCGCCCGCCACGGTTTCGGTGAGGAAGCAGTCGAACCGGTCGGGCAGATCGGCGAACCACATCTGATGCCGGGCGTCGTCGTATGTGCGTATCGCTCGGGTGCGGCTCTCGCCCACCTCCGCGAGATAACGGAACACGTGACGGACGACGTCGTCGGGCGTCGCGGCGGTGACGGGCACGGGCACCTCGCTGAACGGGCGGGACCGAAATATGGAGAGAGTGTGTGCATCCTATGTGGCACACATGAAACCCGTGGCCCTGCAATCCATTTCGGCGCGCACGCCCGCACCGCAGGCATACGACGGCCCCGGAACGCCGTGTGCGTTCCGGGGCCGTTCGGCCGTCATGCCTCGCGCGTACCCGCGTACATCTCGTCGATCAGAGACTTGTACTCCCGCTCCACCACAGGCCGCTTCAGCTTCAGGCTCGGGGTGATCTCGCCGTGTTCGACGTCGAGGTCGCGCGGCAGGAGGCGGAACTTCTTGATGGTCTGCCAGCGCTGGAGGCCCTCGTTGAGCTGCTTGACGTAGCCGTCGATCAGTTCGACCGTGGCGGGCGCGGCGACGATCTCGGCGTACGACTTGCCGTCCAGGCCGTTCTCCTTCGCCCACTCCAGGATGGAGGGCTCGTCGAGGGCGATGAGGGCGGTGCAGAAGTTCCGGTCGGCGCCGTGCACCAGGATGTTGGAGACGTACGGGCACACGGCCTTGAACTGGCCCTCGACCTCGGCCGGCGCGATGTACTTGCCGCCGGACGTCTTGATCAGGTCCTTCTTGCGGTCGGTGATGCGGAGATAGCCGTCGGGCGACAGCTCGCCGATGTCGCCGGTGTGGAACCAGCCGTCGGGCTCCAGGACCTCGGCGGTCTTCTCGGGCAGCTTGTGGTAGCCCTGCATGATGCCGGGGCCGCGCAGCAGGATCTCGCCGTCGTCCGCGATGCGCACCTCGCAGCCGGGCAGCGGCTTGCCGACCGTGCCGGTGCGGTAGGCCTCGCCGGGGTTGACGAAGGAGGCCGCGGAGGACTCGGTGAGGCCGTAGCCCTCCAGGATGTGGATGCCGGCGCCGGCGAAGAAGTAGCCGATCTCGGGCGCGAGCGCGGCGGAGCCGGAGACGCAGGCACGCAGCTTGCCGCCGAAGGCCTCGCGGATCTTGGCGTAGACGAGCGCGTCGGCGACCTTGTGCTTGACGCCGAGGCCGAACGGCACGGTCGCGGCACCGGTGCGCCGGAAGTTGTCCTGGCCGGTCTTGGCGTACTCGCGGGCGACCTCGGCGGCCCACTGGAAGATCTTGTACTTGGCGGCGCCGCCCGCGCGGGCCTTGGCCGCGACCCCGTTGTAGACCTTCTCGAAGATGCGCGGCACAGCCGCCATGTACGTCGGCTGCACGACCGGCAGATTCTCGATGATCTTGTCGACGCGGCCGTCGACGGCAGTGACGTGACCGATCTCGATCTGCCCGGAGATGAGCACCTTGCCGAAGACGTGCGCCAGCGGCAGCCACAGGTACTGCACGTCCTCGCTGCCGAGCAGCCCGGTCGAGGCGATCGCCTTCGCCATGTACGACCAGTTGTCCTGCGGCAGGCGCACGCCCTTGGGGCGGCCGGTGGTGCCGGAGGTGTAGATCAGAGTGGCGAGCTGGTCCTTGGTGATCGCCGCCACCCGGTCCCTGATCAGCTCCGGGTGCTTCTCCAGGTGGGCGGCGCCGCGCTGCTCCAGCTCGGCAAGGGTGAGCACGTCGTCGCCGGTCTGCACGCCGGCCCCGTCGATCACGACCACATGGGTGAGGTCGGGCAGCTCGGCGCGCCTTTCCTGCACCTTGGCCAGCTGGGCCGCGTCCTCGGCGATCAGCACCCGGCTCTCGGAGTCGGAGAGGATGAACGCCGACTCGTCCTCGTTGGTCTGCGGATAGACGGTCGTCGTGGCCGCGCCCGCGCACAGGATGCCCAGGTCGGCGAGGATCCACTCGACGCGGGTCGAGGAGGCCAGCGCGACGCGCTGCTCGGGCTGTACGCCCAGTTCGATGAGGCCCGCAGCGATCGCGTAGACCCGCTCGGCCGCCTGCCCCCAACTCAGCGACTTCCACTCGTCCGGGCCCTGACCCGACGCGGGAGGCACCGGGTAGCGGTAGGCCTCGGCGTCCGGTGTGGCCGCGACGCGGTCCAGGAAGAGGGCCGCCACGGACGGCGGACGGTTCTCGATCAGGGTCTGTGTGTCGCTCACGACATCCTCCGGGGCCCGCGACAGTGCGGCTGGCTCAGTGCGGCTGGGTTTACTCACGGTATTGCTCGAGCTGTTGCTTAACTCGCGAGTAACTATCGAGCAGAGATCAGGGTAGAGCCCGACCCGCCGGTGCGTAAGGGGCAGCGGCCTGTCACTTCCCACAGAGAGCGACCGGATACATGCACAGGGGCCCGCCGCGCTTTCGCACGACGGACCCCTTTTGCGCCCGGTTTGCTCGGGGCACCCGATGTAACCCGCGGTTACTTCTTGCCCTTGGCCGACCCCGCGCTGTCATCGCTGGACAGGACGGCGATGAAGGCCTCCTGCGGAACCTCCACGGAACCCACCATCTTCATCCGCTTCTTGCCTTCCTTCTGCTTCTCCAGCAGCTTCCGCTTGCGGGAGATGTCGCCGCCGTAGCACTTGGCGAGGACGTCCTTGCGGATGGCGCGGATGGTCTCGCGGGCGATCACCCGGGAGCCGATGGCGGCCTGGATGGGCACCTCGAAGGCCTGCCGCGGGATGAGCTCGCGCAGCTTCGCGACCAGCCGCACACCGTAGGCGTAGGCCGCGTCCTTGTGGGTGATCGCCGAGAAGGCGTCGACCTTGTCGCCGTGCAGCAGGATGTCGACCTTGACCAGGCTCGAGGTCTGCTCGCCGGTGGGCTCGTAGTCGAGGGAGGCGTAGCCGCGGGTCTTGGACTTCAGCTGGTCGAAGAAGTCGAAGACGATCTCGGCGAGGGGCAGGGTGTAGCGGATCTCGACGCGGTCCTCGGACAGGTAGTCCATGCCGAGGAGGGTGCCGCGCCGGGTCTGGCACAGCTCCATGATCGAGCCGATGAACTCGGAGGGCGCGAGGATCGTGGCGCGCACGACCGGCTCGTACACCTCGGTGATCTTGCCCTCGGGGAACTCGCTCGGGTTGGTGACCGTGTGCTCGGTGCCGTCCTCCATGACGACGCGGTACACCACGTTGGGCGCGGTCGCGATCAGGTCGAGGCCGAACTCGCGCTCGAGCCGCTCACGGATGACGTCCAGGTGCAGCAGCCCCAGGAAGCCGACCCGGAAGCCGAAGCCGAGGGCGGCGGAGGTCTCCGGCTCGTAGACGAGCGCGGCGTCGTTGAGCTGGAGCTTGTCGAGTGCGTCGCGCAGCTCGGGGTAGTCGGAGCCGTCCAGCGGATACAACCCGGAGAAGACCATCGGCTTGGGGTCCTTGTATCCCCCGAGAGCCTCGGTCGCGCCCTTCGCCTGGCTGGTGATCGTGTCACCGACCTTGGACTGACGGACGTCCTTCACACCGGTGATCAGATAGCCCACCTCACCGACGCCGAGCCCGTCGGCGCCCAGCATCTCGGGCGAGTTCGTACCGATCTCCAGCAGCTCGTGCGTGGCGCCGGTCGACATCATCCGGATCCGCTCGCGCTTGTTGAGCTGCCCGTCGATGACACGGACGTACGTCACGACGCCCCGGTAGGAGTCGTACACGGAGTCGAAGATCATCGCGCGCGCGGGAGCGTCCGCGACCCCGACCGGGGCCGGGATCTGCTCGACGACCTTGTCGAGGAGCGCCTCGACACCGAACCCGGTCTTGGCGGACACCCTGAGCACGTCGTCCGGCTCGCACCCCACCAGGTTGGCGAGCTCCTCGGCGAACTTCTCGGGCTGCGCGGCCGGCAGGTCGATCTTGTTGAGCACCGGGATGATGGTGAGGTCGTTCTCCATCGCCAGGTAGAGGTTGGCGAGAGTCTGGGCCTCGATGCCCTGGGCGGCGTCGACGAGGAGGACGGTCCCCTCGCAGGCGGCGAGCGACCGCGAGACCTCGTACGTGAAGTCGACGTGCCCCGGGGTGTCGATCATGTTGAGGATGTGCGTGTTGCCCGGTTCGTGGGTGGGAGCCCACGGCAAACGCACCGCCTGGGACTTGATCGTGATGCCACGCTCACGTTCGATGTCCATGCGGTCGAGGTACTGAGCACGCATCTGCCGCTGCTCGACCACACCGGTCAGCTGGAGCATCCGGTCGGCGAGCGTGGACTTTCCGTGGTCGATGTGCGCGATGATGCAGAAATTGCGGATCAGAGCCGGGTCGGTACGGCTCGGCTCGGGCACATTGTTAGGGGTCGCGGGCACGCAGGGTCCTGTCTCTTGAGGCGCCTTATGCCTCGGGTCGGATCGATACGTAGCTTCCATGGTCCCACGGGCGGCGACCGGGAGCGGGTTTGGGCTGGCTGCCGGGCCACTGGTACTCTGAGTGGCTGTGCCTCATGCCCTCTCAGCGCGAGGCACAACTTCAAGAAATCATCGGTACGGGTCCCGTGCGGCCCCGTGCCAGAACCTGAAAAGGCTCTTCGTGGCGAACATCAAGTCCCAGATCAAGCGGATCAAGACCAACGAGAAGGCGCGGCTGCGCAACAAGGCCGTCAAGTCCTCCCTGAAGACCGCGATCCGCAAGGCTCGCGAGGCCGCTGCCGCGGGTGACGTCGAGAAGGCCACCGAGTACCAGCGCGCTGCCGCGCGTCAGCTCGACAAGGCCGTCTCGAAGGGCGTCATCCACAAGAACCAGGCCGCCAACAAGAAGTCGGCGCTTGCTTCCAAGGTCGCTACCCTCAAGGGCTGACACTTGTTTTGACGCCGGAAGGACCCAGGCGGGCCCTCTCTCATCCGCCTCCACCCGGCACTCCAGGATCCGCGCGCGGCCTGCGTTCGCCACGCGGGCGCGGATCCGCACAGCGTGAACCGAAAACCCCGGCACCGGCCCTTCCCCAGGGCGGCGGCGGGGTTTTTCGGTTGCCGCCTCACCCCGGCCCTCGACGGCCCTCGACTACCCTCGCCCCCGCGACCGAGCCGCCCGAGCAACGGTCACCACGGCCTTCTCCAGCGCGTACTCCGGGTCGTCCCCGCCGCCCTTCACCCCCGCATCCGCCTCAGCCACCGCCCGCAGCGCCACCGCCACCCCGTCCGGCGTCCACCCCCGCATCTGCTGCCGCACCCGGTCGATCTTCCACGGCGGCATCCCCAGCTCCCGCGCGAGATCGGCAGGACGCCCGCCCCGCGCCGACGACAGCTTCCCGATCGCCCGCACCCCCTGCGCCAGCGCGCTGGTGATCAGCACCGGCGCCACCCCCGTCGCCAGCGACCACCGCAACGCCTCCAGCGCCTCCGCCGTACGCCCCTCGACCGCCCGGTCGGCGACCGTGAAGCTGGAGGCCTCGGCACGCCCGGTGTAGTACCTCCCGACGACCGCCTCGTCGATCGTCCCCTCCACGTCGGCGACGAGCTGCGTCACGGCCGAAGCCAGCTCTCGCAGATCACTCCCGATGGCATCGACGAGCGCCTGGCACGCCTCCGGTGTGGCCGAGCGCCCGAGGCCCCGGAACTCGCTCCGCACGAAGGCCAGCCGGTCCGCCGGCTTGGTCATCTTCGGGCAGGCCACCTCCCGCGCCCCCGCCTTGCGCGCCGCGTCGAGGAGCCCCTTGCCCTTCGCGCCGCCCGCGTGCAGCAGCACGAGCGTGATCTCCTCGGCGGGCGCCCCGAGATACGCCTTCACGTCCTTGATCGTGTCGGCCGAAAGATCCTGCGCGTTGCGTACGACCACCACCTTGCGCTCCGCGAAGAGCGACGGGCTCGTCAGCTCGGCGAGGGTGCCCGGCTGCAACTGGTCCGGTGTCAGATCGCGTACGTCCGTGTCGGCGTCGGCGGCCCTGGCGGCGGCCACCACCTCCCGCACGGCACGGTCGAGCAGGAGGTCCTCCTGGCCCACGGCGAGCGTCACCGGGGCGAGAGGGTCGTCTTCAGCAGTCTTCCTGGCCATCGCGACAAGCATCCCACGCACCACTGACAACGGACCGCGCCGAGCTCCAACCACCCCGCGGGACTACGCCCGCTCGTGCCGCCGGCCCCGTAGACCTACGGCTCCTCCCGCCACCCGTCCCACTCCCCGGCGAACGTGTCCAGCGCAGCCGGGTCCAGTCGCGCGTCCTCGTCCCGCAGGACGACGAGCCACTGCGCATCCTCCGCGTCGTCCTCGCCGGCCAGGGCGTCCCGCACGAGCCGCGGCTCCTCGTCGACGCCGAACCGCTCGGCCAGTGCCTGCGCCACCTCCTCCGCGGCATCACGGTCGGGCAGCACCAGGACGTGTCTCACATCGCTCACGGGCCCATTGTCCGGCACCGGGCGCAGCGCATCCGCGCAGGTCAGCCCTTGGGCACGAGCTGCACGTCCAGGTCGACCCTGATACTCGGCCCGACCACCGCAATCCCGCGCGCCAGCATCGTCTGCCAGCTCACCGTGTAGTCGTCCCGGTGCAGCTCCGTCGAGGCCCGGAACGCGGCCCGCGCTTCGCCCTCCATCCCGTTGCCGAGCCCGAGGTAGTCCATGTCGAGCGTGACCGTACGCGTCACTCCGCGCAGCGAGAGCGCGCCCGTGACGGCCCACCGGTTGCCGGCCTTGTGCGCGCAACGCTCGCTGTAGAACTCAAGCGTCGGGAAGCGCTCCACGTCCAGGAAGTCCGCCGACCGGAGGTGGTCGTCGCGCATCCGCACACCCGTGTCGATGGTCGCCGCGTCGATCACCACGTGCATGGCAGACTGCTCCACCCGGTCTGCGATCCGTACCGCCCCCGCGAAGGAGTTGAACCGCCCGTGGACCCGGGCCAGCCCGATGTGCCGCGCGGTGAAGGCGATCGAGGAATGCGTCGGCTCGATCCCCCAGTCACCCGGCGCCGGCAGCTCCGGCGGCCGCGCGACCTGGAGGGTCACATCGCCCAGTGAGGCGAGCGCGTTCTCACCGACCACCGCGGTCGCCCGGTACGGCGTGTAGCCCTCGGCGGACACCGCAACCCGGTACTCCCCCGCCGGAACCGTCGCCATGAACGACCCGTAGGGATCCGCCCCACCGCTGACCACCTTGCGCCCCCGCACGTCACTGACCGCGAACTCCGCGTGCGTGACCGGCTCGTTGACCGGGTCGAGGACCCGGCAGCTCAACACCCCGGCGTCGGGCGGGGTCTGCACCGCCGCGAGAGGACTCGTCCGTTGCACCCGGTCCGTTCGGTTTCCCAGCCAGCGGCCGAACATCTACGACACCCCTGTGCGCCTCGACGTCTGTTGCCGAAGAACCATTCGATCACCGATGCGACTTTCGAGGCAACTCGCGCCCATATCACGGGAATCCAGCACATGTGATGGGACTACGCATGAGTAGCATCGAGTGGTCCGACATCATCCGATATCAGCTGGATCAAGCCTTCAGGGTTCCTCCCCGCACGGTCGGCACATGGTCGAGCGCGATCCCGAACCGCTCCCTGTACGCCGTGAGCACCTCCTCGTCCGACCCCAACTCGCGCGCCTCGCGCTTCCCGTCGGGCGCCGTCACCGTCACCGTCCGCCCGCTCAGCGTGGTCCTCCCTCCGTCCTCCGTCACCCGTGAGCACACCGTCGACCGGGCGAAATGCGAAACGGGCGACGTGCTGTGCCACCACGCCCCGGCCACGAAGTCACCAAGCACCCGCGGCCGAGTCTCCAGCCGGTACTGCCGCTTCCCGTCGATCAGCACGTCCAGGTCCGTGCCCGCGACGCCCGCCTTGTCCGGCCCGGACTCCACGATCCGGAACACCCCGCCGGGATCGCGCTGCTCCCCCCGCTCCTCGAACGCCAGCGGATAGTGACTGTGTGCCCCGAACCCGACGTCGGCCAGCCACATGCCCCCGTCGACCGTCCCCACCCGCAGCGCGAGATGGTCGTACGGGATCCCGAGCCGTCCCTCGTCCCCGTACACCCGCGCCGCCAGCAGTACGACGTCGAAGCCGAGCGCGGCGAGCAACATCCCGAACACACCGTTCAGTTCGTAACAGAACCCGCCCCTGCGCGCGCCCACCACCTTGTCCAGCAGGTGTTTCTCCTCCAGCACGATCTCCTCTCCCAGATGGATCGACAGGTTCTCGAAGGGCACGGCCCGCAGATGGCGCAGATGCAGTTCGCGCAGCACCTCGACGGTGGGCCACGCCGGATGGGCGGCCCCTAGCCGGCGGAGATAGGCGTCGACCTGAGCGGTGTTCATGCCCTCAGTCTCGCGCCACCCGCAGTTCGGCGCCCATACCGGCGACCGCGAGCGAGCCGTCCTCGTCCGTGCGCAGCACCACCGCCCCTTGGTCCCGAAGCGCGGCCACGGTGCTCGGCGCCGGGTGCCCGTACGGGTTTCCGGAGACTCCCCGACTAGTAGTTCTGGGAGCCACCCACCATGACGGCATCTGCGCAGGTCAGAGGCACAAAGCATCCGAACCGCTCGTACACCCCCATGACCACTCAACTCAGGGGCGTGTCCTGCCTCCGCCTGTCCGTCCTCACCGACGAGACCACCAGCCCCGAACGCCAGCGGGAAGCCAACCAGCGCGCTGCCACGGCAGAGGGAATCGACCTGGGCGACCGGGAAGCCGTCGACCTGGGAGTAAGCGCCAGCAAAACCACACCCTTTGAGCGCCCCGAATTGGGCTCTTGGCTCCGGCGCCCGGATGACTTTGACGCGCTGGTCTTTTGGCGATTCGATCGCGCCGTCCGGTCCATGGATGACATACACGAATTGGCTAAGTGGGCGCGCGAGCACCGGAAAATGATCGTGTTTGCCGAGGGTCCGGGTGGTCTGCTCAAACTGGACTTCCGCAACCCGCTGGACCCCATGGCCCAACTCATGGTCACGCTGTTCGCGTTCGCCGCACAGATGGAAGCCCAATCAATCCGGGAACGAGTCACCAGCGCGCAGGCAGCAATGCGGGTAATGCCGCTCCGCTGGAAAGGCTCGCGCCCCCCGTATGGCTACATGCCCGCTCCGCTGGAAGGCGGCGGGTGGACCCTGGTCCAGGACCCAGAAGCCGTAGCAGTCATCATGCGAATCGTCCGGGAACTCATGGGCGACCCCAGCGCAAGCATTCCCGGAAAGAGCCTGGCAGCAATCGCGCGGGGGCTCAATGAGGACGGCATTCCCTCATCCCGTGACCACTGGAGCCTCAAGAAAGGACGAGAAACCGGCGGGAAGACAGGCGGCAAGGCTGGCGAGACTGTTGTCCGGGGGCGCTTTTCATGGCGACACGGCGCCATCAAAGAACTGCTGACTTCCGAGCGCCTGTTGGGATGGAAGGTGACCGACGGCAAGCCAGTTCGAGCGGGCAGCGAGGGTGCGCCTGTCATGGCTACCGCTGAGCCGATTCTGACCCGTGCGGAATTCGACGCAATCGGGGCTGTTCTCGCTGAGCGCTCCGTGGACAACAAGCCTGCGGACCGAGTGGACACGGTGGCCCTTTTGCTACGCGTAGCGCACTGCGGAAGCTGCGGGGAAAGGATGTACCTTCACCGGCCGTCGCCTAACAGCAAGAGCACCAGCAAGACGGAAACCTATAAGTGCGGCGCGCACACCCGTGGCCACAAGTGCGACGCGCCAGCCATCATCAAACGCGAATGGGCAGAAGAGTACGCGGAGCGTGAGTTTCTGCGGATGCTGGGCGCACTGGAAGTAACGCACAGCCGCGTAATCCCTGGGTATGACCCACAGCCTGAGATTGACGCCACCCTCGCTGAGTTTGAAGAGCACCAGGCACAGCAAGGGCGGCACAAATCGAACGCAGCTAAGACAGCGTGGCAGCGTCATGCGGATGCCCTTGACGCGCGACTCGCTGACCTCGAAACGCGTGAGCGTGTGGAGCCCCGCACTGAGGAGATCCGGACCGGTAAGACCTACGCCACGCTGTGGGCGAAAGCTGACACGGCAGGCAAGCGACAGATGATGCAAGACGCCGGGGCGCATCTGAGCGTGAAGCGAGCAACGCGCGGCGGGTGGCGCAAGTTGGATGAGCGGCGCGTTGACTTCGACGTCCGAGACCCGTTCTTCGCTGCGGCAGCGGGTGATATCTCGGCCGACGCTATTGAGCTTCAAGAGCTACTCGGCGACGCTGACGCAGCGCACTAGCGCCCCTGAACGCCCATCTGCGCCCCGTTCATCCGTCCCCTGGGGGGATTGGGTGGGCGGGGCGTTCGCATGCACGCAGACAGGCGCCCAGGGCTCAGGCATTCGAACCGCTAGATGTCCCTAGAGGGCAGCGCGCTGGCCGATACGCCAGTACGTGTGACACAGGCCACAAAGTTACCTTTCTGTTATCTTCGCAAGTCTCTGGCCTGCGGAAATGCCCAGCAGGTAACCGACTCGCTAGAACACCCTCGAGAGCGGCGAACAGCGCCCCCACAGATTCCCACCTTGGCCGGTGGTTAGAGCAACGCGTCAGTCATTGCGGCTGGCGCGTTTGCTTTGCCCTGGCTCTGTAAGCAGAAGGAGGTAACACCATGGACGAAATCACAGAGCGCGTAAGGGCAGTTGGCGCCCGGCGCAAGAGGCTGCGCGATGAACTCGCCGCCGCTGATGCCGAGTTGCGCGAGCTGATGCCCAGCGCAAAGGCACGGATGACCCAAGAGGAAATCCGGCGCGTGACAGGGCTCAGCTTTCCGACCATCAGGCTTTACGCCACCCCCTGAACTACCGGCCAAGGAAGGAAGGGCATTCGCCCCATGGACCTAGACACCTATCACCCGCGCGTAGCTGCGACGCTCGTCCAGGACTACTACCCGAACGGCAAGCTGGCCGGTGAATCGCGCGTAATCACCTGCCCCTACTGCCGATTGCAGCACAGCCACGGCGCCATGCTCGGCCACCGTGCGCCCCATTGCTTGGACGTAGTCGCCAAACGCAATCAGGTGGTCGACCCGCGCGACACACAGCGGACGCCCGGATACATCCTGTGCGACCCGGACGAGCAGGTGAACTGGCAACTCGAGTACGTCTACGGGCAGTTGTACGTGCTGCGGAACAAGTACCGGCGCCTGAGTGCAGAGCACGAGCGCATGGACCCGTGGACAGCGCGAGAGAAGCGCGTCAAGCAGAACCTACGAACGGAAATCGACGGCATCGCCACGGTGCTACGAGAGGCCGGAGTGATCCTCTGATGGACCTACAGAACATTGACGCGCAGGCGCTGCTATCCGCGCTGCTACAGGCGCAGGGCGATTCCAGCGCTGAGGCCATAGGCACGCAGTCCGACGATGACCTAGCCACTTACGCACTGGACAGCCGCTTTGGTGGCTCGCTGGCCTACAGCCGGTCGCGTGGCTGGCACACATTCCCGGACGATGGCCAGCACTGGCAGGCTGACCCCGAGGGCGACGAAATCGTGTCGACCGTACAGACGATGCTGCGGGACCTGCGCAAGGCTGAGAAGGACCAGCGCAAGGCGCAGTACCTCGGTTCCCGCCAGCGCCGAGACAACGTCGTAGACATGCTCAAGGGCCTGCCCGAGGTGCGATACAGCGGAGAGTGGGACCGTAACCCGTACCTACTCGCGGCGCCCAATGGCGTAATCGACCTGCGCACGGGCGAGATTGACGATGGCCAGCCGGATCAGCGGATTACGCGCGCTGTCACTGTCGCGTATGACCCGGACGCAAAGGCGCCTCGCTGGGAGCGCTTCATATCCGAGATTTTCGCCCATGACCCTGAGCTACCGACGTACGTTCAACGGCTGCTCGGGTACGGCATTACTGGCAGCACCAAGGAACAGTGTTTCGCTGTCCTGTACGGCGCCGGATCTAACGGCAAGTCGACGCTACTGACCACGCTGCGGGAACTACTCGGCGACCACGCTGCCACGGTGCCATTCGACATGTTCACCACCAGCGGGAAAGCGCGAGGCGGCCCCGAGGCAGAAATGTTGGTTGGCGCACGGCTCGCCCTGGCCAGCGAGACAAACCGATCCGCTGTCCTGGATTCCGCAGCAATCAAGAATGCGACCGGCGGCGAAGAGATCACGGTCAATCCCAAGTACCGCAAGCCGTACGCGTTCAAGCCACAGGCGCTGATCCTGCTTGCCAGCAACTACAAACCGATTGTGCGCGAGCAGGACACAGGCACCTGGCGCCGTATCAAGCTGATCCCGTTTCTCCAGCGGTTCGAGGGTGACGCCAAGGATCTGGACCTCGAGGACACGCTACGCAGCGAACGGGCGGGCATTCTCGCCTGGCTCGTCCGGGGCGCCGTCGACTGGTTTGAGAATGGCCTAGAGGACCCTGCCAGCGTGCGCGAGGCAATCGCCGAGTACCGCGAGGAGTCTGATTCCCTCGCTGGCTTCATGCCTGGTGTGCTGGTGGCCATTCCGGGGCGCTGGCTTTCCAACGCTGCTGTCTGGACTGCGTACGAGCAGTGGGCGCAAGCCAACGGTGACAAGGCATTCCAGATGGGCAGCACGCTGAATAAGGCAGTGATCGAACGCAGCAAGGGTGAGATCAGCGCCAAGAAGCAGGGTGGACAGCGCGGATTGGTCGGCGTCGCGCTCGCTGATGACCTGTCACGCGAGGAATTGCGGAAGCACGCGCCCGGCATCTTTGGCGTGGACAGCTAGCTGACCCTTTATGGACAGCTGGAGTTGCTCAGCTGTCCACGAGAAACCGCAGGTCAGACATGGTTTATGGACAGCTGGACAGCTGTGGACAGGTGTTTTGGGAAATGGAATCCACCAGTGCTAATGGCATATGGACTTTTGCCCAAGTGCCTGTCCTAGCTGTCCCACCTGTCCACCACACCCGCTGACCTGCGCAAACACCCTGGACAGGTGCTGCCCATGCCGTGGACAGCTGAGATCCCCTGTCCGCTGCACACGCAAATAGGCACCACTCGCCGGCTCAGGCATCCCCGCAGGTCAGCGCGCTGCCCGCTGCTGTCACAGACATTCACTGGAGCACACGTGATCATCGCCTTCTTCGAAACCCTATCCGCGCTGTGCGCACTCGCCCTGGTGGCTATCCACACCACCCGCTAGCCACCTACCAAAACTGGTAGGTGCCTGTCTAAAGGACACAAGATGACTACTCCCACACCCGCTGATATCGCACCCAAGGTGCCCACCCGCAGGGCGCTAGAGCAGCTCGTAACTGCCTGGGCGCTCAGGCTGGTCGACCAGGAAAAGCCAGACCTGGCCGAGGTTGATGCACTCGCGCGGCTGACTGACTCGCTGGCCAGGCTGACCAACGCGATTACGGCGTACCGCAGTTCCCACATTCAGCGGTGAGCGCGCGTGCTGTACGCCATATCGCTGGCGCACGTTGACATATACAGCGCTGAGGACGCGCCAGCCGATGGGGCGCCGTTCATGTGCCCGCGCTGCCATTCCCGCGTAATCCTGCGCGCCACCATCAATCAGCGCCCTCATTGGTCCCATGGGCGCACCCATTCCATGCGCTGTGCCTTGCGTCGTGACGCTGTCTCAGGGCACGGCCACGCCAAGCGCACTGCCGCTGAGCTGAACACCTACGAAAGCTGAGAAAAGATGAGTGACCTTGCACAGACGTATTCCCCGTTCGGTATGCCGAAGGCTGTTTCTGCGGCTGAGGCGGAGCGCGATAAGGCTTATGACGCGCTGGGAGACGCTGAGCTGCGCTACGCCGACGTGGCCGACGACCACTGGCAGGCTCGAGCCCACCAGCGCGACGCAGAGGCCGCCAAGGCTGCCACCCTGGCGGGCAAGCCCCTGCCTACCGGGCCGAGTCACTACGAGCAGGCTGCTGCCCTGCGAGGCGAAGCCATGGGTGTGCTTGAGGCGCTGCGCGGTAAGGCGCTTCAGGCGGACAATGCGATAACCCTCGCGTGGCAGCAGGAAGCGCCCGGTATGGCTGACGACATTCGCGCCGCTTACGTTGCAGCGGAAAAGGCCGAGGCTGAGGCTGAGAAGGCTTTGCGGAATGCTCGCGGAATGATGCGTCATGCGGCCCGTGCGCTGGTCGGTACCAAGCATGTGCAGAGCGCTGGCCCGCTGCCCCGTATCGACGGCAACCCGTCCGGTGACATGGCGCATTCGGAGATGTTCCGCAGGTTCATCGCGTCGCATGGCATGAGCGTTGACACGGATGGGCCCGAGTACCGCGCTGTGCTCATTGACGGAATGGCGCGATACCTTCCCGCCAACGTCGCTGAGAAGCTCATCAGCGCTGGTGCGGCCCAGCGCGCGTAAGGACTGCGTCCAGGGGGTCACCTACCAGTTTTGGTATGTGGCCCCCTGGCCTACCGAATAGAGGGCCCATGTACGTCAAGATCAATGCCGGATTCCAAGTCACCTACCAGGGCGCCGTGTTCAGTGGTGGGCAGGTGCTGCGCAATGTGCCCGCCGAGGTTGCGCAGGGCTGGATAGACCAGGGAATTGCGGCTGCATTCACCCCGCCGCGCACCAGGGACACCACGTTTCAGGACGTGTGGGGTGACTATGTCTGACCCCCTGGTGCGACTACGCGTTGCGGAGTTCCGCCAACTGTTCTTCAACGGCTCGCAGCTCATCGCTGGCGACATCATCGAGATACCAGCCGAGAACACCGCTCAGTGGCTGCGTACGGGCCTGGTGGTGCCCGCTGATGGCCAGTACCCAGAGGGTGTCTTCACGTCGCCCAGCGAGGCGCCTAGCAAGCCTGCGGAGCGCGCAGCGCATGAGCCCTGCGACCCTGGCCCAAAGCCAAAGGGCAAGCGCCGTAGCGTCTGCTCGGTACCTGGGTGCCCGTGCCTGACATGGGGCGGCAAATGCAGGGCCCATGCTCGGACTTCAACAACGACCGGCAGGGAATACCACACTGGCCACCGGAACGTGAGTGCCAACCTGCGTGCCCGCTGGGAACGTGAGCGCGTGGCCTACCTGCGCGCCAATCCGTATTGCGAGTGCAGCGAATGTCTCGCCATTGCTGAGCCGCTGAGGCCGAGCGCCAGCGAGGTGGACCACATTGACGGGCTCGGCCTGCTCGGTCCCAAGGCATTCGACTGGGACAACTTGCAGTCACTGACCAAGGCTCACCACTCACGTAAGACAGCGCGAGAATCTTTTGGCTTTTGATTCTCACGCTGAGTGACACAGGGGGTGGGGGATGACCCCGATGATCATGACCCCCCGAGACGCAGGGGAGGGCTCTGACAGGTGCGCCCGGTTAGAAACCTGGTTCTACACGCCCAATTCGGACATACAGCTACAGCACGGAGAGTGACCCATGACCATAACCGCCGACTACTGGGACGACTTCCCTGAATGGTGCTCGCGCTGCCAGCAGGAAAAGCCAGCCAGCGAGTTTGCCTATGAAGCGCGCCGAGGCTTGCAGCCATGGTGCCGAAAGTGCAAAACCGAGTACACCCGCGAGCGTCGCCGACTGCTGCGAGAGGGCCAAGAGGGCCACGATTTCCCGCCGATTGGCTCTGGCATCAGCCAGGTCGAATGGCAGGAGATTTCGGAGCCTGAGCGCCAGCAGATCCGCCACGTTTACGGGATAGCTGACTGATAGTCAGATGATCTTGAAAAGAGACCTACTCGGCGCACTCGCCCTGCTCGCTGCCCTGGTTGCAACTGCCAGCGCTGAATACGCACTTGCCCGCGCAGCCGGATACGGCCAATGGGTCGCTGGATGCATTCCGGCTGCACTCGACGTCTACGCCCTGCGTGCATTCAGCGTGAAGCGCGACGTACCCGCTGTGGTGGTTGCGCTGATTACGACGAATGCACTTGCGCACCTGGTGAGTTCACACCTGGTTCCCGTATCCGTTCCGCTGGTGGTCGCAGTCAGCGCGATAGCGCCCCTGGTGCTCTGGCGCGTAAAGGCGCTGAGCGCCCCTGTGAGCGCCCCTGAGCCTGCGCCGGTATCCGTGGAGCCTGAGCGCGCTACGGGCCCTGTACAGCGCCCCACAGCCATTCCCGCCCCCGCATCCGAGGCGCAGCCAGACGAGTTGCTGCCAAAGGCTCGCGCATTCGCCGCCGAAGTGCACAGCGCAACCGGCAAGGCGCCAAGCCTGCGTGCACTCCAAGCGCATCTGAGCATCGGCCAGGCACGTGCCCAGCGCATCCGAACGCAACTCGCCTAGGAGGTACACAAGTTGACCCGCGTACGCGTCCGCATCAGCGATGAGGAGCTGGCCGAGCTGCTCGCGCTGGCACGTGAAATGAACCTGACCCCGAATGTCGTCATGCGCACTGCGCTGGCCAGGCTGTCTGACGAGTGGAGGGAAAGCCATGGAGACTCGACCGGCGCCGCTGGCTGACAGGCGCACCAGGCTGGCCCGTAACCGCCGTTTCCGCGCGCTGGGCATCCCGTACAAGACTTGCTCTAGCTGTTTCGCTGTCAAGGCGCACGGAGCATTCCCGGCCGCCAAGGGGTACCCAGACGGGCGCCACCATCGCTGTTATACGTGTGATGCGGCGCGCAAGCGGACACCCGAATACCGGACACACGCCCGTGAGGGTGACCGCAGGCGTTTGGCGGACCCTGCGAGGCGTGCTGCTAAGAATGCGCGCACGCGTGAGTGGAAAGTCAGCAACCCAGACAAGCACCGTGCCGCCAACCAGCGTCGACGCGCTACCAAAGCTGCTGCCCAGGTCGAGGATTTCACCCGCGCTGATCTGCTGGCCTACTGGGACGAAATCGGCTCGTACGGCTGTGTGTTCTGTGGCGGCCCATACGAACACGACGAACACATACAGCCGCTTTCGCTGGGTGGCGAGCACAGCCGCGCAAACCTGCTTCCGTCCTGCGCAACGTGCAACAGCAGCAAGGGCGCCAGCGACCCAATCGACTACGTGAACCAGCGCTATGGCCTGCGCCTCTCCTGGCCCACTGAGAGGCTTTGAGACCAAGAACGGCCCCCAGGGTCCCCGGATGTATTCCGGAGGCTCTAGGGGCCGTTTATTCGTTTCCTGACAGCTCGTCAGATGCGACGGAGAGCCGCGCGCAACGCCTCTTCAAGGGCCCTTGCCGCTGGACCGTAGACCGGTTCGCTGAGCCGTTCGCCACGCAGTTCCGCCACGCTGGCAACGTCCTTCACCGCACCGGCCAACTTCCGGATGATCAGGCGCAGTTCAGCGCGGGGCACTTCCGGGCGCTCCGCCATCGCCAGCGCATAGGCAGCATCGTCGCGCGCCATGCTGACTATGTGCGCTTCTGTGCTGTCTGCGATCTGGTTGATAACCCCGTCCCCCGGCGTGACGTACTCCACCTTGCCTTCCGGTCCGGTCCACGGCAGGCGTCGCAGGGGCTCGTGCGTCTCAGTGCCGATAGGCTCAGGCATGCCGACTCCTTTTCAGTCGGTAGCCCCGGTGCGGAAGCTGAACCCTTCCCGCCGGGGCGCTTTTTATGACCTGATCAGGCTACGCGGATAAGTGGCGCCTAGAACGCGTGAGTTCGCCCCGTCGCTGCCCCCTTCCTGCCGCTGAATCCCTGCGCTGACCAGGGCAGATGTGCTAGAACTGGAAGTCGCGAGTCTTCGGGTTGTCCGCCCCGCACGAGATGAGCGCCACCCGCGGCGACACGAGACGTATGAGCCCGGGGTCCTGGTACGCCGACCCGTGGTGGGCGACCTTCAGCACGTCGACACCGCCCAGCGCGGCCGCCGCCGGTGATCTCAACAGCGCCTGCTGGGCCGGGGGTTCCAGGTCCCCGAGCAGCAGCAGCCGCAGTCCTGACGACCGGACGAGCAGCGTGACGCTCGCGTCGTTGGGGCCGTCGGGATCCGGTGCCGGGCGCGCCGGAGGCCACAGCACCTGCCAGGTGAGCGCTCCGGTGCGCCGCCGCTCCCCGGCGACGGCATGGGTGAGCGGAATGTTCCGTTCGGCTGCCTCCCTTCTCACGAACTCGACCTGGTCCGCGGGTTCTTCGAAGTCCGTCGTCTCGATCGCGCCCACCGAGCGGCCCCGCAGCACGCCGGGCAGCCCCGCGACGTGGTCGGCGTGGAAGTGGGTGAGGACGACGAGCGGGATCCTGGTGATGCCGAGTTCGCGCAGGCAGTGGTCGACGAGCGTCGGATCGGGTCCGGCGTCCACGACCACGCCGCTGCCCTCTCCCGCCGCCAGGACCGTCGCGTCGCCCTGTCCCACGTCGCACATCGCATACCGCCAGCCCGGCGGCGGCCAGCCCGTGATCACCCGGGCCAGCGGCGCCGGCCGTAGCACCAGCAGCAGGAGCAGCACCGCACAGGCACCGCACCACCACGGGTGCCGCAGCAGCCGGCGCGCGACGAGTACGACGACCACCGTGACCCCGGCGAGCAGCAGCGCGCCCGTCCAGCTGCCGGGCCAGTCCACTCCCCCACCGGGCAGCGCGGCCCCGGTCCGGGCCACACCCGCGATCCACCCGGCCGGCCAACTCGCGCACCAGGCAAGGGCCTTGGCCAAGGGCATCGCGATCGGCGCCGCGCCCAGCGCCGCGAAGCCCAGCACCGTGGCCGGGGCGACCGCGGCCTCGACCAGCAGATTGCAGGGCACCGCCACCAGGCTCACCCGCGCCGACAGCACGGCGACGACCGGCGCACACACCGCCTGCGCCGCGGCGGCCGCGGCCAGCGCCTCGGCCAACCGTGCGGGCACCCCGCGCCGCCGCAGCGCCGCGCTCCAGCCCGGCGCGAGCACCAGCAGCGCCCCCGTGGCCAGCACCGAGAGCAGGAACCCGTAGCTGCGGGCCAGCCACGGGTCGTACAGCACCAGCAGCAGTACGGCCGTCGCCAGCGCCGGGATCAGGGATCTGCGGCGCCCGGTCGCCAGGGCGAGCAATGCGACGGCTCCGCAGGCCGCGGCGCGCAGCACACTCGGGTCGGGCCGGCACACGACGACGAAGCCGAGCGTCATCGCCCCGGCGAGCAGCGCCGTGGCCCGCAGCGGGATGCCAAGGCGCGGGGCGAGCCCACGGCGCTCGGCGTACCGCGCCAGGCCGGGCGGTCCGACGAGCAGGGCGAGCAGGACCGTGAGATTGCTGCCGGAAACGGCGAGCGTGTGAGCCAGGTCCGTCTCCTTGAACGCCTCGTCCAGCTCGGGCGTGATCCGCGAGGTGTCTCCGACGACCAGCCCGGGAAGCAACGCCCGCGCGTCCGCGGGCAGCCCGTCGGTCGCCACGCGCAGCCCGGCCCGCAGCCGCCCCGCCAGCCGCTGCGGCGCACTCGGCCCGCCCACGACCTCCGGTACCGGTTGCTCCCGCACACGCAGCACGGCCGCACTGCGGTCCCCGTCGGTCATCGTGGGGGCCAGCCTGGCACTCACCCGCAGCCGGGTGGAGGGCAACAGCCCCAGCCAGGCCGAACGCCCGGCCCCGCCGCCGGCCCCGCCGCCCTGCCGCTCGGGTGCCGGGACATCCTCGTCGACGATCATCAGCACCGGCGTCCGCGTGCTCACGGCCGTCCCGTCCGCCTCCTCCACCCGTCGCACCTCGGCGCGGACCAGCACGGCGGCCGGGGCCGCGTGATCGCCTCGTACACGGGGTCTGCTGAGCCAGGGGTCGGAGTCCAGCTCGACCTCCGCGGTCACGGTCGCGTACTCCCGGGCCAGCCCGGGCACCGGCCCGCGCCGCACGTCCGCCCCGTGCAGCCCGGCGGACACCGCGGCCGCGGCGACGCACAGCAGTACGGCGGCGACGGAGGCACGGGGCCAGGTGAGCCAGGCTGAGGGCCGGGTCAACCGGGGCGATGGGGCGAACATTCGCCCTGTCGCACCGCGTCGCGCCCCCAGCAGAATGACGGCCACGATCAGGCACAGCACCGCGATCCCGGTGATCCACAGCGGCGGAACCTCCAGCCCCAGTGCCGCCATGGCCCAGGCCGTCAAGGCGGGCGGTACGAGGCGCAGGTCCGTCGGCCCTTCCTGCCGGGGATGGGCGGCGCCCAGCCGCTTGCCGGAGTCGGCGTGCACCGGACGGCGGGCCGCCTGCGGTTCGAGTGGGGGTACGGTGCGGCGGCTCATGGCCGTACCAAGTCGCGGAGATCGGAGAACCGGCGGTCACCGATGCCGTTGACCTGGCGCAGTTCGTCGACCGAGCGGTAACCACCGTGCTGGGTGCGGTAGTCGATGATGTGCTGGGCCAGCACGGGACCGACTCCGGGCAGTGTGTCGAGTTGGTCCGCGGTGGCCGTGTTGAGGGAGACCGGGGCGGCGGGACCGCCCGCTCCCGCCGTGGAGCCCGCCGTCCCCGAGCCGCTCGTGCCGCCGGGGCCGCGTCCCACCGCCGGTGCGGGACCGCCCACGACGATCTGCTCGCCGTCTACCAGGAACCGGGCGCGGTTGAGGCCCTCGGTGCTGGTGCCCTGCCGTACGCCGCCCGCGGCCCGCAAGGCATCCACGACCCGCGAACCGGCCGGCAATCGATGGATCCCGGGCTTGCGGACCTTCCCGCTGACGTCCACCACGATCTCGGTGCTCGCCGAGCCCGCCCCACTGGGTACTTCGGACACACCGCTCGACGCACGGCCGCCGGAGGCCGACGCCTCGTCCTTCCCTCCCTTGCCACCCTGCCTGTCCTCCCCCAGCCGCTCCTCCGACCGCACCACCTGAGGTGCCCGCACGGCCTGCGTGCGGCCGGCCCAGAAGTGCTGGACGGCGAACACGGCGACCAGGACGAGCAGTGCCGCGAGCGCGACCACGCCCCGCCGCTCCAGCCCGCACCTGGTCTGCAGCCACACCGGCATGCGCTCACGCAGGGCAGTCCCGGCACGCTCCCGCAGACTCGGCGGAGTCGGCCCGTCCGGCGGTGTCGGCCCCTCCGGCAGCACGGCAACCGGTGCCTGCCTCGCCCCGGACGCCGATCCCGTCACCGTCGCCGTACCCGTCACGACCGCCGTCGCCCCACCCGGAGGCCCATGTCCCGACTCCCGCCGCTGCAGGGCGCGTTCGCCGAAGAGCAGTTCCGCGCGGCGGCGCAGCTCCTCCGCCGGGTAGTGCCCCTGGCGGGAGTTACGGCGTACAGGTGTCCGGCGGTGACGGGTACGGCCGTCGGAGGCCGGTCCGCGGCCCGGGCCACTGGTCGCGGTCGCTGTGCGTGAGCGTGATCGAAGTGCCATGCGACGAGGATCGGACATCCCGCCCATTCGCGATGATCTTGCTCAATTTCCGGGGATTACCGCCCAGTTGTGGATAACTCCATCACTCACACGAGTGAACCCACCGACGAAGAACCACCGACGAAATGCCCTGCGTCCCCGCCTCACCGAGGTGAGACGACCGCCCCCAGCAGCCCTGGCCCGGTGTGCGCCCCGATCACAGCGCCGACCTCGCTCACATGCAGGTCGGCGAGGCCCGGTACCCGGGTCCGCAGCCGGTCGGCGAGGGCCGACGCCCGGTCGGGGGCGGCGAGATGGTGGACCGCGATGTCGACCTCGGCGCCGCCCGCCCGTTCGGCCACGATCTCCTCGAGGCGGGCGATCGCCTTCGACGCCGTCCGTACCTTCTCGAGGAGTTCGATGCGGCCACCCTCCAGCTGGAGCAGGGGTTTCACGGCGAGTGCGGACCCCAGCAGGGCCTGCGCGGCGCCGATGCGGCCGCCGCGGCGCAGATAGTCGAGGGTGTCGACGTAGAAGTAGGCGGAGGTGCCCGCGGCCCGCTTCTCCGCCGCCGTGACGGCCTCGTCCACCGTGCCTCCCGCGTCCGCGACCTGCGCCGCGGCGAGCGCGCAGAAGCCGAGGGCCATCGCGACCATGCCGGTGTCCACCACCCGCACCGGCACCGGCGCCTCACGCGCAGCGACGACGGCCGCGTCGTACGTCCCCGACAACTCGGCGGAGAGGTGGAGCGAGACGATGCCGGTGGCGCCGGACTCGGCGACCCTGCGGTAGGTTTCCGCGAACTGCCGCGGGCTCGGGCGGGACGTGGTGACGGGCCGCCGCTTCTGCAGCGCCTGGGCCAGGGCACGGGTCGAGATCTCGGTGCCCTCTTCGAGTGCCCGGTCGCCGAGAACCACGGTCAGGGGAACCGCCGTGATGCTGTGACGCTCCATCGCCCGGGGCGGCAGGTAGGCCGTTGAATCGGTGACGATCGCGACATGGCGGGACATGAGCTGGAGGTTACCTGGCGTAGCGCCCGTGCGGCAGCCCGGCCCCTCTCACCGGGCCGGGACCGGCCGGATCAAGTGGTGCTCTCGGGGCGGGGCTTCTTCTGCCAGGGGTACTGCTGGCGCCGTCCGGGCGGGGTGATGGCGGGCCGGGTGGGTTCCTCGGCGGTGCGGGACTTGGGGGTCTGACGCCAGGTCTGCTGGGTGTGCGATCCGTCGGCCTCCGGGGTCTCGGGCCAGGGCGGCGGCGCCTGTGACGGTTCGGTGCGCTGCCAGTGCCGCAGCGCGCCGGTCTCGACGTGGATCTGGGTGCTCAGCGAGTCCAGGTCGTCGGCGGCGAGATGGTGGGCCCGGTCGCGGGCGGCCCAGCGCAGGGAGTCTGCGGACTTCGTGATGCGTTCGGTGCGGCCGCGCAGCTCGGGCAGCAGGGCGGCGAGGGCCGCCCGGTCCGGCTCGGACTCCAGGCGCTTGAGTTCGTCGTCCAGTTCGTGCCCGTGGACGCTGAGCCGCTGGAAGAGGCCGAGCGACTCTCTCAGCGACTCGTCCTCGGCCACGCCCACGTGCAGCGCGTCCTGGGTGGCCCTCATCGAGGTGCGCAGGCTGAGCCGGAGCTGGGCGATCTCGCCCGCCGGGCCGGTCTGCGCGAAGGACTTGGCGCGCAGGGTGTGGTCCTCCACCGTGCGGCGGGCCTGCGTGATCGTGCGGTCGACGCCGCGCTTGGCGGCGCCGATCACCTTGACCGTGGCGTAGGCGCCCAGGACCACGAAGAGCAGGAAGATCACGGCCAAGACTGCGATCACTGTTTCCACGACTCTCCTCCTAGGGCCTCCCACGACAGGCGCCGCGCCGGTCTTCGCGCTCTTCCGCCTCTCCGCCTCTTCAACCCTAAACGCAACGGGCAGGCCCTGGGTTCCAGAAGAACCCCGAACCTGCCCGTAGGGGACTACCCGGAGGCAGCACCCGGACGCTTACGCCGTGACGATGTTCACCAGCTTCGGCGCCCGCACGATCACCTTGCGGATCCCCGCCCCGTCCAGCGCCGCGACGACCTTCTCGTCGGCCAGTGCCACCTTCTCCAGCTCCTCCTCGGAGATGGCCGGCGAGACCTCCAGGCGGGCCTTGACCTTGCCCTTGATCTGCACGACGCAGGTCACGGTCTCGTCGACGACGTACGCCGGGTCGGCGACCGGGAAGTCCTGGTGGACGACCGAGTCGGTGTGGCCCAGACGGCGCCACAGCTCCTCGGCGATGTGCGGGGCCAGCGGCGCGACCATCAGCACCAGCGGCTCGGCGACCGAGCGCGGCACCGTGCCGCCCGCCTTGGTCAGGTGGTTGTTCAGCTCGGTGACCTTGGCGATGGCGGTGTTGAAGCGCAGGCCCTCCAGGTCCTGACGCACCCCGTCGATCGCCTTGTGCAGGGCGCGCAGCGTCTCCTCGTCGGGCTCGGAGCCGGTGACGGTGACCTCACCGGTCGCCTCGTCGACGATGTTGCGCCACAGCCGCTGCAGCAGCCGGAACTGGCCGACCACCGCGCGCGTGTCCCACGGCCGGGAGACGTCCAGCGGACCCATCGCCATCTCGTACAGGCGCAGGGTGTCGGCACCGTACTCGGCGGCGATCTCGTCCGGAGTGACCGCGTTCTTCAGGGACTTGCCCATCTTGCCCAGCAGGCGGCTGACCTTCTCGCCCTGGTAGTAGTACGCGCCCTCGCGCTCCTCCACCTCGGCGGCCGGCACCGCGATGCCACGGCTGTCGCGGTAGACGAAGGCCTGGATCATGCCCTGGTTGAACAGCTTGTGGAACGGCTCGGCCGACGAGATGTGCCCCAGGTCGTACAGCACCTTGGACCAGAAGCGCGCGTACAGCAGGTGCAGTACGGCGTGCTCGGCGCCGCCGACGTACAGGTCGACACCGCCGTGCGGCTGCCCCACACGCGGGCCCATCCAGTACCGCTCGATCTCCGGGTCGACCAGCTTCTCGTCGTTGTGCGGGTCCAGGTAGCGCAGCTCGTACCAGCAGGAACCGGCCCAGTTGGGCATGGTGTTGGTCTCGCGGCGGTACTTGCGCGGACCACGTCCGTCACCCAGGTCCAGGGTGACGTTCACCCAGTCCTCGTTGCGCGACAGCGGCGTCTCGGGCTCGGTGTCGGCGTCGTCCGGGTCGAAGGTGCGCGGCGAGTAGTCCTCGACCTCGGGCAGCTCCAGGGGCAGCATCGACTCGGGCAGCGCGTGGGCGATGCCGTCCTCGTCGTAGACGATCGGGAAGGGCTCGCCCCAGTAGCGCTGGCGGCTGAACAGCCAGTCACGCAGGCGGAAGTTGACGGTGCCCTCGCCGATGCCCTTGCGCGCCAGCCACTCGGTGATGCGCGCCTTGGCCTCGACGACGCCCAGGCCGTCCAGCTTCACGTCGTCGCCCGCGGAGTTGACGATCTCCGCGTCGTACGAGACGAAGGCGTCGTCCCACGTCGAGGTGTCCGTGCCGCGGCCGTCGGTGGGCTCGACGACGCAGCGGATCGGCAGCTCGAAGGCGCGCGCGAACGCGAAGTCGCGCGTGTCGTGCGCCGGTACAGCCATGATCGCGCCGGTGCCGTAGCCCATCAGGACGTAGTCGGCGATGAAGACCGGGACCTGCTCGCCGTTGACCGGGTTGGCCGCGAACGCTCCGGTGAAGACGCCGGTCTTGTCCTTGGCCTCGGCCTGGCGCTCCACGTCCGACTTGGAGGCGGCCTGCGCGCGGTAGGCGGCGACGGCCTCGGCGGGAGTTGCGTGGCCGTCGGTCCACACCTCGTGGGTGCCTTCCGGCCAGGCGGCCGGGGTGAACTTCTCGACCAGCGGGTGCTCGGGAGCCAGCACCATGTAGGTCGCACCGAACAGGGTGTCCGGGCGCGTCGTGAAGATCGTGATGCGCTCGCCGTCGATCGGGAAGTCGACGCGGGCGCCCTCGGAGCGGCCGATCCAGTTGCGCTGCTGCAGCTTGATGGCCTCGGGCCAGTCCAGCTCCTCCAGATCGTCCAGCAGCCGGTCCGCGTAGGCGGTGATCCGCATGTTCCACTGGCGCAGCTTGGCCTTGAAGACGGGGAAGTTGCCGCGCTCGGAGCGGCCGTCAGCGGTGACCTCCTCGTTGGCCAGCACGGTGCCCAGGCCGGGCGCCCAGTTGACGGGCGCCTCGGACGCGTAGGCCAGGCGGAACTCGCTCAGGACGTCGGCCCGTTCGGCGGCGCTCAGTTCGTTCCACGCGCGCGTGTCACCGTCGACGCCCGGTACGGCACGCTCACCGGACTCGAACTGGGCGATCAGCTCGGAGACGGGGCGGGCCTTCTTCGCCTCGTCGTCGTACCAGGAGTTGAAGATCTGCAGGAAGATCCACTGGGTCCACTTGTAGTACTCCGGGTCGATCGTGGCGAACGACCGGCGCTTGTCGTGGCCCAGGCCCAGCCGGCGCAGCTGGGACTTCATGTTCTCGATGTTGGCCTCGGTGGACACGCGCGGGTGCGTGCCGGTCTGCACGGCGTACTGCTCGGCGGGCAGGCCGAAGGCGTCGAAGCCCAGGGTGTGCAGGACGTTGTGGCCGGTCATGCGCTGGAAGCGGGCGAAGACATCGGTGGCGATGTAGCCCAGGGGGTGACCGACGTGCAGGCCCGCACCGGAGGGGTACGGGAACATGTCCATGATGAACTTCTTGGGCTTGGCTACCAGCTCGGGGTCACCGGCCAGATCGCCCTTCGGGTTCGGCGCGGCATAGGTGCCGTCTGCGTCCCAGAAGTCCTGCCAGCGTGCCTCGATCTCGGCCGCCATGGCGGCCGTGTAGCGGTGCGGCGCGGCCTCCGCCGGGGTTGCGGCGGCGGCAGCGGGGTTCGTCTCGCTCATGATCCTCAAAGCTCCATCGATCGTCTCTGCCTGCGGCTGTGACTTTCAAGAAACGAAAAATCCCCTCGCACAGGAGGGGACGCCGCGCCGATGCCGACCACGTTTCATCCGGTGGTCGGGACTGATCAGCGCGGCCCGCTAAGCAGAAGGCGTACGGCACGCATGGCGTCAGGGTACCGCAGGCCTTGAGCAGGCCGCGACGCACTTCCGTATGCCTGGTCGACACACCCGGTCGGCATGACAAGACAAGGCAAGACGCAGCACGAACTGAACCCCGTTCAAGGGTTACTTCGCGTAACGCCCGCTATGGGACAACGCAACAGCCAGATAGTCCTTTGATAACAACGCAATAACTCAAACCTCGTACTGATCGGTATGACGCCGCTTAGAGTGCCGCAGCGGGACCGCTTTACCGAACCGCTCGGAGTTGCCCCCATGAACCCTCGTCGTAGTAACAGCTCGCTCCCCAAACCGGGCCGGTCGGCCTATGGGATGGCGTCCGCTGTTGTTCTGCTGCTCATACCGGTGGTCGTGCTGTTCGGAGGCAGCCGGCTGCAGGACTTCCTCAACTTCGGTGCCGGCGTCCTGTCCCTGGTCTGCCTCACCTGCTCGGTGATCTGGGGCCTGGTCGCCCAGGACCGGCTCATCCTCAACACGCGCCAGCGGATCGTCGCGCAGGGCATCCACCGGGTGACCGCCGTCGCCTCGATCGCGTTCCTCCTGGTGCACATCACGATCAAGCTGGCGCTCGACCACACCGTCCTCATCGCCGCGCTCGTCCCCTTCAGCCTCGGCGTCAAGGGCAGCGCGGGACTCATCGGCCTCGGTTCCCTGGCCGGACTGCTCATGATCTTCGTGGGTGTCACCGGCGCCCTGCGCAACCAGTTCGCCTCCCCGGCGCCGGTCGCGGCGCGCTGGCGCGCGATGCACATGCTGGCCTACCCGGCCTGGTGCGCGGCGCTGGTCCACGGCCTGTTCGCCGGCCGCCCGGCGAAGACGTTCTTCATGGTGTCGTACGAGCTGTGCCTCGTCGCGGTCGCCGCGGCCCTCGCCCTGCGCGCGGCTCCCCGCCCGTTCAAGCACAAGGTCGCCGACCGGCTCGTCGCGATCCTGGGCACCGAGGAGCGGCCCGGCCGCGAGGAGCTGGACGCGAGCCGGGCCCGGGCGGCGGAGACCGCGTCGCTGCCCGGCTACGAGAACCGGCGTACGGCGAACCCCGCGCGGGACGACGCGACGACGCCCCCGGCACCCGACTACGCAGCCCCCGCGTCCGGCTTCGCCGCCGCCTACCGGGCCGTATCGACACCTCAGCAGCCTTACGCGACCGGCCGCGCGGACCTGCGGGCCACGGAGGCGATGCCACGCGTCGACGGCCCCGCCGGCCCCTCGGGCAACTGGCCGATCCCGTCCCCGCCGCCGGTCGGCGAGGCACCCCCGTCGGCCTACGACCCGCTCCAGGACACCGGATACACCATCCCGGTCTATGGCAATCCGGGCGCCGGTGGGTACGGCGGAAGTGATGTGTACGACACCGGTGAGACGAACACCCTCTACGGGACGTACAACCCGGGTGACACGTACAACAGCGGTCCCGCCACTGAACCATCACCCGGTGCGTCCTTCGACGCACCGGGTTCGGGCGAACCTTGGAACACGCCCTCCGGAGGCTATAGGTGAACGAGGCCCTGCCCGACGTACCGGAAGTCCGCGTGGTCGGACTGCCGCAGCTCACGTCGGGCTTCGACCTTGTCGAACGACTCGATCTGCCCATGCACCTCAAGGTGCACGGGCCGCTCGACCCCCTGGGCGGCGAACAGCTCGCGCAGCTCGCCGAACGCATCAACCTGAAGGGCCGCGGCGGCGCGGGCTTCCCCTTCCACAAGAAGCTGCGCTCGGTCGCCGAAGCGGCGATCAAGCGCGGCGTACGGCCGGTCGTCGTCGTCAACGGAAGCGAGGACGAACCGGCCTGCCGCAAGGACACAGTGCTCATCAACCGTGCCCCGCACCTCATCCTGGACGGCGCGCTGCTGTGCGCCGAGGCCATGGGTGCCCGCACGCTCGTGGTGGGGGTCACCCGTGAGTCGACGCAGCGCTCCATGGAGGCCGCGCTCGCCGAACGCGGCCTCAGCAACAGCCGCAGGTCGGCCCTGCGCGCGTGGGTGCAGCGCAACCCGGTCCGCATGGTCACCGGCGCCGCCGCGTCGCTGATCCGCTCCATCGACGGCGGTCCGGCGATCCCGCCCGGCCGCAAGGTCAGCGCCTCGCAGACCGGCGTCGGCGGGGCGCCCACGCTGCTGTCGAACGCCGAGACGTTCGCCCAGCTGGCGATCGCCGCCCGCATCGGCCCGGAGCGCTACGGCAACACCGGTCTGTACGACGAGCCGGGCACCGTCATGCTCACGGTCTCCGGGGCGGTCGCCCGGCCGATGGTGATCGAGGTTCCCACGGGAGTGCCGCTGCGCTACGTCCTGCAGCTCGCCGGCGCCCCGCCGATGCCACAGGGCGTGCTGACCGGCGGCTACCACGGCAAGTGGATCGACGCGGCCACCGTCAACGAGGCCATCGTCTCCCGCAACTCCCTGGATGCGGTGGGCGGTTCACTGGGCGCCGGCGCCATCCTGCCCATCAGCCAGGACACCTGCCCGCTGGGCGAGTCGCTCAGGGTGGCCCAGTGGCTGGCCGAGGAGAGCGCGGGACAGTGCGGTCCCTGCTACCTCGGACTGCCCGCCGCCGCGCGCGGGATGGAGGACATCCTCAACGGCGGCGGACCGGCCGCTCTGGAGGCGCTCAAGCAGGTCGCCAAGAACGTGAAGCGGCGCGGCGCGTGCTCGCACCCGGACGGCTCCGCGATGTTCCTGGAGTCGACCGTCAAGGCGTTCACCGACGACCTCGCCGCCCATGTCCTCGGAAACGGCTGCGGACGTCCTGTGGAGGGCGTTCTGCCGCTCTTCGAGGGGGGCATGGCACCCGCGGGCATCCCGGGCAGCGGCGAGCCCGAGGACAGCGGCGCCAGCCGCCAGAAGATCTACGTCGACTGGACCCTGTGCCGCGGCCACGGCCTGTGCGCGGACATCCTCCCGGAGGTCTTCCAGCTCGGCGCCGACGGCTTCCCGACCGTCGCCCAGGCGAAGGTGCCGCAGTACGCGGAGGCGAAGGCGCTGCGCGCGGTGCGCCGCTGCCCGGCGCTGGCACTGCGCCTCGAGGAGGACACGCGCGCGCAGGCGCCCTCCCGCAACCTGCCGGTGCTCTCCCAGGGCCGCGGCCGCCGCGCCCTGGGCCGCTGAACACACGGGCGGCGGGTCACCCGGAACGGGGAACCCGCCGCCCGCATACGACGACATACGTCGAAGGCGGACCATCCGTTCGGATGATCCGCCTTCGACTCCTGTGGAGCTAAGGAGAATTGAACTCCTGACCTCCTGCATGCCATGCAGGCGCTCTACCAACTGAGCTATAGCCCCTTGTGTTGTCCCGGCGGGTTCCCCCGATGGCGACGCCAACATTACACGGTCCACCGGGTGCACCACCAAATCGTTTCCGTTCCGCACCGATAAGGGCCGGTACCGCAGCTAGTGTCGGCCCTCATGACCGTGATCGCGTTGTCCAGGACCCACCATCGTGTCCCGGTCGCCCTGGGGGCGTGCCTGTTGTCGTTCGCGGCGTTCTGGGTCGCGCAGCGGGTCGCGCACGTGTCGATGGTCGACCTGATGGTGTACCGGGCCGAGGGAGCGACCGTCCGCGCGGGCGGCGATCTGTACGCGCTGCGCACCACCGCGTTCCGGCTGCCCGCCACCTACCCGCCGTTCGCGGCACTGCTGTTCACGCCGCTGACACTCCTGGACACCGGCCTTCTGCGCACCCTGGCGACCGCCGGGAACCTCGCCCTCCTGGTGGCGTTCGTACGGCTCTCGCTGAAGCTCGTCGGGCACACACGCGTGGCAAGCGTCTGGTGGGTCGCGGCGGCGGCCGTGTGGTGCGAGCCGGTATGGACGACGCTGCGCTACGGGCAGGTCAATCTGCTGCTCGCCGTCCTGGTGCTGTGGGATCTGACACGCCGCTCCCCCGCCGCCGGGGCCCGCTGGGCCGGAGCCGGCCTGGGGCTCGCCGCGGCGGTCAAGCTGACGCCCGCGCTGTTCGTGGTCTTCCTGGCCGCCACCGGTGTCGTGGCGCGGCTCAGGGGCGGCGACGGGGGGCCTTGGCTGCGGCACGCGCGCGGGGCGGCCATCGCGTTCGCCGGGGCGACGCTGTTCGCGGCGGCCGTCCTGCCGTACGACTCGTGGCGCTTCTGGACCCGCATGGTGTTGAGCGCCGACCGGGTGGGGCACGCCGAGGAGACCGCGAATCAGGCCCTGCGCGGCGTTCTGGCGCGGTTGCTGCACTCCCCCGACCCGGGAGCCCTCTGGGCCGCCGCGGCGGCTCTCGTGGCCCTCACGGGGCTCGCCGTGGCGATCGTGGCGGAGCTGCGGGGCCACCGGTGCTGGGCGGTGGCCGTCTGCGCGGTGACGGCTCTGCTGGTCTGCCCGGTGTCGTGGTCGCACCACTGGGTGTGGTGCGTGCCCGTGGTGCTCCTGCTGTGGACCCGCGGCCACCGCGCGGCCGCGGGCGCCACCCTGCTGGTCTTCTGCTCGTACGCCCTGTGGTGGGTGCCGCACGGGCACGGTCGGCCCGAACTGCATCAGAACGGCGTCGCGTTGACGCTGTCGGCCCTCTACGTGGTCACAGGACTGGGCTTCCTGGTGCTCGCCGGACATCGTTGCCGAGGTCCAGCGGGAGTCAAGCCGTGACGAACGAATAGAACCGCTTGAGGGTGCAGTGCTCCTCCAGGAGGCGGCCGTAGATCGGTTCCCCCTCCAGTTCGCGGTACGTCTCGATCGGGTCGCCTTTTATGATCAGCGCCCGCGCGCATTCCTCGCACCAGTACTGGTAGTCGGGGTTGATCGGTTCCATGTCACGGACGATCGGCGTACCACTGCCGCACCAGTCGCACTTTCGCCGGTGTGCACCCATCGATCAGCTCCAGCTGTGGCCGCAGGCCGTGCACACGTAGGAGATTCCGCCGTTGTCGCCGAGTACTTGGGCCACATGTGCGGAACCGCAGGAAGGGCAGCTGAGCCGGGTGGCCGTGTCCCGTATCAACGCCACACCGAGGAGGTGGCCGACCTCCTCGAGGATGCTCGCAGGCATCGCACTCCCTCCCGTCGGGCCGCGCCCCCTTCCGGCCGTCTGATTCTGCCACGGCCGGAGCGCTACGGTCAGCGACGCCTCAGTACCAGTCCGGACACGCTCACCGCGGCCGTCCCGGCCAGTGCCCCCAGGCAGGCCGAGAGCGCCTCCGAAGAGGTATACGCCCCTGGGCCCCAAGTGACTCAAGCACGGCCCGGACGACGAGGAAACAGCCCGGCGCACGGCCCGGACGACGAGGAAACGGCCCGGCGTACGGCCCTGCTGAGGGGGCGTCGGAAGCGGCTGTGGCCGCCGGACGCGATGACGTGGACCGGGCACACAACGAAAAATCCCGCCCTCCGAGGGACGGGATTTCGTGGAGCTTGTGTGGAGCTAAGGAGAATTGAACTCCTGACCTCCTGCATGCCATGCAGGCGCTCTACCAACTGAGCTATAGCCCCTTGCCCACGCGGTGGAGCCGCATGGTGTTTCGCCCCGCTCGGCGGGGCGAACAAGAAGAACTTTAGCCTGCGACCTGCCGGAAAGTGAAATCCGAGGGTGGGGGGGTGCTCAGTCGTCGTCGCCGAGGACCGGCTCCGGGAGGGTGCCGGCGTTGTGCTCGAGGAGGCGCCAGCCGCGGGCGCCCTCGCCGAGGACGGACCAGCAGCAGTTGGAGAGGCCGCCGAGGCTCTCCCAGTGGTGGGCCTCCAGGCCGAGGAGACGCCCGATGGTGGTGCGGATGGTGCCGCCGTGGCTGACCACCACGAGGGTGCCGTCCTCGGGCAGCTTCTCGGCGTGCCGCAGGACGACGGGGGCGGCCCGGTCGGCGACCTCGGTCTCCAGTTCGCCACCGCCGCGGCGGACCGGCTCGCCGCGCTTCCACGCGGTGTACTGCTCGCCGTACCGGCCGATGATCTCCTCGTGCGTCAGCCCCTGCCAGACGCCCGCGTAGGTCTCGCGCAGGCCCTCGTCGCGGGTGATGTCGAGGCCGGTGAGGGCAGCGAGCTCGGCGGCCGTGTCCGCGGCCCGCCTGAGGTCCGAGGAGACGATCGCGTCGGGCTTCAGCGAGGCGAGCAGGCGGGCGGCGCGCCGGGCCTGGCCGACGCCGGTGTCGGCGAGCTCGACGTCCGTGGAGCCCTGGAAGCGGCGCTCCACGTTCCAGGAGGTCTGGCCGTGCCGCCACAGAATGATGCGGCGGCCCCTGCCGGGCCTGCGGTCGGCCACCCCACCGGTGCCGCTCATCGCCACTCCCCGCCCAGTTCGGCGGCGTCCTCGGCGGCCTGCAGCTTGGCGTGCTCCGCGGCCTTGCCGCGGGTGGCCTTGGCGTCGGCCGGCAGCTCGATCTCGGGGCAGTCCTTCCACAGCCGCTCCAGGGCGTAGAAGACGCGCTCCTCGCTGTGCTGGACGTGGACGACGATGTCGACGTAGTCGAGCAGGATCCAGCGGGCCTCGCG
Organism: Streptomyces sp. NPDC002619; assembly: GCF_042889305.1. Lineage (NCBI taxonomy): Bacteria > Bacillati > Actinomycetota > Actinomycetes > Kitasatosporales > Streptomycetaceae > Streptomyces > Streptomyces sp. NPDC002619. Next base: position 87,507 of record NZ_JBIAQV010000013.1, on the reverse strand, counting down.
GTCGCCCTCGCGGCGCACCGGCTTGGCGCCGAGCTCCTTCGAGAGCCGCTCCTCGATCTCGTCGACGATCGACTTGACCTGGCGGTCGTTGGGCGCGGAGGCCAGCAGGAAGGCGTCCGTGATCGACAGGACGTCGCTGACGTCGTAGGCGATGACGTCGTGGGCGAGCTTGTCGGCGGCCGCCTGAGCGGCGGTGTTGATGAGCTCGAGAGAGCGGTCAGTGGCGGTCACTACGCGGCTTTCCGTCGGCGGTCTTTTGTTGTCAAGGGTCTCACGGACCGCCGGGGGCACCCCAACGTGATGGTCGGATCACCTGGGGTGCCCTGCCGCCGTGGATACGGCCTTCAGGAGCTCGACGGCTTGTAGTCCTGGCCGAGGACCACGGAGACGTCGGCGTTCGAGCCGACCGTGCCCTTCTTCACGGCGCTGTCGGGCAGGCCCAGGGTCTTCGCGACCTCGGTGGCGTTGTCCTTGTCGGCGGCGCCGGAGTACAGCACCTTCGACGTGTACTGGACGGCGGACGCGGTGCCGCCCTCCTGGAAGGAGAAGCCGCCGTTGAGGAGGACCACACGGGCCTTCTCGGTGTTGTCCTTGGCGCCGGTGGCGTTCTGCACGGAGACCCGGACCGCGGAGCCCGCGTCGGGACTCTTGGCGACGCCGCCCAGGATGTCCTTCACCACGCTGGAGCTGGTCTGCGCGCTCAGCGTGCCGTCGGACTGGAGGGGCAGGATCGCCGTCTTGTAGTCGCCGCCCTTGGCGAGGTCGGCGAGCTTGGCCAGGAAGGTGCCGAGGTTCTTGTCGGACAGCGGCGGCTCGATGATCTGCCCCAGCGTCTGCACGGTGACGGTGGCGCCCTGCGCGTCGGAGGACAGCTTGCGCAGCACGCCCTGCATGACCTGGCCGAACCGCTCCAGCTGGGCGTTCTGGGCCTCGCCCGAGGCGCGGTAGGTGGCGTAGCCGACGGCCGCCTTGCCGCTGAGGGTCTGGGCCTTGCCCTTGTGGACGAGGGGTGCGGTGCCCTTCTTCTTCGCGTCGGGGTCGGGCACGTCGGCGTTGGTGTCGATCTCGATGTTGCCGACCAGTTCGACGAGGTTCTGCAGGTAGGGCGTGTCGAGGCGCCAGGTGCCCTCGATGTTCGTGCCGAGGACGGTGTCGAGCTGGTCGCGAGTCCCGGAGGAGCCGTCGTCGTCGACCGACTTGGCGAGGGTGGTGACCGAGCCGTCGTCGCCGCTCAGGGCAAGGGAGTTGGGCAGCAGGACGGTGGTGCCCTGCTGGGTGGTGGTGTTGTCGACGAGCAGCGCCGTGGAGGTGCCGCCCTTCGCGGTGTTGTGCAGGTGGACGACGATCACGTCACGGTTCTGGGCGGCCACGTCGCTCGCGGTGCCGGTCTTGGAGCCGGACTTGGACAGACCGGGCAGCTTCCCGTCGTACCAGAGGTAGCCGACACCGCCGACGGCGACGAGGGCGAGGACGACGAGGAGGGCGGTCAGCCGACTGCGGGCACGGCGGCGGGCCTCCTCGCGGCGCTCGGTGCGGTTCTCGGTGAACTTCAGCCAGTCGATGACGTCTTCGGACTCGGCCTCGGGCTCCTCGACGAAGGCGAACTGCTCGGTGCGGTAGTCCCGTTCGCGGGCGGCCGGGGGTTCGGGCCGCCCGTCCGGGCCGGGCTGCTGCGGGATGTAGGCGGTCTGTTCACCGGCCCGGGGCGGCCTGCCGGCGGGCGGCGTCTGCCCATAGGGGTCGTACGGCGGCACGGTCGGCTGCTGCCCCGTCCCGTAGGGGTCGTAGGACGGCTGGACCTGCGGGTGGCTGCCGGTGTCGTAGCCGTCGTAGGGCGGCGCGGGCGGCCGCACGGTCGGCTGCTGGCCGGTCGCGTACGGGTCGTACCCGTAACCCTGTTCCTGTGCGTACGGGTCGTATGTCCCCTGCGGGGTCTGCTGGGCCGGGATCTGGCGGTACACGGGCCTGCCGTACTCGTCGTAGCCGACGAGCTCGTACTGGTCGCCCGCGTACCCCGGGTCGTATCGGTCGTTCACCGGTGCCCCTCTCGGCTCACTCGCCGCGGTACAGCTCGCGCTTGTCGATGTAGCGCACGACTCCGTCCGGCACCATGTACCAGATCGGATCGCCCTTGGCGACTCTCGCACGGCAGTCTGTGGAGGAGATGGCCAGCGCCGGAACCTCGACGAGCGACACGCCGCCCTCCGGCAGCCCCGCGTCGGTCAGGTAGTGGCCGGGCCGGGTGACCCCGATGAAGTGCGCCAGGGAGAACAGCTCCTCCATGTCGCGCCAGGTCAGCAGCTGGGCGAGGGCATCGGCGCCGGTGATGAAGAAGAGGTCCGTGTCGGGGTTGAGCGCGCGCAGGTCGCGCAGGGTGTCCACGGTGTAGGTGGGGCCGCCGCGGTCGAGGTCGATACGGCTCACCGAGAACTGCGGGTTCTCGGCGGTCGCGATGACCGTCATCAGATAACGGTCCTCGGCCGGGGAGACCTTGCGGTGGGTCTTCTGCCACGGCTGGCCCGTGGGGACGAACACCACCTCGTCGAGGTGGAACTGCGCGGCGACCTCGCTGGCCGCCACGAGGTGCCCGTGGTGGATCGGGTCGAAGGTTCCGCCCATGACACCGAGACGGCGCTTGCCCGTGCGCACGGGGCCGTTGCCCGGCCTGAGCTCCGGGGCCCTCACCGTCTCGTTCGCCGGACCGGTAGGCATGTCCTGCTCTCCCATGCGTGCAGACCCTACCGGCCCGGCCTTCGGGGCCCGTTGGTCAGACCCCCTGGGTGTACGGCCCGGGACCGGGCCGTCGCAGCCAGTGGTCAGCGGTCGCGGTTGAAGCGAGTGGTGATCCACAGCAGAAGCAGCAGGATGAGGAACGCGCCGCCACCGGTGACGAGCGGGTCGAGGCTGTTGTGGTTGCCGCCGTGCCCCTCGCCCTCTGCAGCGAGAGTGACCAACTGGGCAGCGGTGCTGTGGAAGCTCATCTTCGGCAGAACCTATCCGGTGTGGGCGGGATAAAGACGTCGGCTCATCGTAAGCGGGCGACTCGGCGCCGATCACGCCGACTCCGCCGTTGGGGGCGGGCGGGGAACGATCCGGGCGCCTCAGTCGTCCTTCCGCTTGTACCCGCGCAGCAGGAACCACGCGGTCAGTACACAGCCAAGGAACATCACGACGAGTACGACGCGGAGCAGATTCCCCGCCCCCTGCTGCTGGGCGGCGCTCGCGGCCTCGGTCAGCCAGGCGGCTGCTGGGGTGTGCTCCATGGCAATGGACTCCTTTGGCTGTACTGCCCGTCCACGGTATCTCCGCCTAGGCTGGGCCCTGCCTCGGGGGCACTTGGGCACACAGACGCACATGGGGGACCACATGTCCGACGACGGCCACGAGCACAACGAGCACGAGAACGTGCCGAGCAGGCAGCGCAGGCGCTTCGCGGGGATCTCCTCGCGGGCGTACGAGCACCCGGCCGACCGCTCCGCCCTGGTGGCGCTGCGGAAGCTGAGCGGCTTCGACACGGTCTTCAAGGCGCTCAGCGGGCTGCTCCCGGAGCGCAGCCTGAGACTGCTGTTCCTTTCCGACTCGGTCCGCGTCTCGGAACAGCAGTTCTCACACCTGAACGACATGCTGCGGGACGCCTGCTACATCCTGGACCTGGAGAAGGTCCCGCCGATGTACGTCAACCAGGACCCGCAGCCGAACGCGATGTGCATCGGCCTGGACGAGCCGATCATCGTCGTCACCACCGGGCTCGTCGAGCTGCTCGACGAGGAGGAGATGCGGGCGGTCGTCGGCCACGAGGTGGGCCACGCGCTGTCCGGCCACGCGGTGTACCGCACGATTCTGCTGTTCCTGACCAGTCTGGCGCTCAAGGTCGCCTGGATCCCGCTGGGCAACTTCGCGATCATGGCGATCGTGACGGCGCTGCGCGAGTGGTTCCGCAAGTCGGAGCTGTCCGCGGACCGGGCGGGGCTGCTCGTGGGCCAGGATCTGCAGGCGTCGATGCGCGGCCTGATGAAGATCGCGGGCGGCAACCACCTGCACGAGATGAACGTGGACGCGTTCCTCCAGCAGGCCGAGGAGTACGAGTCGGGGGGCGACCTGCGCGATTCCGTGCTGAAGATCCTCAACGTGCTGCCCCGCTCCCACCCCTTCACCGTGGTCCGCGCGGCCGAGCTGAAGAAGTGGGCCGCGACCCGCGACTACCAGCGGATCATGGACGGTCACTACCCGCGGCGCGACGAGGACAAGGACACTTCGGTCAGCGACTCGTTCAAGGAGTCGGCGGCGAGCTACGCCAGTGGTGTGAAGAGCTCCAAGGACCCGCTGATGAAGCTGGTCAGCGACATCGCGGGCGGCGCCGGAGACCTGGGCGGCCGGGTGCGGCGCGGCTTCGGCGGCTTCGCGAGCCCGACACCGCCGAAGGACCGGGAGCCGGAGGACGACACCCCGCCCGGCGACGACGACTGACGCCCGCCGTCAGACCTTCGGTTCCGCCGTTGCCGCCAGCGTCCCGCACAGGGCCGTCGCACTGCCCGTGGCGTACGGATTGGTGCCCGCCGGGCCGCCGCTCCTGGCGGTCTGGCCGGCCAGCAGGGGGTGGAGGTGGTTGGCCGAGTCCTCGGCGCAGGACAGAGGCCCGGCCTGGACGTAGGAGACGACCATCTGGGTCTGGTTGGTGCGCAGGTCGGTGCGGTCGAAGCGGAACGTCAGCTCGCGGCGGACGGTGAACAGAGAGGCCTGCGCGTGGTCGGCGGCGCCGGTCGGCCGGAGCGCGTAGACGAAGGTGTGGTCCGCGGTGACCTCCAGCGTGGACGCGTCGGTCTCGGTGGCCTGGAGGGAGCCCTGGACCCGTATCTTCGGGTCGGCCAGCTCGACCTGGGCGGGGTCGAAGCGGACCACCCAACCGGTCGGCGCGTGCCGTCCGTCCGCGGCGGGATGCTCGAAGCTCTGGTCGAACTGGTCGAGTTGGCCGGGGTCGATCAGCATCCGTGCGAGCCGCACCTGGCTGCTGTCGAGCACCTCGGGGTGGAGCGAGGAGCGGGAGACATACTCCTGCGCGATGGTCAGCGCGGCCTTCACATCGCCGTCGGAGAAGTGCGCGGTGCGCCGCCAGGCGGGCAGCGGTATCCCCTCGGTGCCGACGGCGAACTGGGCGGCGGGGCTGTGCGCGTACAGCTGCTCCGCGTCCGCGGCGCCCGGCACCTTGCCCTGCGGGGAGAGCGGAATGACGGTCATCCGCAGGGGTTCGACGGACTGCCGGGCCTCGTTCGGGCCGTAGGGATGGCGTACGCCCATGTAGATCGCGGTGCCGAAGGCGACGGCGATCAGCAGGACGAGGATCAGCGCCTGCCGGGACAGCCCGCGGTGCAGGGCCGGGCGGCGGCGTACAGCGGGGGCGTGGTCGGCCATCCGCTCCTGCGCGGAGGACTCCTGGAGGCGGGCAGCACGGACGAACGACTCGTCGAAGACGACGGATCGGTATTCGTCCTCTCCACCACCGGGAGCACCCTCGGGTGTCCCCTCAGGTGGTTCTCCTGGCCCGCCCATATATTCAGAGTAGGTCTCACGAGCCTCGGGTAAACGCCCTGCTACACGACAAGTTCTGACAGGTTCTCACCAGGAACCTGCGCGGGTGTTCAGGGGGAGCGCGGGATCGCTGAGACCGCGGGCGGGTTGGAGTCCGCGGAAACGGAGGGAGCCGCCGCACTACCCTGTTCAAGGCCGGTGGAGGCGGGCTGCGGGACCTGCTCGCGGTCGCTGGAGGAGGCGCTGCGGTAAACCGCCGCGAAGGCCAGCGCGACCATGCCGACACCCATCATGAGGGCGAGCGCCCAGGCGACGGGGCGGTGCCAGCGGACGTGCTTGCCGTACGGCCCCGCGCCGTAACGGTCGTCCGGGGCGTCCGGGCCGACAGGCTCGTCGAGGTCGCGGTCGTGGCCGGGATCGTGGTGGTCGGCGTCGTACCCGTCCTCGTACCGCTCGCCTGTCGCGTGGGCGCGGCGGGCTTCTGCCTCGGAGGCCTCGGCTCTCGCCTGTGCGGCGGCCAGGAGGCGCTCCACCGCGGTCGGCTCGTGCACCACCGCCGCTCGTACGAAGGCCTCGTCGAAGACCACGGAGGCGAACTCTTCGTCCGACACCCCGCGGTCGTGGTCGTCGTCGGGCTCCCAGCCGTCAGGGAACGGCGTGCCCCCCACGTCCTCCGGCACGGATCCAGAGTAGACCTGGGGGGTCAATTTGGGCAGACGGTACGGAAATTCATCCGTCCCGTGAGACGACCGTCACGCTGTGCGGTCAGCGGCGCACATGACCGTCGCCAGTCACGATGTATTTCGTGCTGGTGAGCTCCGGCAGGCCCATCGGGCCGCGGGCGTGCAGCTTCTGCGTGGAGATGCCGATCTCTGCGCCGAAGCCGAACTCGCCGCCGTCGGTGAAGCGGGTGGAGGCGTTCACGGCGACGGTGGTGGAGTCGACCAGCCGGGTGAAGCGGCGGGCGGCCTGCTGCGAGGTGGTGACGATCGCCTCGGTGTGGCCGGAGGTCCACAGCCGGATGTGTTCGACGGCCCTGTCGAGGGAGTCGACGACGGCGGCCGCGATGTCGTACGACAGGTACTCGGTCTCCCAGTCCTCCGGGGTCGCCTCGACCACGGTCGCCTTGGAGTCCTTGCCGTACGCCAGCACGCGTTCGTCGGCGTGCACCGTCACGCCGGCCTCCGCGAGCGCGTCGAGGGCGCGCGGCAGGAACGCCGGGGCGATGTCCTGGTGGACCAGGAGGGTCTCGGCGGCGTTGCAGACGCTGACGCGCTGGGCCTTGGAGTTGATCAGGATCTCGATCGCCATGTCGATGTCGGCGTGGGCGTCGACGTAGACGTGGCAGTTGCCGGTGCCGGTCTCGATGACCGGGACGGTGGACTCGGTGACGACGGCCTGGATGAGGGAAGCGCCGCCGCGCGGAATGAGCACGTCGACCAGGCCGCGGGCGCGCATCAACTCGCGCACGCTCTCGCGGCTCTCGCCGGGCACGAGCTGTACGGCGTCTGCGGGCAGTCCGGCGCCGCCGACGGCGTCCCGGATCACCCGGACGAGAGCGGTGTTCGACTCGTATGCGGACGCCGAGCCGCGCAGCAGCACCGCGTTGCCGGACTTCAGGCAGAGGGCGGCGGCGTCGACGGTGACGTTCGGCCGGGCCTCGTAGATGATGCCGACGACACCGAGCGGGACGCGGACCTGGCGCAGATCGATGCCGTTGGGGAGGGTGGAGCCGCGGACGACCTCGCCGACCGGGTCGGGCAGCGCGGCGACGTCCCGCACGTCGGAGGCGATGGCGCGCACCCGCTCGGGTGTGAGGGTGAGCCGGTCGACGATGGCCTCGCTGGTGCCGGCCTCGCGGGCCTTGGCGATGTCCAGGGCGTTGGCCTCGACGATCTCGCTCGTACGGACCTCCAGGGCGTCCGCGATGGCGAGCAGCGCGTCGTCCTTCAGGGCGCGCGGGAACGGCGCGAGGTCGGCGGCGGCGGCCTTGGCGCGGTACGCGGCCTGGGTGACCGGGGACATCGAGTCGTACGGCGAAAGCGTCGTCATGGGGGAAGGGTAGTGCGCGGGCGATGACGGTTCAGCAGTTGTCCCACACCCCGAGACGCCCCTTTTGCGCCTAAACCGGCGCCGCTTTCGCGGACCTGCTTACTCGCCGTAGGGGTTTCTCAATTGATGGTTACGGTCCGCGTTCGGTTCAAAACGGATGTACCCCAACCGGCGTTGCCGGTGGCGGGCCGTAGCCCTCGGCGAGGCGTTGGTGGTAGGTCTCGCGGTCTATGACCTCGAGGCCGACGATCTCCCAGGCGGGCAGCCCAGCGGTCTGGCGGTGCTCGCCCCACAGGCGCAGCGCCACGGCGGCCGCGTCGTGCAGGTCGCGGGCCTCTTCCCAGTAGCGGATCTCGGCGTGGTCGCCGGCGTAGCGGCTGGTCAGCAGGAAGGGGTGGTCGTGGGCGAGCTGTTCCAGGGCCCGCCGCAGGTCCTTGAGGGGGACCTCCTCGCCCGAGACGCTGAGGGTGACGTGCCACAGTCGGGGCAGGTCCTTCGGAGCCTGGTAGCGGTCGCCGGCCGCGACGCTCGTCAAGGGGCGCTCCTCCCCGGCGGCTCGCGAGCTGGAACCACCGCGGGACGCCGCCGCCCCAGGGCGTACTCGTCTCACGACAGCCTCCTTCGCGCAGCGCTTGTGCGGGAACGTGTCCCTCAAACACGTCCCTGAGACAAAGTTGAGCAGGCCGCACGGCTCCGTGGGGCGGTTTTACGGAACGTCCCCCACCGGGGTCGGTGGTTGCGCCCGGTTTACGGGTGCAGGATCACCAGGTCGTCCCTGTGTACGACCTCCCGTTCGTACGCCGCTCCCAGCTCGCGCGCCAGCTCCCGCGTCGAACGCCCGATCAGCTGAGGGATCTCCTTGGCGTCGAAGCTGACGAGCCCGCGGGCTACCGCATGCCCCCGCACGTCGCGCAGCTCGACCGGGTCGCCGGCGCTGAACTCCCCCTCGACAGCGGCGATTCCGGCGGGCAGCAGCGACTTGCGGCGCTCGACGACCGCGCGCACGGCGCCGTCGTCCAGGGTCAGCGCGCCCTGCGGGGTGGAGGCGTGCTGGAGCCACAGCAGCCGGTCGGCGGAGCGCTTGCCGGTGGGGCGGAAGTAGGTGCCGGTGTCGCCGCCGGTCAGCGCCTCGGCCGCGTGGACCGCACTGGTGAGGACGACGGGGATGCCGGCGGCGGCCGCGATCCGGGCGGCCTCGACCTTGGTGACCATGCCGCCGGTGCCGACGCCCGCCTTGCCCGCGCTGCCGATCTCGATGCCGTCGAGGTCGGCGGGCCCGCGCACCTCCGCTATCCGCGAGGTGCCGGGCTTGCTGGGGTCGCCGTCGTACACGCCGTCGACGTCGGAGAGCAGCACCAGCAGGTCGGCGTGGACGAGGTGGGCGACAAGGGCGGCGAGGCGGTCGTTGTCGCCGAATCGGATCTCGTCGGTGGCGACGGTGTCGTTCTCGTTGACGACCGGGAGGGCCCCCATCGCGAGGAGCTTGTCGAGGGTGCGCGAGGCGTTGCGGTGGTGGGCGCGGCGGCTCATGTCGTCGGAGGTGAGCAGGACTTGGCCGACGCGGACGCCGTAGCGGGCGAAGGAGGCGGTGTAGCGGGCGACGAGCAGGCCCTGGCCGACGCTGGCGGCGGCCTGCTGACGGGCGAGGTCGCGGGGCCGGCGGCGCAGTCCGAGCGGGGCGAGGCCGGCGGCGATGGCGCCGGAGGAGACGAGGACGATCTCGCGCTCGCCGCCGCTGCGACTCTTGGCGAGGACGTCGACGAGCGCGTCCACGCGGTCGGCGTCCAGGCCCCCGGACGCGGTGGTCAGCGACGAGGAACCGATCTTGACGACGATCCTGCGGGCCTCGCCCACGGCCTGCCTTGCCCCAGCCACCTTGCCCTCTGTCCCCTCATGCCCCCGTCGCGTCCCTGCCCGGCAATCTACGCGAAGGGGGCCGTGCGCCGCGCATCGGTCCAGCCCCCGGACACGCGCCCCGTAACCGTTTGCTCACGCATCGCAAACTGCAAAAAGGTTGTACTGATTGCTTATAGAAATCAAAAACCACGTAAACATATTGTGACGTCTGTGTCGTCTACAGTCCGCCCCCAGCGCATCCTCCTCAGATCGGGGAAGAGCCCCTTCGACGCGATTCCGGTGGAGGAAGCCCTCCACAAGAACGTGATCGCCACCAACTCCGGCAATCTGATCTTCAGTGATGCCGCTCACAAGATCCTTGAGACTCCGGGCACCGAGGTGGTCTCGAACCACATGCGCGTCGACGTGACCGCGGCCGGCCGGATCAACGAGGAGTACGACGCCTTCGTCGTGCCGCTCGCCAACGCGTTCCGGCCCTCGTTCACGGAGCCCCTGCAGAAGCTGACGCAGCTCATCGGCAAGCTGAAGATCCCGGTCGTCGTCCTCGGCGTCGGGGCGCAGGCCGACGTGGGCTTCCACGCGGAGCGGCTCAAGCCGATGGAGCCCGTCGTGCGCGACTTCGTCTCCGCGGTGCTGGACCGCAGCGCGTCCATCGGCGTGCGGGGCGAGTTCACCGAGAAGTACCTGAAGGACATGGGCTTCAGGGACGTCGAGGTCATCGGCTGCCCCTCGATGTTCATGTGGGGCAAGGAACTCGCGGTGCACAAGCGCGTGGAGGCGCTGACCACGGACTCCCGCATCTCGATCAACGGCTCGCACAACGCCGTGAAGAACCAGGGCCTGGACAGGATCATCCTCCAGACCCATGCGCGCTATCCCAACCTGCGCTTCGTCGGCCAGAACCTCTCCGACGCCCAGCAGATGCACTGGCGCGATCTGTCGGACCGCAACAGCAAAGTGGTCGGGATGCCGACCCATCCCGACCACCCGATGTACCGGGAGGACAAGGTCCGGATCTACGTCGACCCGGTGCGCTGGATCGACGACCTGCGCGGCTTCGACTTCTCCTTCGGCTCCCGCATTCACGGCAATATCGCGGCGCTGCTGGCCGGCACGCCCGCGACGGTGCTGTGCAGCGACTCGCGCACGCTGGAGCTGTGCCGTTACTTCGACATCCCGCACCGGACGCTGTCCGAGGTGTCCGAGGACGTCGACCCGGCGCGGCTGTACGAAGAGGCGGACTTCGGCGCGCTGGTCGGCGGCCACCAGGAGCGCTTCGAGCGGTTCATCAGCTTCCTCGACGTGAACGGTCTGAAGAACACCTTCACGCACGGCGACGGCGGCGCGGCCTTCGAACAGCGCATGAAGTCGCTGAAGTTCCCGGAGGGCATACGCCCCTGGAACGACGCCGACATCGCCTCGATGGTCTCCCGGTTCGGCTGGCTGCATTCCCGGGTCAGCCAACTGTCCAAGGACAACGCCCAGTTGAAGCGCGAGCTGACTCGCGTCAAGGCGAACGCGAAGGGCGCGGCCAAGGCGGCGGCCGTGGCGCAGGTGCCGACCGTGACCGTGCGCAGCCCGTCGGTCTACCGCCGCGCACGGCGCGCGATGGGCCGGGCGCTGCAGTCGGGGCGTTAGGGCCTGTTGCGAAAGTCCCGTCGTCCGTCCGAAGGGCGGCCCCGGCGGCGTCGTGGGGGTCCCCCCGCTCGAGCGAAGCCGAGAGTGGGGGAGCCTGCTCTCGGCGTGCCGGGTGCAGGCCCTCGTACTGGACGTACTCGGGTCTGTGCCCGGTGCGGCGAGTGGGGGCACCTCCCACGCCCTTCAGGCAGTGGGGGAGCGTGCATGGCGTCACCGGGCAGGCGGGACTTTCGCAACAGGCCCTAGACCCCGTCGGCCTGACGGCAGACGAGTCCGGTCCCGTGCGCGGGACCGGACTTCTGCGTGTGTCAGGCCGCCGCGGCCCCGAAGCCGTCCGCCGGCCGGGAGCGCCGTACCTTCCGCAGCGCGCGCCGCAGGAAGGAGTTCGCGGCGACCTCGCGGTAGCCCTCGAAGGCGCGGGCCTCGCGTGCTTCGGCGAGGTAGAGGAAGTCGGGGAGGCCGGCCGCGCGAGAGCGGAAGTGCGGGTAGACGAGGTAGACCCGGGTGCCCCGCTTCTCGATGACGGCGGCGGCCTGCCGCTTGGCCCGAAGGAACTCCACGACGTCCACGAGGAGATCGGGCCGCCCCACGGCCACCAGGTGCAGCCTGAGGCGCTCGTGGACCCTGAGGCGGCGGGCCACCTCGGGGTTCCAGTGGGCGTCCATGAGCGGCTTGGCCAGCTCGAACTTGCGCCGTCTGACGTCCTCGGAGTCCTTGAGGAACTTCGGGCCGAACTGCGGCAGCAGGGTCACCAGGAAGGGCCGGACCATGAGTGTGTCGCGCTGGGGGCCGGCCGGGACCATCTCGGCTATGAGGTTCGTCAGGGCGCGCGCGGAGTCGAAGCGGAGCGTGTAACTGCCGCTCTTGGTCACGTGCTTGCCGTCGTCGCGGCCCACCAGGTAGTAGCAGGTGTAGTCGGCGAGCACCGAGACTCCGTCGGCCCGCAGATAGGCCTCCATCGTGAACAGCGCGTCCTCGCCAGTCCACAGCGACTCGTCGAAGCGCATGTTGTGCCGCTCCAGCAGCTCGCGTCGGAACAGCTTCTGCGCGCTGAGCGTGAACTTGATGTTGGAGGAGAACACGTCGGTACGGTCGAGGGTCTTGCCCCACATCGACTTCGGCGGCGTTCGGTTGATCCCCTCGACCCGGCCCAGGACCACGTCTGTGCCGTTCCTGTCGGCCATGGCGACCAGGCGCTCCAGGGCCTTGGGCCCGAGTCGGTCGTCGGCGTCGAGGAAGAACACGTACCGTCCGACCGCCTTGTCGAGCCCGACGTTGCGCGGGCCGCTGGGGCCGCCGGAGTTGTCCTGCCGGACCACCGTGACCGGCATGGGGGCGCGGGCGGCGAAGTCCACCAGGTACTCCCCCGTGCCGTCGGTCGAGCCGTCGTCGATCGCGATGACCTCGATACGCGCTGGGTCGATGGTCTGCGCCTCGACGGACGCCAGGCACTCGACCAGGTACGGCATCGCTTCGTACGCCCCGATGATCACACTCACATCAGGCTGCGTCACGCCGGTCACGTTTTCCCCTTGTCCATGGAACATTTCCCCCGCATCGCCTTAATGGCAACTCGCTAGACGACCCGCCGGGCGAGCCGGTTGCCTTACGGCACCCAATCAGTGGCTTACGTCACACATCTGGGCGACGGGGGAGTCTTCAGCGGGTCACACCGGAGAGTACGGGCGGCCGGTAAGAGCTGCTCACGGTGAACGAGAGGCAGAGGTAAGAAGAACCGGAAAGAAACCTGAACACGGGAGAGCGGGGGTGCGGGAAAGGGAAAAGGCCCGGCCCCGGGATTTCTCCTCGGGGGCCGGGTCTGGTACTCCCAGGCCGGTCGGGGCTGGTCAGCCCGCCGTGACGCCGTCCGTCTCGCCGGTGGCCGACCGGCGCTGTCCGGGCAGCGCATTCGCCAGTTGCGCCTCCTCGGCAGCGCCGCCGGCGGTGTGCGCCCGTTGACCGACGTTGCGCGCCTCGGCCTTGCGGGCGAGGTCGGCCACCGCGCCGTTGAACTGCTCGATGGACGTCGGCTCGTCCGGGCCCAGCAGATACCGCTTGAGCTCCGTGCGGTCCCCGGCCAGCGTGTCGGCCGACGGATCGCGTACGGCGTCCAGCAGGCCGCCCAGCTCCTTGGCGCTGTTGGACAGGATCACCGCGGCGCGCACCGCCGTGTTCTGCCGCTTGAACTCCTCGACGCCGAGCTCGGCGGAGTCCGTGACGGCGTACGGCTTGCCGCTCGCGATGAAGTCGGAGACCACGCTGGAGATGTCGGAGACCATCGCGTCGGAGACGTTGAAGCAGTCGTACAGACGCGGCTCTGCGCCCGTGATGACCCGGTGCTCGTACGCCGGGAAGGAGCGCCAGTAGGCCTCGTTCCACTCGTCGCGCAGCCGGGCGATCTCCTCGTGCTTCTCGACGTCCACCACGCCGTCGCGGGTGGCCTCCGCCTCGTCGCCCTTGTCGCCGGAGCCGGAGGACCCGGCGGAGCCGGACAGCTCGGCCAGGCGGGCCTCGATCCGGGGCAGCTCGGCCTTGGCCTTCGCCTGCGCGGCGGTGTCTGCGGGGAAGCGGGCGTCGGCGGCGCGCTCGACGGCCGCCTTCTCGACGAGGGCGGTGATGCGCCGGTGGGCGGCGCCCGCCTGGGCGCTGACGGTGCCGGTGAAGGGGTGCGGCTTGTACAGGACGCGGACCGGCGGGTCGGCCTTCACCAGCTTCTTCACGATGTTCTCACCGGCGAGCACGAGCGAGGTGTTGCCGGGGTTGTCGTCCCAGCCCTCCCAGGTGGGCGCGTACAGGACCGTGGGGCAGTATCCATCAGCGGCTCCGCCGCGGGGGCCCTCGGGCACGCCCTTCCGGCCCTGGATGGACGCCAGCTGCGGGCGGCCGACCTCGACGATGTCGTCGTCGCGGACGCCGACGTCGGCGATGGCGTACCGGTCGCGGCCCGCACGGCCCGCGGTCCACACCTCGTCGTACACCTTGCTGAACGGGTTGACGCTGGCCAGCTTGTCGCTGTCGCCGTGGCCGATGAAGACGTGCTTCATGGTCGGGACGCGCAGCAGGTGGATGTTCTTGCCGACGTTCGCCGCGTACAGCGCGACGCGTACGTTCGACAGGTCCAGGTTCATCAGGTGCACACCGCCGGGCACGCAGATCACGGGGACCGTGGTGGGGGCCAGACTCTGCAGGATGACCCGCTCGCGCAGGATGATCAGCGGCCGGGTGTCCAGCTGCTCCATCGTCTCCAGCCACATGTTGACCTGGTACGCGGAGTCCTTGGAGCCGGAGAAGTAGAGCACCGTCTCCGGCTTGTAGGCGGCCAGCCAGTCGTCGACGGCGGCCAGCACCTTCTCGGCGTTCGGCGGGATCCTGCGGCCGCGCACGTACGGCATGAGCGCGAGGACGTACAGGCTGCCCAGGGCGACCGTGAGGCCGATGCCGGCGTAGCCGTACACGGACGTGTCCAATGCCGCGGCGACGAGTATGCCGGTGACCGCGAAGAGGTCGAGGTGGAGGATCTTCTCGGCGGAGCGGTCGAGCAGCCGGCGCGGCGGGGCGTCCGGGATGCGGATGCGGGACTTCACGTCCACGTTGCGCGTGGCGACCGGCATCCGGCGGCGGTTGCGGATCAGGGTGACCAGCGCGCCGTGCGGGGCCTGCAGACCGTAGAACGCGATGAAGCAGGCGATGGCGCCGTAGTAGAGCAGGTTGTCCGCGAGGGACAGCCGGGCCAGCAGCAGGACGAGCAGGAGCTGCCGGATCAGGAAGCGGATCGACAGACCGGCCCGCACCTTGCTGAGGCGGTTGACCAGATAGCTGCCCTTGCGGTGCAGATAGTGGTCCGCCAGGTACGTCACGGCGGCCGCGGCGGCGAAGGCGTACACACTCGGGACGAGCGCGGCCACCATGAGCGCCGGGAAGCCCAGGATCATCAGAGCCGCCGCGGCCAGCTCGGCCGCGCTTCCCACCCGGGCGATGCGAATAGCGGTGGATATCACGGAGAACCTTTTGCAGACAAAAAGGCCGGAATGAGACCTTGCGGACGATCTGGAAGTCTTACGGATTCAGGCCCCTGTGAATGCTCCGCGAACGCGCAGCCACAGAGGCCTGAATAACAGATGTCAATTGCAGCTGATTATGCCACGCCGTCCTGGCGGTCCAGGACACTGGCCAGTGCCTGTTCGAAGCCGGAGGCCTGGCCGGCCGCCGCCGTCGGGTCCTGCTGGCGTACGTCGATGACGTGTCCGGTGAGCTCGGAGAGCAGCACATCGAGCGAGGTGCGGGCCACGGCCTCGGAGGAGAGCAGGCTGCCCGCGGGCTCCTGGCCGAAGGCCTTGGTACGCATGGGGGTGGCGGTGCGCTCGGGGTTGATGCAGTTGACGCGGATGGCGTCGCCGGCCCACTCGTCGGACAGGGCCTGGGTGAGGTTCACCATGGCGGCCTTGGTCGAGGAGTAGAGGCTGTACTCGGCGCGGCCGCGGGTGTAACTGCTGGAGGTGTACAGCAGCAGCTGGCCCTTGGTCTCGGCCAGGTACTTGTACGCCGATCGCGCGATCTGCACCGGGGCCAGGTAGTTGACCTTCAGCGCCTCCTCGATGGTGGCGTTGTCGGTCTCGGCGAGCTTGCCGATGCGCAGCACGCCCGCGGTGTTGACGACGTAGTCGATCCGGCCGGTCTCCGCGTACGCCTTGGACAGCGCGTCGTCCACCTCCTCCGGGTTCTCCACGTGCGTTCCGGTGGTGGAGCGGCCGAGCGCGTAGACGTTCGCGCCGTAGGACCCGGCGAGTTCGGCGATGTCCTTGCCGATGCCGTAGGAGCCGCCGAAGATCACGACCGTCCTGCCGGTGAGGAGCGCGCGGTAGTCCTCCTCGCCGTTCTGCTCGGGGGCGGCGGTGGAGGCGAGCTGGAAGAGCTTGTCGGCGAGGAAGACGTCGACGGGCTGCGTCACCTTCATGTTGTATTCGTCACCCGCGACGACGTGGATCGGCACGTCCGGCAGGTACTTGAGCACGACCGAGCAGTCGTCCGTGGCCTGGAAGTTGGGGTCACCGGCGGCGACCTGGTAGGCGCGGCGGATCGTGGAGAGCTTGAAGGCCTGCGGGGTCTGGCCGCGGCGCAGCCGGGAGCGGTCCGGGATCTCGGTGATGAACTCGCCGTCCTCACCGTGCGTGCGCGTGACGATGATGGTGTCGGCGGACGGGATGGCGACGTCGACGGCCTGGTAGCGCTCCAGGGCGGTCACGCAGTCGTCGATGACGCGCTCCGACAGCAGGGGGCGTACGGCGTCGTGGAAGAGGACGTTGAGGTCCTCGCCCTCGGCCAGGCCCTCGCCGAGGGCCGCGATGGCGCGCTCGGTGGTCTCGTTCCGCGTGGAGCCGCCCTCGATGATTTTCTTGACCTTCGTGAACCCGGCCTTGGCGACGATCTTCTCGATGTCCGGCACATAGCCCGGCGCCATCAGCACGATGACGTCGTCGATCGAGTCCGCCTTCTCGAAGGTGGTCAAGGTGTGCTCGACGACTGCCTTGCCGGCGATCTTCAGCAACTGCTTGGGGATCGACAGACCCACCCGCTGACCGGTGCCACCGGCCAGGATCACTGCGGTGGTACGGGGCTTGGCTATGTGCTGGGACACAGGTGACCTACCTTGGGGCGTCAGGGAACGCCGAAATGGTCCCACTTCGAGTAACCGCTGTGCAAGGTGAGCGCCCTCCGCTGCATATGTGCCCGCAACCTGTCATTCACCTTGTGCTGCTGGTGATGCGCACTGTCCCCCATGGAACACCGCCGGCATTGCTGTGAGTAACTCCACAGGTCTTTGCAATTGCAGTACGTGACGCCCCATCGGCTCAGCGGCACAATTGCGTCGCGTTTCGGTCTCGGTCCGGGCAAGAGAGCGGGGTGGGGCTCGGATGAGCCTCAGGGCGGTACAGCCGGCCCGACGGACCTTGCCCTCGGGGCGAAGGGTGCGTTCGCGTGTATCGCCGCCCGGGGAGCCCACTGTTGACCGAGGCACACGAAGGGGGCCCGGCGTCGGTCGGCCGACGCCGGGCCCCCTTCGTGTCACACCGTTAGGAACGGCTCGAGTCAGAACGGCTCGAAGTCGTCGAACTCCCGCAGGGCCTCGTCCCGTTCCGCCTCCCGGTCGCGGCGCCGCTGTGCCGCCGGACGCGGCTCCTCGAGACGGTGGTCCTCGCCACGCCGGCCGAGCATCTCCGCGCCGGCCATCACCGACGGCTCCCAGTCGAAGACGACCGCGTTCTCCTCGGGGCCGATGGCGACGCCGTCGCCGGAGCGGGCGCCCGCCTTCATCAACTGCTCTTCCACACCGAGGCGGTTGAGGCGGTCGGCGAGATAGCCAACGGCCTCGTCGTTGTTGAAGTCGGTCTGGCGGACCCAGCGTTCGGGCTTCTCGCCGCGCACCCGGAACAGCCCGTCCTCCTCCTGCGTCACCGTGAAGCCCGAGTCGTCGACGGCCTTCGGCCGGATGACGATCCGCGTCGCCTCCTCCTTCGGCCGCGCCGCCCGCGCCCGGCCCACCAGCTCGCCGAGCGCGTACGTCAGCTCCTTCAGTCCGGAGTGCGCCACCGCCGACACCTCGAAGACGCGGTAACCGCGCGACTCCAGCTCGGGCCGCACCATGTCCGCCAGGTCCTTGCCGTCCGGTACGTCGATCTTGTTCAGGACGACGATGCGCGGACGGTTGCCGAGGCCGCCGTACTGCTTCAGCTCCTCCTCGATGACATCGAGGTCGGAGACCGGGTCGCGGTCGGACTCCAGCGTGGCCGTGTCCAGCACATGAACCAGCACACTGCACCGCTCGACGTGCCGCAGGAACTCCAGGCCGAGCCCCTTGCCCTGGCTGGCGCCGGGGATGAGCCCCGGCACGTCGGCGATGGTGTACACGGTCTCGCCCGCCGTCACGACACCCAGGTTGGGGACGAGGGTGGTGAACGGATAGTCCGCGATCTTCGGCTTGGCCGCGCTCAGCACCGAGATCAGCGAGGACTTGCCCGCGCTCGGATAGCCGACCAGCGCCACGTCGGCGACCGTCTTCAGCTCCAGGACGACGTCCTGCAGATCCCCCGGCACACCGAGCAGCGCGAACCCGGGCGCCTTGCGCCGGGCCGAGGCAAGCGCTGCGTTGCCGAGGCCGCCCCGGCCGCCCTGCGCGGCGATGTACGAGGTGCCGTGCCCGACCAGGTCGGCGAGCACATTGCCCGCCTTGTCGAGGACGACCGTGCCGTCCGGCACCGGCAGGACCAGGTCCTGGCCGTCCTTGCCGGCGCGGTTGCCGCCCTCGCCGGGCTTGCCGTTGGTGGCCTTGCGGTGCGGGGAGTGGTGGTAGTCGAGCAGCGTGGTGACGGACTGGTCGACGGTCAGGATCACGTCGCCGCCGCGTCCGCCGTTGCCGCCGTCGGGTCCGCCGAGCGGCTTGAACTTCTCGCGGTGGACGGAGGCACAGCCGTGACCTCCGTTACCCGCGGCGACATGCAGTTCGACGCGGTCCACGAAGGTGGTCATGGTGGGGTGCCTCCAGCTGAATTACGGAATGTCTTCTGCTTAACACGCGAAAGGCGGACCCGCCTTCCCGACCGGGAAGTGAGGTCCGCCTCGCGAAGCGAAACGTTCGGTCGAAACCTGGGATCAGGCGACCGGAACGATGTTCACGACCTTGCGGCCACGGTGAGTACCGAACTCCACCGCACCGGCCTGCAGCGCGAACAGCGTGTCGTCGCCGCCACGACCGACGCCGGCGCCCGGGTGGAAGTGCGTGCCGCGCTGACGGACCAGGATCTCACCCGCGTTGACGACCTGACCGCCGAAGCGCTTCACGCCGAGCCGCTGGGCGTTGGAGTCGCGACCGTTCCGGGTGGACGATGCGCCCTTCTTGTGTGCCATGTCTCCTCAGTCCTTACTTCGCAGCCGCGGGGATCTCGGTGACCTTGATCGCCGTGTACTGCTGGCGGTGGCCCTGCCGACGACGGTAGCCGGTCTTGTTCTTGTAGCGCAGAATGTCGATCTTCTGGCCCTTGTGGTGGTCCACGACCTCGGCCTGGACCTTGATCCCGGCCAGCACCCACGGGTCGCTGGTCACGGTCTCGCCGTCGACAACGAGCAGGGTCGAGAGCTCGACCGTGTCGCCAACCTGGGCGGTGGAAATCTTGTCAACCTCAACGATGTCGCCGACAGCAACCTTGTGCTGGCGACCACCGCTGCGCACGATGGCGTACACGCGGATCTCACTCTCTCGCTCGGGAACGGCACCCCCGCAGTCCAGCCGCCCGGCACGCGGGCAGCCTCTCCGGAACACCCAGTGCTCTGGAGGAAGAGGTTTACGGGGATGTGGCGTGTCCATATCTGCGGACACGCCGACAGTCAAGGTTACGGGGCCCTGCCCGAGAGGGTCAAACCGGGCCGGGCCCCGCAGCTGTGCGGCCGGTCACCAGGACCGGCCGCACCTCGCGATCAGGCCTCGTCGGTGGCGGCGGAGACCGTGGTCTTCTTCGCCGTCGACTTGGCGGCGGCCGTCTTGACGGTCTTCGCCGCCTTCTTGGCCGTCGTCTTCTTCGCGACCGTCTTCTTGGCGGCGGCCTTCTTCGCCGTGGCCTTCTTGGCGGTCTTGCGGGCCGCCGCCTTCTTGACCGGAGCGGACTCCTCGGTCGACTCGGCACTCTCCTCCGGCTCGGCAGCCTCCGTGCCCTCCGTGCCCGACGGAAGGACCACGACGGCCGCTTCCTCGGACGCGGTCGGCGCGGTGGCCCTGCGGACGGCACGGCGGCGCGCACGGGCTGGGGCGGCGCTCTCGGCGGGCGCCTCCTCAACCGCGGCCGGCGCCTCGGCGGGCTCCACAGCTGCCTCGGGCGCGGTCTCGGCGACCGTCACGACGGCCGCCTCGGCACCCTCGGGAGAACCGGCCGGCGCGGACACCTTCCGGGTGGCGCGACGACGCGTACGGCCCTTGGGCGCGGCCTCGTCCATGGCGGGAGCCTTGGCCGGGACAACCGCGTCCGCCACGGGCGCGGGCTCGGGCGCCGCCACGACGGCGGGTTCCAGCTGCACCGGACGCTCGACCTCGGTCTCCGCCGACGCCTCGGCCACCGGAGCCGCCTCGCGCCTCGGCGCGCCGGCCGGAGCCGACGCCCGGCGGCCCGCGCGGCGGCGCGAACGGCCACGGCTCGCCGCGGCCTCCGCCTCGGCGACGCTGCTGTACAGCTCCTCGTCCGGCGCAAAGTCGGGCGCGGGCAGCGCGACGGGCTCGGCGACCTCGGCCACCAACTCGGCCTCGCTCTCCGCCTCTTGCTCGGCGGTCTCGGTCACCTCGGCAATCACCGTCTCGGCCTCGTGCACGTGTCCATCGCCGCCACGGCCGCGCTTCTTGCGCTTGCCGCCGCCTACTGCGGAGGTCGGCTGCTCCATGTGCACGATGACACCGCGGCCGTTGCAGTGGACGCAGACCTCGGAGAACGACTCCAGCAGGCCCTGGCCGACCCGCTTGCGGGTCATCTGCACGAGCCCCAGCGAGGTCACCTCCGCCACCTGGTGCTTCGTACGGTCCCGGCCCAGGCACTCGAGCAGACGCCGCAGCACCAGGTCCCGGTTGGACTCCAGCACCATGTCGATGAAGTCGATGACGATGATGCCGCCGAGGTCGCGCAGCCGCAGCTGGCGCACGATCTCCTCGGCCGCCTCCAGGTTGTTCCTGGTGACCGTCTCCTCGAGATTGCCGCCCTGACCGGTGAACTTGCCGGTGTTGACGTCGATGACGACCATCGCCTCGGTCCGGTCGATCACCAGCGAACCGCCGCTGGGCAGCCAGACCTTGCGGTCCAGCGCCTTGGCGAGCTGCTCGTCGATCCGGTACGTGGCGAAGACGTCGACCTCGCTGGTCCACTTCGACAGACGGTCGGCCAGGTCCGGCGCGACGTGCGAGACGTACCCGTGGACGGTCTCCCACGCCTCGTCGCCGCTGACGATGACCTTGGAGAAGTCCTCGTTGAAGATGTCGCGCACGACCCGGACGGTCATGTCCGGCTCGCCGTACAGCAGCGAAGGCGCGTTCGAACCGCCACCGTTCTTGGACTTCTTCTGGATGTCCTCCCACTGCGCCTGCAGCCGCTCGACGTCCCGGTGCAGCTCGTCCTCGCTCGCGCCCTCGGCGGCGGTGCGCACGATGACGCCCGCGTCCTCGGGGACGATCTTCTTGAGGATGGTCTTCAGCCGGGCCCGCTCGGTGTCGGGCAGCTTGCGGCTGATGCCGGTCATCGAGCCCTCGGGGACGTACACGAGGTAGCGGCCCGGGAGGGAGACCTGGCTGGTCAGGCGGGCGCCCTTGTGTCCGATCGGGTCCTTCGTCACCTGGACGAGCACGGACTGCCCGGACTTGAGGGCGGACTCGATGCGGCGCGGGCCGTTGGCCATGCCCAGCGCCTCGAAGTTGACCTCACCGGCGTACAGGACGGCGTTGCGGCCCTTGCCGATGTCGATGAAGGCGGCCTCCATCGACGGCAGCACGTTCTGCACCTTGCCGAGGTAGACGTTGCCGACGTACGAGGTCGACTGCTCCTTGTTGACGTAGTGCTCGACGAGCACGCCGTCTTCCAGGACACCGATCTGCGTGCGCTCGCCGTTCTGTCGTACGACCATCACGCGCTCGACGGCCTCGCGGCGGGCCAGGAACTCGGCCTCGGTGATGATCGGAACGCGGCGGCGGCCCTGCTCGCGGCCCTCGCGACGGCGCTGCTTCTTGGCCTCAAGACGGGTCGAGCCCTTGATGGACTGCACCTCGTCGGACGGCTCGGCTGGCTTGCGGGGCTCGCGGACCTTGACGACCGTGCGCTCCGGGTCGCCGTCGCCGGGCTCGGCCTCGGCGGAGGAGTCCCCGGCACGACGGCGGCGACGGCGACGGCGACGGCTGCTGCTGGAGCCGCCGGCCTCGTCACGGGCCTCCTCGTCGTCCTCTTCCTCCTGCTCGGCGGTGTCCTCGGCGTCCTGCGCGGCCTGCTCGGCGGCGAGCTCCTCGGACTCGTCGGCGCTCTCACCGGCCTCGCCCTCGGCAGCGTCACCGCGGCGACGGCGACGGCCGCCACGACGGCGACGGCGGCGCGAACCGGTCTCCTCCGACTCATCGCCCTCGGCGGCGTCCTCGAGGGACTCCTCGGGCTCCTCGGGTTCCTCCGCCTCTTCCTCGGCGGCGGGCTCCACGGGCTGCGCCTCCTCGAAGGCGGTGCCGCGACGGCGCCGACGGCGGCGCGAACCGGTCTCGACCGGCTCCTCCTCCACCAGTTCCTCGGTGTCCTCGGTGTCCTCGGCCCCGGCGGCCTCGGCGGCCGCCTCCGCGGCGGCGCGCTGCGGGGTCTGGAACCTCGGCTCGGTGAACACGGGCGCCTGGAACACGGCGACGGCGGGCCGCGACGGCCTGCGCGGCGCCTCGGGCTCCTCCTCGGCGGCCTCCGGCTGCGCGGACGGCTGCACGGACCGCTGTCGCGCGGGCTCGGAGAACCCGGACGCGGCCTGCCGCACGACGCGACGGCGGCGGCGCGGGCCGCCGCTCTCGGCAGCCGCTTCGGCGACGGGCGCCTGCGTGGCGACGACGGACTCGGCGGCCTCGGTCTCGGCCTCGGTCTCTACGGCGGCGGCAGCAGGCTGCGTAACCTCCGCGACGGGCGCCTCCTCGGCCTCAGGAGCACCGGCGGGCGCGGAGACCCGGCGCGTGGCCCGGCGACGAGCACGACGCGGGGCGGCCTCCTCGGCACCCTCGCCGCTCTCGGCACCTTCAGCACTCTCGACCGAAGCGGCCTCGGCGGTCTCGGTCTCCTCAGCGGTCTCCACTGCCTCGGCGGCCTCGGACACCCGACGGGTCGCACGACGACGCGTACGACCGGCAGGCGCGGCCTCCTCGGCAGGCGCCTCGGGCTCCTCGTCGGCAGCCGGCGCCGCAGCCTCGGCAACCTCAGGCGCACCAGCGGGCGCCACCTCCTCGGCAACAGCAGCCTCGGACTTCTCCTCAGCAGCAGCCGCCACCACAGTCTCCGCAGCCTCAGGCGCACCAGCGGTCGCACCGGCAGGCGCGGACACCCGACGGGTCGCACGACGACGCGTACGACCGGCGGGCGCGGCCTCCTCCGCTACGGCCGCAACCACGGCGGCCTCATCGGTCTCATCAGTCACCGCGGTCTCCACAATCTCTTCGGTCACCGCAGTCTCCACAGTCTCTGTGGTCTCGTCCGTCTCGGCGGACTCGTCGACCGGTATGGCCGACGCGGTGACCTCGGCCGCTGTCTCCGCCGCGGCGGGCGGGCCCGCGGGGCGGGACGCGGCACGGCGACGCCTGCGCGGGGGCAGGGTGTCGCTCGGGGTGTTCAGTTCGGAACCCTCTGTGGGTTCGGTCGGCTCGAGCATGCGGGCGTTTCTCCCGTCAGGCTCCCGGGCGCCGCGCCTGGTCCGGCGTCGATCACATCGATCGACCGCCGTTGACGTCCACGGCCCGCGCGATGCGCGATGGCCGCCGTCCGGGGCGTGGGCGCCACACGGGAGCTCTCTGTGTCCTGTCTCGCCGGTTCCGTACGCCATTTTGCGTACGGCCTGGCGAAAGTCTTTTGGTCAGTGCGCTGCCCGACCCAGGTGGCTCCCGAGTACGAGGGCGGCGCTTCGACGTACGTCCTTACGCGGAACCTTCCTTACACCGGCGCCGTCGCGGCGGCAGCGGCCGTGGTAAGGGCCTCTGCTGCCTCGCGGTCGGGCGCGAGCGGGTCGGTCACCGTGCCGGTCTCTTCATCGAACAGCCCCTGCGCCAGCCTGGTCACCGCTGCGGGGACCGGCGGCGCCAGGTCGGCCACGGCGCGGAAACCGGACAGGACGTCGTCGGGTCGCACGGCAGGCGTCACGTGCCGAACAACCAGCCGCAGTATCGCACAGGGCTGGTCGGTCGGCCCATCAAGGTGCGCGGCGTATGCCGCTCCAGTGGAGCCGACGCCCCCGTCGGGCTGCGAACTGTGCGTTTCCGCGTTCGTCAGGCTCGTCAAGCTCACGACGGCGGAGCGGGCGTCGAACGTGCGGACGCCGTTCTTGGTCGTGCGCTGTACCTCGACGGTCTCGGCCCCGTTGAAGGCCTCGACCGCGCGCTCGGCGTCGGCGGGGTCGACACCGTCCAGCCGCAGCTCCCAGACGGAAGCCGTCAGCCGGTCGGCGAGCCCCGACGTGCGCGCCTCGACCGCGTCGACGATGTCGAGCCCGGCGGGCAGCGACTCGTCGAGCAGGACGCGCAGGGTCTCCGGTTCACGGGCCTCGGCGAGCGCGATCTCCAGGTACTCCGCCTCACTGCCCGTGCCGGTGGGTGCGGCATTGGCGTACGACACCTTCGGGTGCGGCGTGAATCCGGCCGAGTACGCCATCGGCACCTCGGCACGACGCAACGCACGCTCGAAGGCGCGCTGGAAGTCACGGTGGCTGGTGAACCGGAGGCGGCCACGCTTGGTGTAGCGCAGTCGGATGCGCTGCACCGCGGGTGCGGGCGGCGGGCCTTCGGGCTGTCGCTTGCCCAGTTTCGTTCAGTCCTTAGTGAGTGCGGTCGTACTGCTACCAAGAGTACGTGTCTCGCCGCCCGTCGGTTCCCGGCGGTCCACCTCCACCGGCCGCCGCGGCTCGCCGAACAGCGCCCGCCGGATGTCGGCGCGGGCCTGCCGTACGGTCTCCCGCGCGGCGGCCAGCGCCTGCCGGGTGGCCCGTCCGACGGCGCGCGCGGCCTCGGCGGCGGGCCGCAGGACGAGGTCCCGGACTACGTGTCCGACCGGGGTCAGGACGGTCCTGTACACCCAGCGCACCGGCTCCACGAAGACCCACCGGAAGAGGGTCCCCAGGAACCGCCCGACGACGAGCGAGACGCGCCCGGCGATCCGCCACGCGTGCCCGAGCGCCTCCCCCACCTCCCGGGCGACGACGGCGAGGACCCGGCCGACGGGCACGAGCACCCAGCGCCACAGGGCGAGGGCGGGCAGGACGAGCAGAATGCGCGTCGTCCAGTACAGGACCCAGCCGATGCCGGTGACGACGGCGCCCACGAACCACACGAGGGCCCGGCCGACGGGCGCGAGGATCCACTTGTACAGCCATCGGGCGGGTATGACGAGCAGATACCGCACCAGCCGGGCGACGACTGCGTACACCCCGGCTCCGACGGCGGCGAGCAGCATGCCGACGCCCTTGAGCAGCCGGGCGACGCCGTGCCCGACCGGGGTGAGCACGCGCGCGTACAGCCACGCGAAGCCGGCGCCGATCCCGCGCGCGAGCCACGCGAGGGCGTGTCCGACAGGGGTCAGCACGTTCCGGTACAGCCAGTCCAGCGGTACGACGACGAGCACGTACCCGAGCCAGGCGAGCGCCTTGCCGACGGGCACGAGGACGTATCGCCACAGCGCCACCAGCGGCCATACGAACAGGGCCCGGCCGAGCCACAGCAGCGCCCTGCCCAAGGGCCGCAGCACGGTGTCGGTCAGGAACCGCCCGGCCACGACCAGCGCGTCCCACGCGATGCGCACCGGCACCACCAGCACGAGCACGACGATCCGCAGCGGCAGGCGCAGGGCGACGACCAGGCACCCCTCCGGTTCTTGACGCCGCTCGGGCGCCTTCTCGAACTCCATACCCGACTGGACGCGTCAGGCCCCCGTCCGGATCCGGCACGGCCCCGGCATGGCTAGATCGCGCGGGCGCGGTGGGTCTCCGGGTAGCGCTGGGTGAACCTGACGACCCAGACCAACAGGGCGATGGGGACGACCCAGTTGAACCAGTCGCTCAGATCCGGCATACGGATCGCGAGCCAGGTCGAGACGGTCATCAGGGCGAAGACCCCGCCCCAGGCGGCGGTCAGCACCAGGTTGATGTGCTTGAAGACCGACGACTCCCACAGCTCGGGAGGCGTCATCCGGCGGGCGTACTGAGCGGTGAAGGGATCGACGAACAGCGAGCCGAGCGCGACGACGGCCACGACCGCGTTGGACAGGACCTGGGCGTACGTCTCCAGCCAGATGAGTTCATGACGCTCGAGGACGAGCGCGAGGACGGTGAGCACGGCGAAGAACACGATGCCCGCCATGTCGAGGATGTTGAACCGCCTGTGGGCGAGGTCCTGCCCCGACAGACCGAGGGCGGTGATCAGGGCGGCCAGAGCCGCGTACTCCCAGGTGCTGGGGCTGGCGACGACGCCGAAGATGATCCACGGGGCGAACGAGAGGTAGACACTGCCGCCGCTGACGGGCTTCTCGACCGGGGCTCTGGTCGCCGACTGCTGTCCCATGGGGGTTCCTCCCAGCGCTAACCGCCCGTGTGTCGCAACCGCCCCTCCCTTCCCATCGTGCCGTGGCCCAAGGTCCTTCGCATGCCGCTCGGCCGGGGCGTCACGTTCCGGGCCGCCCGGCAGAACGTGAACACCCCGGTCGCCGCGCCCTGAACTCGCCTACGGAACCCGCGTCTTGGAGGTCCGCTGTGCATGGGCGCCCTGCTGCCGGGTCCCGTACTTGGAGGAGACCTGGCCGATGAGTTCCCAGAAGCAGACCAAGGCCGTGATCGGTGGAATGCCGAGCATCACGAACGCCACCAGCGAGCGGGACGAGTGGCTGACGCAGAGGGCCACCGCCATGAACGAGGCGGCGAGGATGACGCCCCAGGAGCGGCGCGCGCTGCGGCGCTGGACGGTGGCCCGCAGGATCGACAGAGCCGCCACGAACCACGGCCCGTACACCGTGAGCGGCCACCACTGCGCCAGCCCCGCGGGCAGTACGGACTCGGCGATCGTGCGGAGTTGGCCGTAGGAGTAGGTGATGGACCAGCCCAGCATGGACGCCGCGCACACCGCGATCGCGGCGATCAGGACCGTGACGTGGGTGATGCGCTGACCGCCGTCGAGGAAATGCGACTCGGCGCGTTGCCGACGCCGGTTGGCTCTGCGTGGCGGTCGTTCCAGCGGGACGGTGTCGGCGTCCAGGCTGGTCGCCGTGGACAGCATGTGCGCCAGCTCTTCGTCCAGGTCCCAGGCGTTCGGCGTGCCGTCCGGCACCGGGTTGTCCCAGGACTGCTGGGTCGGGAAGGACACGGTGCCGTAGGAAGGCTGGCCCAGTGTGCCGTAGGAAGGCTCGCCCAGTGTGTCGTGTTCCGGCCTCAGGGCGTACTGCACGTGGTAAAGATGTGCTTCATCGTTGTTCCTGTCCATCAGAAATTTCCTCCGTGCCCTCGTTCAGGATGTTCCGTCTTGAGCACGGGATCCGGGCGGTTTCGCCGGTACGGCGGCACCGGCTCCGCCATATCGCTCGCGAGCCGCCCGCATATATTCGGTTTCCATATTCCTGATCTTGTCCAGAAAATCATCCAACAGGTCCGAGCAGCCGCCGAGACTAGCTCCACCGCCGGTCAACGCATGATCATTGCCGATCATCGGCTGATGCACAGCCCCGCACCCTTCGTTCCCACTCACGGTCACATAACGAGCGCCATCGGGGGGCAGGTGTCGGGCGTTCGGGGGATTGAATCCCCCGAACGAGTTGTCCGGGGCGCCTATTAAAATACTTGACCGGCGAATGTATGAAATAGCAGAAGAAGAGGACCCGACGGTATCGGGTCCCCATTTTGCGAATTCATTGCGCCGCACCGGGGCACGGCGCCGGAAGCGGATTCGACAACTCCTGACGGAACGTCACCTCTCGCATGTCACGCGAACGGCCCAACACCCGCACGACAGGTGCCCGAACTTGTTTCCGACAGGTCGACCGACGCCGCAGCTTCAGAACGCGACGGGCAGATGGCGGGGGCCGCGGAGCATGGCGTTGCTCCGGTAGGGGGGCGGGTCCTGCACCAGGGTCGCGCCGCCGAGACGGGGCATCAGCGCGCCGAGTGCCGCCTCGGCTTCGATACGGGCGAGCGGTGCGCCGTAGCAGAGGTGGACACCACTGCCGAAGCCGAGATGCTCGTTGTCCGGGCGGGTGGGGTCGAACCGGTCGGGGTCCTGGAAGCGCTTGGGATCGCGGCTGCCCGACGCCAGCCCGAGCACCACGGTGCTGCCCTCGGGAAAGGTGGTGCCCGCGAAGTCCACGTCGACGAGAGGGATGCGCTCCCGCATGTGGACCGGGGGCTCGTAGCGCAGGAGTTCCTCCACCGCGCGCGGCAGCAGACCGGGGTCCCGGCCCAGCCGGTCCAACTCGTCGGGCCGGCGCAGCAGGGTGAGGACGCCGTTGGTGATCAGGTTGACGGTGGTCTCGTGTCCGGCGATGAGCAGGAGGATGGCGGTTTCCGCCAGTTCGTCGGGGGCCAGCCGCAGCGCGGGGTCGGGTTCGTTGATGAAGGCGGACAGCATGTCGTCCGTCGGACGGCCCTGGCGCTGCTGGGCGAGGCCCAGCAGGTACTGGCCCATCTCATGCTTAGCCTGACCGGCCGCCTTCTCCCGCTGCGTGGTGTCCTCCCCGGTCCCGATGTCGGCGCCCGCGACGATGACGTCGGTCCATTCCCGGAACATCGACTCGTCCGCTTGCGGGACGCCGAGCAGCCGGCAGATGACGGTGACGGGCAGGGGATAGGCGAAGTCGTCGACGACGTCGATCTGTTCGCGGTCCCGGAACGACTCGGTCAGTTCCTCGGTGATCCGGGTGATCTCGCCGCGCATGGCGTCGACCCGACCGGGGCTGTGCGGCGGGCCGAACGGCCGCATCGCGAGCGTGCGCAGTCTGTGGTGCTCCGGGTCGTCGAGCCGCAGGAACGGCAGTTTCCGTGCTTCTTCGGACGGCTCGGAGGAAGGGGTGGTACGGCGGTTACGAGGGTCGGCGCTCATCCGCGGGTCGTGCAGCAGGGCGACGATCTCGTGATAGGTGCCGACCAGGAAGCTGCCGTCCGCCTGAGGCACCACGACGGGACCGGCCTCCCGCAACTCCGCGTACAGAGGCCATGGGTTGGGGCGGTTGGCGTAGTCGGTGATCCGCTCCAGCAGGGTGTCGGCGGTCATGGTGGGACTCCTCGTGGACGAGCGGGGCGGTGGGTCACGCGGTGGGCCGCATCATGACCAGTCGGCGGTCCGGCAGATGACCGGTAAGCGCGACGGTGGGGCCGTGATAGAGCCCGCTCGGATCCGGCACATCGGAGGGGATCGGGACTGCGGCCGCCGGCGGACGATCCGAGGCGCCGGGCGCGGGCGGGAACGGGGCGGCCGTTTCGATCAGGTTCTGGTAGTACTCCAGCGACTTGGCCATGTCGACCGTGACCGCGGCGGTCACCCGGCCGCGGTAGCCGTAGACCATCGCCAAGCGGCGCGCCTCCAACGAGCCCTGGGCGATGACCACTTGGTCCGAGAAGGTGGGAACGCCCACGGATTTGATGTTGAGGCCGAACTGGCTCGACCAGAACGTCGGGACCGCGAGGTGCGGGCGCCGCAGCGGTTCCGGGCTGACCATGTTGTGGGCGGCCACCTCGGCCTGCTCCACCGCGTTTTGCCAGTGCTCCAGTGACAGCAACTGGTAGTCGAACAGCGGGTGCGGGAAGCGCGAGACATCACCGGCCACGAAGACGTCGTCGGTGACGATCCCGTACATGTTGAACGCGCGGCACCCGGCGTCGCAGGCGATCCCCCGAGCGCCGGCGGCCAGCCCGGAGTCGGCCAGCCACTCGACGTTGCGGACCGCTCCCATGGCGACGATGCACAGGTCCGCATCGATTCGGCTGCCGTCGGAGAGGTCCGCGCCGGTGAAGCGGCCATTGCCCCGCAGCGCGGTCACCGTGACCTCGCAGCGCAGATCCACGCCGTGGTTGCGCTGCATGGCGGCGGCCAGTTTCCCCAGCGTCCCGCCGAGCGCGCCCACCAGCGGTGCGGGACCGCGTTCGGCGACCGTGACCTCCAGGCCCCGCTCGCGGCATGCCGAGGCGATCTCCGAACCGGTGAAGCCACCGCCGATCACCAGCACCCGGCGCGGCCCGGCAGCCAGCCGCTCGGCCAGCTGGCCCGCGTCATCGCTGGTGCGCAGGGTCAACACCCCGTCCAGGGCGGCCTCCTGCGGATTCGGCCAGGGCCGCGCCCGCGTCCCGGTGGCGATCAGCACCCGGTCGTACGGCAGCGGCTCGCCCTCGGCCAGCAGCACCTGTTTCCCGACGGTGTCCAGTCCGGTGGCGCGCACCCCCAGCCGCCACTCCGCTTCCGGGTCACGGCGCACCGGCAGCCCGGTGGCGTCCGCCGGCACCTTGCCGAACAGCACCTGCTTGGACAGCGGAGGACGGTCGTACGGCGGATGAGCCTCATCCCCGACGACGGTCAGCGAGCCGGTGAACCCCTCCTCGCGCAGCTTCTCGGCGGCTCTCAGCCCGGCCAGCGACGCGCCGACGATGACGATCCGACCGTCCCGAAGATCACCGGGCACCCGGGCTCACCTCCTCACCCAGCAGAATGGCCTGCAGTGGACACGCCGCCGCGGCCTGGCGCACACGTTCGCGTTGTCCGTCGGGAACCGCCGGGTGGTACAGCAACGACTCCTCACCGTGCAGCTCGAACACCTCCGGGGCCAGAAACACGCACTGCGCATACCCCTGGCAACGGGCGAGATCCACCACGACCTGCATCGCTGGCCACTCCCTCCGGCACGCCGACACCTCCTTCCTTTTTAGTCCCGGGAAGGACGGCGCGCGCGCTGGACCACGGACGCCGGACACGACTGAGCCCCTCCCCCGGCCACGGGGAGCACGAGCCGCCCCGCCCTCTCGCCCCGCACCGCACCGTCGCGTGGCGCTCCTGCAACGAGGTGCTGCTACGGGTGCTCTTCGCCGCCGAACCTGAAGTTCCGCACCGCACAACCCGGCCTCGTCCAGGAGCCGGGGCAGCGCTCTTGGGCTTCAGCGGCAGCAACTTCTCACGCGTGGGGTCAATTTGAATGGAAGTGTCACCGGGCGGGCTGCCTCTGGGTGCCAACGGAGCGCCAGGTGGCTGGGAATGTGCTCAGGAAGTGAGGATGCTGATGCCGTCCCCGAGTAGTTTCAGGCCCAAGACGAAAAACAGGACCGCCATCACGGCGACGTTGTGCTGTGCGGCCCAGTCCCGCCAGGAGCTGAGCACACTCTTCGCCCGTTCTCCCATGGTCAGGTAGACGGCAAGCGGTGCGAGCACGCCGAGTGAGGCGATGATCACGAACACGGCGAGCGTCCCGATCTGCTGCGGCACAGGGATTCCGGCTGAGCTGATCGAGGCGCCGGCAGCGACGGTCAGGGGAGCGTTCTTGAGGTTGGCCGCCGACAGGGCCAAACCCAGCGCCAGGATCTTGATGGGGGTGAAGCGGTCGATCGCGGCCATCCATTTGGGCAGCTGAGCCTGCGAGGGGTCGGTGGGGCGTCGGCGCCACTGCCGGGCACCGAAGAGGAGGAGCAGCACACCGAGTGCGAGCTTGAGGGCGCCTACCCAGGTGACCGGTTGCTTGTGTGCGGAGGCGCCGGCGGGCCCGCCGATCGCCAGCATGATGGCACCCAGTGCGGCGAGTCCCAGGAGCCAGCCAAGGGCGTACAGGGTTCCGTTGAGGCGTCCGCCTGGCGTGGCCAGGATGAGGATCATGGCCACGATGGGGAGCGGGCTGACCGCGACAGCGGCTGCCAGACCCAACACATCTCCGACCGCGTGTCCCAAAGCTGCCTCCGCGGGTGGTTTCGGTCGAGCTGGAGTCGGGAGCCCACCACTGTCGTCGAACAGGCGCTCGGCGGAGGCGATGTCGGCGCGCCGGTCACACAGGCCGGCCGGCGCCCCGAGGGTCTCGAAGTCCGCACGGCGCCGGGCGGCCTCATCACTACAGGGCGGCGACTTCGGAGGGGGCCTTCGGCAGGAGACCCGCCTGAGGAGCGGCCGGAACCCCCACCGCGGCCATACTGCCCTGCACGAACCGATGCACCGTCACGGGACATTCTGAAAAAAAGGGCACGTTCACCCTGTTGGCTGGGCCTGACTCCGAGCCGGGCAGTGATGCGTTCGCTCTGTCGCGTGAGGGCCGGGAGCGCACTACGGGTACCGCACCCGAGACGTGCCTCACTCACGTCAGTGCGCGTGTCCGCTCGGAGTCGGTGCGGCGTTCTCGACCGTCAGCGGCAGCAACTTCTTACCGGTCGGGCCAACTGCTGCCTCGTCGGCTGGTGACCGATGAGTTCTGGAGCCGGGTGGGGTCTACCTCTGCACAAGCGAAAGCTGCGCACGAGCTCTGTGAGGGAACCATGACCACCCACGCACTACCACCCGTCGTCGACGCCGCAACTTGGGAGCGCCGGCTCGAAACACTGCGTGCCCGGGAGAAGGCCGCGACGCGGGAGCTTGACGCCATCGCCGCCGAGCGTCGTCGCCTGCCGATGGTCGAGATGCCCGACTACACCCTCGAGGGTGAGGACGGCCTCGTTCGGCTGGCGGACGTCTTTGAAGGCAAGAGGCAATTGATCGTCTACAACCACATGTGGTTCGCCGGCAAGGAATGGCAGTGCCCGGGCTGCACGGGGTTCACCTCGCAGTACACCCGCCTGGAGTTCCTGGACAACTACGATGCGCGATTCGTGATCGTCACCCAGGGCCCGATCAAAGAGGCGCTCGCCTACAAGCAGCGGGTCGGCAACCAGATGGCGTGGTACTCGACTGCCGACAGCTCATTCGGGGCCGACGTCGGCGCACCGCCCGACGGAGGATTCGCGGTCAACGTGTTCCTGCGCGACGGCGACACCGTCTATCGCACCTGGCACACCAACGGTCGGGGAACCGAGCAGCTCAGTCACACCTTCGCGCTGATCGATGTCCTACCGTACGGACGGCAGGAGGAATGGCAGGACTCGCCCGAAGGCTGGCCTCAGTCGCCCACCTACAGCCGGTGGACGACGTCCAAGAACATCGCTGCGCTCTATGGCTCAGGCTCTGGCGGCGGCTGAACTGATCACGGCCGATGAGCGGGTGGATTCATCTTCGCCAGGGCCTCAATCACCCCTTCGAGTACCTCGCTCACCTCAGTGCGCGTGACCACTCGAAGCAGGGGCCGGCGCCGCGTTCTTGACCGCCAGCGGGAGCAGTTTCCTGCCCGTGGGTCCGATTTGAATGGAAGTGTCCATCTGCGGACAGGTAGCCATCCGGACTCGTGCCACCCCCCAGAAAGCAGGCTGGTACACGGGTCTGCCGCCGACCACCGCTTCAGGAGCGAGGTAGGCCGGCTACCCGGCTGACCTCGGGGATCGCTGCGATGGCGACGGGGCGCTGTTCTGTCCGTACTCCGCCGGCCTGCCCGCGGTTCAGCCGGCGCAGGCGGATCGCGTTCAGGAGGGCCGACTCATCAACTCCCTTCCTCAGCCTCGCTGTTCCGGCCCGGTCCATCACAGGAGCACGCGATCGGAGCCGGTGTCCGCGAGGAGTCGTGTGGTCTGCGGGGACGGGTAGTGCAGTCGCAGGGATGCGTGGGTCTCGGCGGCGTGTCGCGACGCGTCGAGGAAGACGCGCAGGCCGCTGCTGTCGCAGCGGACGACGGTGGTCAGGTCGACGTCGATGGTGGTGATGCCGTCATGCAGGCACCGTTCCAGAGCGGTCCGCACCTGGGGCGTGGTGGCCGGGTCGATCTCACCGGCCAGGGTGATCAGTGCTCGCCTGCCCCGGTCGTGCCGGTAGATGTTCAGCTGCGGAAGAGTCATGATGCCTCGGTTCAGATGCCTCGGTTCATGGGTCCGGCCGCTCCTCGCGCAGTCCATGGCCGGGGCGTACGTTCCCGGCCGCAAGCGTCGGGACGGGCGGAGTCGGCGGTCCGTGCATGGGGCCGGTGACAGAAACCTGCTGGTCACGTGTAGGGAGTGGTACGGCTGCGGCGGCGGCGCGGTGGGAAGCGGCCTCGGCCCCCGTCGCGGTGGTCCCGTCGTTCGCCGGGGGTTGGTGACTCGGACCGATCCGGTCCCACCGGGGGCTGCGGCGTGCCGCGTCCGCGGCGGCGGGGCAGGGCGTCGCTGTACCGGTGCACCGCGATTCTGTCGGCGTGCTGGATGTTGAGCCGGTGGATCACGTACGCCGCCGCTGCGATGAGGACCACGAAGGCGGCGGCCGTCAGGAAGGCGTTCATGGCGGCCACCTCACATACCGACGATCAGGCGACTGGTCTGACTGGCCCGACTGGGCGGACCGGTCTGTTCCGGAACGGCCGCGGACACCGCGCAGGCGCCGCCCTCGTACTCCCATGCCTCGTCCGGGTCCAGTGGCCGGTCGGCCGCGGAGACGGTGTGCCGGGCCTCGTCCGCGGCGATGAGCGCGCTCGCGGTCAGCGGTGGGCCGTCGTAGTCGGACGCGGCCGCCATCAGCCGGGCCGCCGAATCCACCCCGGTTTCGGGCGGGATGACCAGCAGGTCCCAGCGGCCGGTGCCGTAGGAAAGCAACAGCAACTTGTGGGGATCGATTTCCGGGGTGAACCAGCCGACCTTGACGATGTGGCCGTCCACGGGTACCCGGCGTGGGACGACCCGCCAGTACTTCGGGTTGACGGCGATGCGGGTGATGCGGCCCCACAAGGGATCCAACACGTCGGTCAGGGCGGGCAGTTCGCTCAGCAGATCCCGGGAGCGGGGCCACCAGGCACCGTCCAGGAGTCCACGGGACGTGCCCTCGGTCTTCAGCACGAGACGCGCGGCCGGGGCTGCGACGGGCTCGACGTGCGGCAGGGTTGGGTACAAGGTCGCCGACATGATGCGGACCCGTCTCAGGGCCGCCTCTGCGGCGGCCCGGGTTTCATCGTTCGCCGAGAACGACCCGGCGTGGAAGCCGGTGTACGAAATGCCCTCGGTACTGTTCACACTACTCCGCGCCGTCACCGGGGCGAAGCTGCGCGACCTCCAGATCCCTGAGCAGGATCTGGCCGCCGCCTGCGCGTATCTGATGGGCGAGGAACTCATCACGGTCGACTGGGCGCAAGGCAATACACCCGCGATGGTCATGCTGACACATCAGGGGATCCGGCTCATGGAGGCCGAAGAGGAGGAACGCGGCTGACACGCCGCGGGGCCCTCTCCGGGCACCGGGGACCGTATTGCCACGGAAGAATCCTTTATGCCGGAAAAGCGTCTTAGGCATAGCATGATGAGTGGGTCGGCGCACTCTCACGTGCGACCACCCGGAAGGGCGGCCCCGGTGTGTATACGCCGGGGCCGTTGCGCGGCTTCACCCCCACCGTGTATGACGAGGGGACGGTCGCAAGCATCCGAGCCGCCGCCGATCTCGTTGCCCGGGACGCTGTCCGTACTGCGTGCCCGCCTCCTGCATCTCGGCGCTCCCAGGGACCATCTGGCGACCACTCACCGGACCGGCCTCTCCCAACCAACCATGGTCGGTGCTGTGGCGCGCCGCCGACGGCTTCGACAGAGTGCGCGCCATCGTCGCTTGCGCGCGAACCATGCCCGAGAGATTCCACTGGCTGATCACCACGGGCCGGACGGCTGGCGGAACGGGGTGATCCCGGGGGCTGTCTAGGGCCTGTCCGGCGGATCATGCCGCAGACGCGGGGCCTGGCACGCCCTCCCCCAGAGGGGGCACCCCCAGCGGCGTTGTGGTCGGTTGCCGACTCCCCCACGCTCGGCTTCGCTCGCGTGGGAGGACCCCCATCGCGTCGACGCCCTTCTCCGCCTTGCAGCTGCACGCTCCCCCACTCTCGACTGCGCTCGAGCGGGGGACCCCCATCGTCCCCGCTCACCTGGGCTGATTTGGCACCGTCGCTTCTCTGCAACCTGATCCGCCGGACAGGCCCTAGTCCACGGTCGCCAGATGGTCGGCGGTTCCACCGTGCCACTCGACGAGGAAGATCGTCGCGTCGTCGCTGGTGACCCCGCCTCGCGCACTCATCAGGGCATGGGAGAGGGCCCGCACCATGGCCCGTACGCCCTTCTCCTTGACCCCGACCTTCGTGACGATGTCGATCAGTTGCCCAAGGCCGAACTGCTCCCCTCCGGCCTCGCGTTCCTCGATGAGGCCGTCGGTGAAGCACAGGACCCGATCGCCGCGCCGCAGCATCTGTTCGCTGACCCGAGGCTCCTCCCCGCCGAAGCCGACCGGCAGGGTCGTCGGGCTCTCCAGCCGTCCGATGACACGTCGGTCGCGGATGAGGAGCGATGGCGGGTGGCCGGCGTTCACCCACTGCAGGTGCCCCGTCGCGATGTTGAGGCGCATCATCTGCGCGGTGACGAAGTGCTCGGGCCCGAACTGGTCGGCGATGACCCGGTCCATGAATGCGTAGATCTCGGACAGACCCACGTCGGCGCGTCGGGCGTGGCGGTAGGCGCCGATCGCCGCCGTCGCCATCACGGCAGCACCCAGACCGTGACCCATGGCGTCGATCACAGCCAAGTGCAGGATGTCGTCGTTGAGGGCGTAGTCGAAGCTGTCGCCCGCGACCTCGTAGGCGGGCTCGAGGATTCCCGCCACCTCGACCTGCGGGACGGACATCATCAGCGGGGGCAGCAGGGACCACTGGATCTCCGCGGCGACACTCATCGCGGTCCGGCGCCGGGCCTTGGTGAACTGGTCGGTGTAGCTGTTCTTCGTCACCAGTATGTCGGCGATCAGGCCGGCCAGCCTCCGCAGCAGCCGCCGGTCGTCGTCATCCACGCGGTCCATGGTGACGCCGAGCACCCCCACCTGGTCGCTGCCGTCCAGCAGCGGCAGGTACATCCGGACCCCGTCCGCCCGCGGCACCTCCACAGGGGTCGCTTCCAGGAAGGCCCTGCCGGCGTGCGACCCCGCGATCGGTTCGGCCTCATCGACCACGAGCCGTCTGCCCGGCAACGGCACGAGCATCACCTGCTCGTAGTCCTGCAGGAGCACCGATACGTCACGGCCGCCGACCCGGCCGATCTCCTCCGCGATCAGCGGCGCGATCAGCTGCGGCGGCATCTCGTGGGCACGGTCGAGCAGCACACCCAGCAGCCGTTCCCCAAATCCCTCGGACCGATCGACCGGGACGTCGTCAGGCCCCCGTACACCCTTCGCCATAACCCACATACCACCATGTTCTCGCTCGATCCTCTGCAATGAGATGCATAAGGCTTACGCACGGTCACCATGAAGCGTTTGGTCCGGTGTCGTGATCTATGAGCCTGGCAGCGCCATGCGCCAGATGCGCGCCCAGACGGAGGCGTACTGCCGTACCAGCCGCCCCGTCGTGTAGGGGACGCCGTGCTTCTCGCACAGTGCGCGCACCCGCGGGGCGATCCTGGCGTAGCGGTTGCTGGGCAGGTCGGGGAAGAGGTGGTGCTCGATCTGGTGGCTGAGGTTGCCGGTGAGGATGTGAAAGACCAGGTTGCCCTCGATGTTGGCGGAGCCGAGGGCCTGGCGCAGGTACCACTCGCCGCGGGTCTCACCCTCGATCTCGTCCGCGGTGAAGGACTCCGCGCCGTCGGGGAAGTGGCCGCAGAAGATGACGGTGTGCGCCCAGATGCTGCGGGCCGTGTTCGCGGTGAGGTTGCCGAGCAGACAGGGCAGTGCCGAGGGGCCGGCCAGCAGCGGGAACAGCACGTAGTCCTTGCCGGCCTGCCGGGCGCCCTTGCGGAGCATGTCCGTCAGGTCGCGGAGGAAGACGCGCAGCGGTTTGCGGCCGTCGAGGACGGCGTCGTGTTCCAGGTCGTACAGCGCGATGCCCCACTCGAAGACCGGGGCGATCGCGGCCGCGTAGAAGGGCTGGGCCAGGTGGGCGGGGTGCCAGGGCTGGTCCGCGCTCATACGGAGGATGGTGTAGCCGAGGTCGCGGTCGCGGCCGACGACGTTGGTCCAGGTGTGGTGAAGGTCGTTGTGGGTGTGTTTCCACGCCGCGGACGGGGTGGGAAAGTCCCATTCCCAGGTGGTGGAGTGGATGGCCGGGTCGCGCATCCAGTCCCACTGGCCGTGCAGGATGTTGTGGCCCAACTCCATGTTCTCCAGCACCTTGGCGACGGTCAGCATCGCCGTGCCGGCCAGCCAGGCCGGCGGCAGCAGGGAGACGGCGAGCGCGGCACGCCCGCCGGCCTCCAGGCCGCGCTGCACGGCGATGAGGGTGCGGATGTAGCGGACGTCCTCGGCGCCGCGTTCAGCGAGGACCTCGCGGCGGAGGGCGTCCAGCTCGCGGCCGAAGGATTCCACGTCGGCGGGGGCCTCGGGTGTGTCGGATCGGACGGCTTGCAGGGTCATGGGATTGCCTCTCGTTGTCTCAGTACGGTGGCTGTCCGGAATCAGCCCTCGCGGAGCTCTCGGATCTCGCGGGTCTCACAGGTCGAGGGCGACGGCGCCCGCGGCGGCCGACATGCAGGTCTGGACGAGTTCGCCGGGCTCGCCAAAGACCTCGCCGGTACGCAGGTCACGGACCCGTCCCGACACGAGGGGGCTCACGCAGCTGAAGCAGATGCCCATACGGCAGCCGCTCGGCATGAGGACTCCGGCGGCCTCGCCGATGTCGAGCAGCGGCGTGTCCGGACCGGCGTCCGTCTCGACGTCGCTGCGGACGAAGCGCACCCGGCCGGGCGCGCCCTCGCGGGACGGGGGAAGCAGTGCCGCCGGGCGGAAGCGTTCGAGGCGCAGCCGGTGCCCGATGCCTTCGCGCTGCCAATGCTCCTGGAAGGACTCGAGCATCGCTTCGGGGCCGCACATCCAGGTGTCCCGCTCGCGCCAGTCGGGGCACAGTGCGGCCAGTCGGCCCACCGTGAGGTGCCCGGCAGAGCGGGTGTGGTGCTCGTACAACCGGAACCACGAGAGCCCGGCGTGCAGTGCGCGCAGCTCCGCCCCGAAGACGGTGCGTTCGGCGTCCGGCGCACTGTGCACCATCACCACGTCCACGTCCGCCGTGTCGTGCCCCCCGGACCGGGCGAGGGCGCGCAGCATGCTCATCGCCGGCGTGACGCCGATGCCGGCAGTGAGCATCAGCACCTTCCTGGGTAGCTCCCCGTCCGGCAGGACAAACTCCCCTTGGACCGGGCCGAGCCGCAGCACGGTGCCAGGGCGCACGCGGCGTGCCAGGTGCGTCGAGACCCGGCTGTCAGGAAGCGCCTTCACGGTGATGGCGAACGGCTCTCCGGGCCGCCGCCCGGGGGCGGAGGAGATCGAGTACGTACGCCAGGTGAGCACCCCGTCGATCTCGGCCCCGACCGGCACGTACTGCCCCGGCCGGTGTCCGGACCAGCCGTGCCCCGGCCGGATCACCAGGGTCGTGGCCTCCGGGGTCTCCTGCTGCAGGGCCTGCACCCGCCCGGCCGGCCACCTGGCCGACAGGAGGGGGTCGAGCAGCGCCAGAAAGTCATCGGGCAGGAGCGGAGTGGTCAGCCGGCCCGCGGCCTGGCGCGCGAGCCGCCCCGCTTGATCGCGCAGGGTGGAGAGAAGAGGCAACGCCATGTTCTGGATTCCTTCGTTCGCCCCGGCCGCGGGGTTCGATCGTCGGCGGTCCAGCCCGGTGAGATCCGGACACCACAGTGAAGCGCTGCTGTCCCGTCCGGGATCAATCGTGCGCCAGTCGTACGCACTCCGCGAACCGGTCTCAGCGGTGGGCTCGTCGTGCCTTTGAGTGGCACATCCTGCCGGAGTTCGAGGACCGAGCGGTCGCCGACATTCTCAAGGCGGACATCGACGCCTGGGAGAAGAAGGAGCGTCAACGGGGCTATGCCGCGTCGAGCGTGAAGACCTGGCGCGGCACGCTCCACCTGCTGCTCGAAGACGCCGTGGACGAAGGGCTCCGGGAGTCCAACCCGGCGACGAAGCGCCGCGGGCGAGGCAAGCGTGCCGGCCGCGCTCGCCACCGTGGCCCGGAAAAGGTCATCGCCGACCCACTCGGTGCGTTGCTCATCGCAGAGCGGGCCGCCTTGCTGTCCGGCCGCGACGACGAGTTCGTAGCCTGCAGCCTCACCGCCTACACCGGCATGCGGTGGGGCGAGGTCGTCGGATCGGAGAGAGAGTTCGTGCGCTCCGACTCGCTTCGCGTCGAGTGGCAGCTATATGAGCTGGACACGGGTGAACTGCACCGATGCCCGCCCAAAGATGACTCCTACCGGACCATCGACGTCCCGGGCCGGCTGTCCGGGCTGATCGCCGACCACATCACCCGCACCGCGCCAAGGCCGTGCCAGTGCCACGGCCGGACGTACGTCTTCCGGGGCCTGGGCGCGGCCAACGGCGCCGCGCGGCAGCCTGGAGCGAAGCTCATCGACGTGGCACGCCGAGCGGCGCTGTCGACGGGCACTGTCTCGAACGTGCTGAACCACCCCGAGCGGGTCACCGAGGCGACGCGGGCCCGCGTGATGCAGGCAGTGACCTTGGGTTCGTGCGAGGCGGCGCGTCTGGTGAGTCCGCGGCGCACTGGCGTCGGACCGGGTTTGCGACCTGGCTGTTGCAACCCGCGGCGACGGGGTGGTACCCGAAGAAGGCGCCCCTGGAGGCACGCCCCGTGCCGGTGCTCGCCGAACCGTGGCCGGGGG
This sequence comes from Streptomyces sp. NPDC002619, assembly GCF_042889305.1. Lineage (NCBI taxonomy): Bacteria > Bacillati > Actinomycetota > Actinomycetes > Kitasatosporales > Streptomycetaceae > Streptomyces > Streptomyces sp. NPDC002619. Next base: position 47,007 of record NZ_JBIAQV010000013.1, on the reverse strand, counting down.
TGCCGGCCGGGCGAAACGCCACCGGCCGGGCGGACGGCTGCTGGCTGCCATCGCCCGCGGGCTCACTCCGCACGGGCTCCGGCACTCCCACAAGACCTGGATGGAAGGAGCGGACACGCCACACATACTGATGGACGAGCGTATGGGCCACATCGGCGGCTCGGTCTCCGCCCGGTACTCCCACGTGACTCGGGACATGCGCGCCCGGCTGATGCGGGACTTGACGAACATGTGGGTGACATCACTGGACGCGAGATACCTGCACTCTTCGGAAAACCAGACAGAGGAACAATCATGCAAGCCATCACCGCCCCAGACCGCAACGCCGGCGTCAGCGGGCTGACCCTGACCGACTTGCCGTATCCCCATGCCGCCGAGAACGACGTCATCGTGCGGGTGCATGCCGCGGGATTCACCCGTGGAGAGCTCGACTGGCCCGGAACGTGGTCCGATCGCGTCGGCCACGACCGCACTCCGAGCGTGCCTGGGCACGAAGTCTCGGGTGTCGTGGCGGAGCTCGGATACGGAACCACCGGGCTCACCGTCGGCCAGCGGGTCTTCGGACTGACCGACTGGGCCCGCAACGGCTCGCTGGCCGAGTACGTCGCCGTGGAGGCCCGCAACCTCGCCCCGCTTCCCGCGGACGTCGACCACACGGTAGCGGCCGCACTGCCGATCTCCGGACTGACCGCCTGGCAGGGCCTGTTCGACCACGCACGGATCATGACCGGCCAGACCGTCCTGATCCACGGCGCCGCAGGTGGCGTCGGATCGATCGCGGTGCAACTCGCACTGGAGGCGGGAACCCGCGTCATCGGCAGCGGTCGCTCCGCCGACCGGGACACCGTCCTGGCTCTGGGCGCGCAAACGTTCCTGGACCTCGAGGCCGGCCGACTGGAGGACGCCGGCGAAGTCGACGTGGTGTTCGATGTGATCGGCGGTGACATCCTCGACCGCTCGGCCGCGCTCGTACGCGCCGGCGGCACGCTCGTCACGATCGCCCAGCCGCCCACCGTCCGGCCCAAGGACGGGCGGGCGCTCTTCTTCGTCGTGGAACCCGACCGTGCGCGCCTCAAGGACCTCGTGCAGCGGCTCCGGGACGGACGGCTCGACGTGCGGGTCGGCGCGGTGCGGCCGCTGGCCGAGGCAGTCGCCGCCTTTGTCCCTGAACGACGCATCCCCGGCAGGACGATCATCCGGGTCGCCGAGGACTGAGAGAGTGGCCGACTCACAGGTGCCGCTAGCCATGCGCCCTGCACCATGTCTGCATAGGCGCGCTCGCTGGAAGCCGACACGTGAGGTGGACCACCGAGGCTGGTGCCTCGGTAGCCGCCGTCTGCGATCACCGCCGTCCCGCTGCGATCGACTCAAGCGCATCTCAGGCCGAGCTGCTTGTGGTCCGTTGGGAAGCGGTCAGCCGGCGACGGGAGTCTCAGGCTGCATCTCGTAGGAGTGCTGGATGGCCTGATGCCGGGTCCCGAGGCCATCCGTGACCTTGCGCTCCCAGGGAGCCTGTTGGAGGCGCTTGGTCTCTTCGAGCATCGACGTGGGCTCCAGATTGCGGAAACTGTCGACCTCTCCGGCAGCGACGGACGTCAACGTCGCATAGACCGCTTCAGGATCGAACTGTGACCGGGGGAAGGCGAGCTTGGAGTAGTCAAAAAGCCGTTGAGACGGGTCGTCCTCCCAGCTCTCCCAGGTCTGGAACATCCGATCGTTGAAGCCGGTCAGAAATGGCCCCGGGTTGACCGTGGCGACTTCGATGTTGTGCTCCTGCAGCTCGTAGGCCATGGTTTCGGCGATCGCCTCGACCGCATGCTTGGAAGCGGAGTAGATGCCGGTGAAGGGGTTGACGTTCAGTCCCTCTCGGGATGAGACCCAGACGATTCTTCCGGCGCCGCGCTTGACCATCTGCTTGGCGATCCCCTGAGTGAGGAGCAGCGGTCCGGTGACGTTGACCTCGAACTGGTGCCGGATGTTCGGTGCGGGAATGTCGACTGTTGAGCCCCCTTCGCCGACTCCTGCGTTGTTCACGAGGATCTCCACACCCCAGTTGAGAGCTTTGCGACGATCACCGTCGTTGGTCACATCGAGCTTTTCGACCTGCAGGCTTACCCCTCGCTCGGCCGCCTGGCGCTTCAGCGTCTGGACCTGGCCGTAGATCTCCACCGCGGCGATCACGGCGAAACCCTTTTCCGCCAAGCGCATGGCGGCTTCATGCCCGAAGCCGGTACCCGCTCCTGTGATGAGGACCTTCTTGAGCGCTGAATTCGCCATGTTGATGCGCTTCCTTTCGTATTGCTGGTTCCAACGGCCATCGAGGCCCTGGCCGCCGAGTGAGCTCGACGTGGAGCGGACTGAGGCATGCTGGCACGCTGTCCGTCATATGTGAGCACACCTTCTCTCAAAGGCCGCAGGCTGGGCCGCTGAACTCGAAGATGCTGAGACCTCGACCGACCCTCGATGGTGAATGCCCGTGATCGTTGGCCCAATGCCATCAGTCATGGTCTAATTCCGATCGCTTTCTGTGAAGCCCAGCATTTAGCCTGGATACTCACGGCGTCGTCCGTTCCAGAGTCAATCTTGGAGCTTCATTCTGCACCTCTGTTGCGTCCAATCGTGCAGTCCCCGACGGCGTCGCTGCAGGCAGTGCGCTCCAAAAGGCGCTCCAGGGTCGAGCGTGAGACCGTGTTTGAGATCTGCCGTGCCCTGTGGCTGTAGCAGTCGTTGAGCCGGCGGTGAGCAGCGCTGGCGGGTATCCGTCGGATCTGACCGATGCGTAGTGGGCGCTGGTGGAGCCGCTGCTTCCGCCGCCGCGGACGGGGCCGAAGGGCGGGCGGCGGGAGAAGCATCCGCGACGGAGTTGCGGGTCAGGAGCACTTCCCACGCTATTGATCAGCGCTCGGACAGCCCACCTCGTGAAAGCGCGAGGGGTCAGTCGGCCTGGCTCGTGACTGATCGATCCGGTTGAGAGATGCGGCCCCTGCCTGTCCACTTGACGATCTGATTCACGATGACCAGCGTGACAATTCCTGCGACTACGCCGATGGAGGTGTCCGCCAAACGTAGCAGCGGCTGTTTCCAGGCCCCCTGCGGGCTCAGTCCTGCGACGACCATGACGACAGTGGTGGTGATGGCTGCGGTCGCTTCGTCGCCGGGCCGTCCGACTAGCCCGGGCACCAGGACGCTCAAGCCCACGAGCAGGGCGAGGCCCCAGACTTGGAAGGGCAAGAACGCGAGGTAGACCAAGCACAGTACGAAGCTGATGAGCGTCGCCGACATGCGGGCGATCGCCGCTGTTACGCTCCTACTTTTGGATTCTCGGACCACGAAAATCGCAGAAATCGCAGCCCACATGCCGCCGAGTTGGCCATCCTCGTATGGCTGATGAGCGCTCGACCAAATTCTGGTGGCCGCCCAGTAGCTCAGCAGACTGGCCAGGCCGACCTCGATCGAGTACGTCAGCAGCTTCTCGTTCCCCGCCTTTAGCGAACCCGCCCTCACCGCCATTCTCCGACCGCCGTTTCCTCTTTTAGCCTGTCTCGTCGATGATCAGGACACCGCCAGGCTCGCCGAGCCGCTGAGCTACATATTCCTGCAGGTTGTCCCGGATCTCGTCCGCATCCCACCGGGCCCGGTGCAGCAGGTCCTGCAAGCCGGCCGGGACGTCGTGGCCGACATACTCCGCGAGCTGCCGGCCGTTGTTCCAGCCGACAGGACCCACGGCGTAGAACCGCAGCCCGCGGCTGTGGCAGGTCATGCCCGTTCGCCTACTGCTGACCGGAGTCGCGGGCCGCGCTCACGATGAGATCCGTGACCGCCTGGGGATGGGAGACGAGGGACACGTGCGAGGAGTTGATCTCCACCGTCTTGCGCGCGTGTGCGCGCTTGGCCTCGTACCGCTCGAGCCTCGGGTCTATGGCCCGGTCCTGCCTGCCGACGAGCACGTAGACCGGCTTGTCCCGCCAGGCCGCTGCGGTGAGCTTGTCGGTGAACGCGGACTGCGCGATCGGGCGCTGCGTCGACGCCATGACGGACGCCTGCTGCTGCGGGAGGTCCTGGGCGAAGGTCGCGTGGAGCTTGGCCGGCTGGATGTACACGTCCGTGCCGGTGGTGCCGTCGCCGTTGCGGAACGGCACTTGCCTGAACGCCTTGGTGAGCGGGGCGGCCGGGAACTTGCCGGAGAGGCTGGCGAACGACTCACCCTTGTCCGGCATGATTGCGTTGACGTACACCAGTGCCTTGACGTTGTCGAGCCCGGCGGCCGCCTGCGAGATCACCTCGCCGCCGTAGGAGTGTCCGACGAGGACGATCGGCCCCTTGATGGTCTTCAGGAGGCTGTTCAGGTACGTCGAGTCCTGGGGTATGCCGCGCAGCGTGTTGGGCGGGGCGATGACCTGGTAGCCGTCCCCCTGCAGGCGCTGCACCACTCCGTTCCAGCTGGACCCGTCGGCGAATGCTCCGTGTACGAGCACCACGGTCGGCTTCTGGCCCCCCGGGGCCCTGCCGACGTCGTCTGCGGCGTGAGCCGGCACCACGGTCAGGGCGGAGAGCACCGCCATTCCGAGGGCCAGTCTGCCCTCGCCTGATTTCAAGGTCCCAGAGGGGGTCATATGCTTCCACTTCCTCGACGTACAAGGTGAACTCGGCCTTTTCGGCAACTGAGAACAGCAAGGATCGTGCGGAAGGCGTCGGCCATGGCCGCCGCGATTGCCGTAGCCGGTCGGCTACGCGAACCCGGGCGGCAGCCTCCGGCACAGAAAGCGGAGAGCCGACATTAGACGCCAGATCAGCTTAGCCCTGAATCGACGGCGGTCAAGCCGAGAGGTCACCCAGAGATCGGTGAATGACACCCGTTCACATATCGAATTACTCGTTGACCCGTCTCACATAATCTCAGGAACGTGTCCTACGTGGCGAGGCGGACGAGTCGCATGTAGCAGCAGCTGGCGGCTGCCATGCCGAGAAAGACACCTCAGGCGCTCAGCGTGTCAAGCCGCGGCCGTGAGTTCGGCTGGGAAAGCGACCCAGGACTCCGTTAGGTCTGTCTTGATCTCGGTGCGCTGGGTGTCCTGCTGGGCAGGGGCTGTTGACAGGTGGTGCAGATGCCGGTCCAGCACCTCAAGGTGTTCTGGAGGGCATCGAGGACTGGGCGGATGGTGAGGTCGGCCCGGGGGCTTTTGGGGTCAGGCGTTGTTCGACGAGGAAGGCGTGGGCGGCGGTCACGAGGGTGATGTGGTGGTGCCGGCCGGGCCAGGATCGGCCTTCGAAGTGGTCCAGGCCCAGGCAGCAGCCCGGCAACGGTCGTCGCGCAGTTTCTATATGGTGACACCGAAATTCTATTTGACGTTTCACGATGCCGACATATGTACGCCCCGTTCGGCCACAAGTTGCAGCCTCCAAGAGGCCTGCTCACACTTGTCGCATACGTTTGAACGGTCCCTACATCGTTTCTAGGGCGACGTCTTCCACAGGAGCGTCCTATGGCCAAGATCCTGTGCGTGCTGACCGGCGCGAGCTACTGGACCCTGAAGGACGGGCACCGACACCCCACCGGCTACTGGGCCGAGGAGTTCGTGGCGCCTTACCGCGTGTTCACCGACGCCGGACACGAGGTCACCGTGGCAACTCCGCGTGGAGTCGTCCCCGTGGTGGACACGATGAGCCTGGAGCCCCGCATGGCGGGCGGCGAGGAGAACGCCCTTCGGGAGGAGGCCGTCATCGAGTCGGCGGATGAACTGCGGCATCCCATTTCCCTCAAGGAGGTGCGCCTCGAGGACTATGACGCGGTCTACTACCCCGGAGGTCACGGCCCGATGGAAGACCTCTCGGTCGACCCCGACTCCGGGACACTGCTGCGAAAGGCACTCGCTTCCGGCAATCCACTCGGCATCGTCTGCCACGCCCCGGCCGCTCTCCTCGCGACCCGTGACGCTAACGGCAACACGCCCTTCGCGAACTACCGTTTGACGGGTTTCTGCAACGAAGAGGAGGCCGGCGTCGGTTTCGCCGACAAAGCCAAGTGGCTGCTGGAGGACGAGCTGAAGAGGCTGCCCACCCAGTATTCGCGAGGTCCTGCCTGGGAGCCCTACACGGTCGTGGACCGCAGCCTCTTCACAGGACAGAACCCCGCTTCCTCCGGCCCTCTCGCCAAAGAGCTCGTCAAGGTTCTGTCCTGACCGGGGGCGAAGCCAAGGGGGATATCAATTATCCTCCACCGGATGCCAGTCATGAGTCAGGTCGTCGCCGGCTCCAGGATCACCGGAGTCCACCACATTTCCCTCACTGTATCCAACCTGCAGGACAGTCTGGATTGGTACCAGCGACTGTTCAGCGCCGAGCGCGTGGACTACAAGTTCGCACATCTCTACCGCGAATCCACGGGGTACGGAGTCCTGTTGATCACACCCGGCTCCGGTGTCGTGATCGGGTTGCACGAGAACACGGGCAACCAGCACGAGGGATTTCTCGAATCCCGGACAGGACTGGATCACGTATCGTTCAAAGTCGGCTCGCGTGCCGACCTCGAATCCTGGATGTCCTGGCTCGACGAGCTGGGAATCGCACACACACCCATCAGGGACGAGACGGAACCGTTCGCCTACTCGGACTGTCGTGTTCCGTGATCCTGACAACCTTCAACTCGAGTTTCTCGCCACCCCCTGATGTCTGGATCGCTAGAGCTGCACCAGCACGCCGACGTCCAGGATTCGCGCAGGTGCAGGGGGCAAGTACTCCTCCAGCGACCACGCAAGCAACTCCCGCTCTATATCCCGTGGCCGCTTGGCGGGTCGCTCGCTGTTGGACCGCGGGGTGTTGGACTGCCGGTGGAACGTATGGCTGCAAAAGATGGGGCCTGACGCTGTGCGGGGCGGGCGAGAGTGGGGCAAACGGGTGAATTGCCGGTCTTGTCGAGTGGTCATACGGTTGATTCATGGCTATCGCAACGACGAGTCCTGTGACAGGTGAGGTCCTCGAGAGGTTCGACGAACTGACTCCCGAGGAACTGGAGGACAAGCTTGCCCGGGCCGCGGCCGCGGCCGCCTCGTACCGGTTGACGAGCATCGAGGAGCGGGCGGGATGGCTGCAGCATGCGGCCGAGCGTCTGGAGAAGGAGATCGAGAGCGTCAGCCGGATGATCACCACGGAGATGGGCAAGACCTTCCGTGCGGCGGAGGATGAAGTGGTCAAGTGCGTACACGGGCTGCGTTTCTACGCCGCCGAGGGCCCCGCGTTCCTGCGGGACCTGGACCGTGACGCCGGGCGCGTGCGCGCGAAGCAGACGTTCGTGACGTACCAGCCGATCGGTGTGGTGCTCGCGGTGATGCCGTGGAACCTGCCCTTGTGGCAGGCCATGCGGTTCGCCGCGCCTGCCCTGATGGCGGGGAACGTGGGCCTGCTCAAGCACGCCTCGAACGTGCCGCAGTGCGCCTTGTACCTGGAAGAGCTCTTCCGTGACGCGGGCTTCCCGGACGACGTGTTCCAGACTCTGCTGATCTCCGCGGGGAGGGTGGAGCAGGTGCTGCGCGACCCGCGGGTGGCGGCCGCGACGCTGACCGGCAGCGAACCGGCGGGACGGTCGGTGGCCACCATCGCCGGCGACGAGATCAAGAAGGTGGTCCTCGAACTCGGCGGCTCCGACCCGTTCATCGTCATGCCCTCCACGAACCTGGAGCGGGCCACCGATGTCGCGGTCAAGGCGCGGTGCCTGAACAACGGGCAGTCCTGCATCAACGGCAAGCGGTTCTTCGTCCACCAGGACATCAGTGACGCGTTCATCGAGATGTTCGTGGCGAAGATGGGCGCGCTGGTGGTGGGCGACCCGATGGACGAGGGCACCGACGTCGGGCCGCTGGCCACCGAGTCCGGCCGGCAAGATGTGGAATCCTACGTCGACGACGCCGTCGGCAAGGGCGCGACGGTGCTGCTGGGCGGCCAACGCCCGGACGGCCCCGGCTGGTTCTACCCGCCCACCGTGCTGACCGGCGTCACGCCGGAGATGCGGATGTACCACGAAGAGGTCTTCGGCCCCGTGGCGCAGGTGTGGACGGTCCCCTCCCTGGAGGAGGCCCTGCGGGAGGCCAACGGGCACCCCTACGGCCTCGGGTCGAACCTGTGGAGCGAGGACGAGGCCGAACGCGAACTGTTCATCCGCGACGTTCAATCGGGCATGGCCTTCATCAACGGCAACACGACCAGCTACCCCGAAATCCCCTTCGGAGGCGTCAAACGCAGCGGCTACGGACGCGAGCTGTCCGACCTCGGCATGCGGGAGTTCATGAACGCCAAGACCGTCTGGATCGGCCAGGACGCCTGAACCCCCGGTACCGGGTGGCAGTCGACACCACAGGCATGCGCTCGCCGGCTGTCGCGGCGCGCGGCCCGCCGAGCGTATGGAGGCGCGACGATGAGCGGAGCGAACCGGACGCCGTCGTCCGGGCGGAGAAGGCCCGTGGTCGCGGTGCTCGGCACGGGCACCATGGGGAAGGCCATGGCACGCAATATTGCGGCGGCGGGACTGGGACTGCGCGCGTGGAACCGCAACCGCGCCGCCGCCGAACCGCTTGCCGACGTCGGCGCCGCGGTGTGCGACACGCCGGCCGAGGCCTGCCGCGGCGCCGACGTCGTACTGACCGCGCTCGCGAACGAGAAGGTGGTCGCCGACGTGATGGACCAGGCCCGCGACGGCCTGGACGGCCACACGGTGTGGGCGCAGACATGCACGGTCTCCCCGGACGGCGGTCGCCGCCTCGCGGAACAGGCGACCCGCCTGAACGTCGCGTACGTCGAGGCCCCCGTCCTCGGCACCAAGGAACCGGCCGTGGCCGGCACCCTGACCATCCTGGCCGCCTCCCCCCAGAAGGAAGCACGGGAAGAGGTGCAACCGGTCCTGGAGGCGGTGGGCACGCGCATCGTGTGGCTCGACGAGGTCGGCCAACCGAGCAGCCTCAAACTCGCCTACAACGCCTGGGTCCTGACCACCGTAGAGGGCATCGCGGAGTCCCTCACCCTCGCCGGCGCCCTCGGGGTGGACCCCCGCCTGGTCCTCGACGTCATCGACGGCAGCGGCCTCGACAGCCAGTACGTCCAGAGCAAGGGCCCGAAGATGATCGACGACGACCTCGACACCCCCTCCTTCCCCCTCGAAGCCGCGGCCAAGGACGCCGGTCTGATCACCGACACCGCCCGCGCCGCCGGCCTGCACCTGGGCATCGCGGAAGTCGTACGTGAACGCCTCGACCGCGCGGCCGACGACGGACTCGGCCGCGCGGACGTCGCCGCGACCTACCGCATGTCCCGCCAGGCCGCATCCTGACCGAGCCGTCCCTTCGAGAGAGGCGAGGGAGGAACGATGACCGGTGTCGGCCTCGCCGCCGCGCGTTCGAGCACGGCGCAACTAGCCGAGGTCATCCCCCAGGTGGACGACGAGCAATGGGAGCTGCCGTCCGCGTGCGTCGGCTGGCGCGTCATCGACGTGGTGGCCCACCTCGCGGCCCTCGCCTCCGAGGCGGTGGACCCCCCGCCACCCGACCCCTCACTGCCGAAGAACCGCGAGCGCTACCACGACCTCCGCGTCGACGAACGCCGTGGCTGGAGCCATGCCAAAGTCCTCGACGAGTGGCGGCACAGTACCCCCCGGCAACTGGACCTCCTGGCAGCGGCCCAGGAACCGCCCGGGGCCGACGAGCTCGTCGAGGTGCCCGGGCTCGGGACGTATCCGCGCCACCTCCTGGCGAACACCATGGCGTTCAACGTCTTCTGCCACCTGCGCAACGACATGCTCGCCCCGGACGGCCCGCTCCCGTTCACTCTGCCGGAGCCGACCGACGGCCAGGTCGCCCCCGCCGTCGACTTCATGCTCACCGGCCTCCCCCAGATGCAGGGTCCCGAACTCACCGCCACCGTCAGCCGGCCGCTCGTCCTCGACCTGACCGGGCCGGGCGCCACCACCGTCACCATCCTTCCCGCGACCGGGCCGGACGGGCATCTGACCGTGGCACCCGGTGCGGACGCCACCACCCGGGTCCACAGCACGGCACTCGACTTCATCGCGTGGGCCACCACCCGCAAACCCTGGCGCGACCACTGCCGCATCACGGGGGACCCATCCGCCGCGACACCGTTCCTCGACTGCCTCAACATCATTTAGCAGAAGACTGCGTTATGGCCGAGGACGGCTAGGTGCCCTGCGCTCCGCAGGCTGACACCGCGCCAGTCCGGCGGCCCGGCCGATGTTCACGGCCGCGTTGTCCTGGATGGGAGGGTGCCGACGGCTGCACCGGCGGTACGAACGTAAGGCCGAGCACTTGAACCGCCAGATCAGACCGTTATAAGGGCTGTGCGAGGAGCCACGGCCGAGGGGGGTATCTGGGGTGTCTTGTTTGGATCAAGCCGTCGACGTGAAAGTCGGACCTCGTTGCCGCGTGCCGGCCCCCCAGCATTGCTTTGGGACGAAGAGCGGTCGTGCCACATCCGTGCCAGATCGGGCGGGGACTCACGGGGAATCGGGGTGGGCAGGGGTGCGTGCCGTCCGACTCGGTGCAAGGTAGGGAACCGCTGGTCACGCCAGTGATGGCCCAACCTCGCTCCTAAAGCGGGTGTCGCAGGTGGCGTCATCAGTCGGTCCCCGCCGCGCGGATGCCGGCCTCCAGCGCCGCCATCAAGTCCACCGCCGATGCCGTGCTTTGCGGTCGCGGCGAAGAGCTGCACAGGGATCGTGAGCAGGTTTGCGTCTCGGCGGGCGGCGTTTCTTATCCGAACCGCCACGTGGCCAGAACGCGCCTTCGTCACCCGTTCGGCCTTCAGCATCCGCCTCATCGAACACAGAGAGCAATAATGGAATTACGGAGCGCGTTCATCTCGTTCCGAGAGGGGGCCGGGGTCGTACTCGACGGGGCGCCCGGGATGGGGGCCGTGATCACCCGGCCCCGTCGTCCGACGTCCTGGATTCCATCGGCGCAAACAGGAGGACGTGGCGATGAACCCTGTCCGGCACTCCGGCCGCATACCGGCACGCGCGCTGCGCGGGACCGTCGCGGTGCTGAGCACGTGCGGTTTGCTGCTCACCGCCTGTACGACCATCGGTCCGGAGCAGGCAAGCGCGCGACTGAGCCCGGCACAGGCCCCGCAGGGGGCGGCCGACGCTGCCTCCACGTCCCCGGTGCCGCCGGGGCTGCAGCGCTACTACGGGCAGGAACTGCACTGGAAGACCTGCCCCGATACGCCCGCATTCCAGTGCACGACCGTGAAAGCACCCCTGGACTACGCCCACCCGGACGCGGGCGACATCAACCTCGAAGCCGCCCGCAAGAAGGCCACCAGGACCGGCGCCACGAGGATCGGATCGCTCCTGTTCAACCCCGGCGGCCCCGGTGAATCGGCCATCGATTACCTCACCGCCGCCCCCGATAAGTTCGCCTCCGTGAACGCGGCCTTCGAGCGCCTGAACGCGACCTACGACCTGGTTGCCCTCGACCCCCGCGGTGTCGGCCACAGCACCCCGGTCGACTGCGGCACCGATACGTCCACGGCCGCCACGGACTCGGGCGCGAGTACCCCGTCGACGGACCAGAAAATCCAGGAGAGTGCCGCGGCGTGGGCGGAGGTCGCCGCCGCATGCGCCCGGCACGCCGGTCGGCTGTTGCCCCATGTCGGCACCCTGGACGCGGCTCGGGACATGGATCTGATGCGCGCGCTCCTCGGTGACGAACAGCTGCACTACATCGGCTGGTCCTACGGCACCTACCTCGGGGCGACCTACGCCGAACTGTTTCCCTCCCGCGTGGGCCGCATGGTGCTCGACGGAGCCGTCGACCCCTCGCTCAATGCCGGCAGCCACTACCTGAGCCAGGCGCGGGGCCATCAGGTCGCCTGGGAGGCGTTCGCGACCGACTGCGCCGCCCGTAGCGACTGCCCGGTGGGGCACTCCGTCAAGGAGGCCGGCCGCACCCTCGACTCCCTGGTCGCCCGGCTGGATCGCACCCCCCTGCGGCAAGGCAAGGACATCACCATCGACGGGCAAACGGTGCTCATCACGACCATTTTCCTGCTCAGGGCTCCCAACTGGCCGACGCTCCGCCAAGTGCTCCGGGAGGCGCTGGCCGGTGACACCACCACGCTGCAGGAATCCTACGGCGGTCAACTTTCCGACAGCCTAGGCGTCCAGTCACAGACAGCGGTCAGCTGCCTGAGCTCCACCCTCGGTCCCCGCTACACCGCCGCACAGGCAAAGGCGCATCTCGCCGAACTCAAACAGGTTGCGCCGCAGTTCGGGAAATTCTGGGTCCAGTTTCTCACGTGGTGCACCTCCTGGCCCGTCCCGGCCAACCAGACCGCGCATCCCATCACCGCGCCCGGCGCGGCACCCATCCTGGTCGTGGGCACCACGCGCGACCCCGCTACCCCGTACAACCAGGCACAAGCACTCGCCCGCCAACTCCAGTCCGGCCGGCTGCTCACCTGGGACGGTGACGGGCACGGCGCCTACATACAAGGGAGCACCTGCATCCAAAACGCCGTCGACCACTACCTGCTCGACGGGCGCCTCCGAGCTGCCGGCACGATCTGCACCGACGCACCCGACACCGCGAACGAACCTGTGGGCACGGCGCCCGAAGCCCTCACACCCGCCGAAATGCACCGATGACGATGCACAGGAGATAGCGAAACTGCATACGCCCCCGACAGCGGGCAACACGGGAGGCAGGCGGTAGGGCCCACCGCATCCCTACGCCCGGCGGTGGGGCCTCCCCAGGCGCTGCCGCGCTCCGGGAAGCGCCAGCCATGAAGTGGGCCCGGCGCGCAGTCCGGGCCGACTGCGGGCCGTCCCAGGTCAGCCGAGACCGACCAGCAATGACAGAAGCCCACGGCACCTGAGCCGGTCAGAGCCGTGGGCTTCTGGGGTCCTGCTGGTCGGCCGCAAGGCTGATCAGCAGACCGGCCACTGAGGACCGTCCGCAGACCCCGACAGGCATCGTGCCGAAGACGTGCCGAAGGCGACATGCGAGGCTCCGCCGGGCCGCACGACTGCCCAGGTCAGCGACCCACTGCGGGCGAACAAGCTGTGCGCCTTCTAAGCGCCGGGTCGCATCCAGGGGGGACGAAGCGGGTGCCCCGTTAGGGTGCTCCACATGACCAGCGACGCCCCGGCCTGCCCCGAGTGCGGCCAGCCGATGAAGTCCGGCGGCTTCGTTCTCTCCGAGCGGGAGGACGATGGCCGGCGGACCTGCCGGTCGTTGTGGAAGTGCGTCGATCGGCACGTCTGGTGGGGCTGGGCCGACCGGCCGGATGAGCCATTGGAGGTCTGCCCGGTGCCGGGGCTGTTCCGCTGACATCCAACGTTGACATCAACGACCACGGACAGCGGCAACAACCGGCAGCCACGTGCGGCCCCCGTGGACGCGGTGGACCGCGACCACGCCGGGGCGAGATCGAACTCCTAAAGCGGCGGTCGGCGGCAGCCCCGCGGCGTATCTGTGGGATGGCCGGGCAGCCCACAGCGGGCGAAGCCCTCTCAGCTGGGCAAACCTGGTGAACCGCGTCGGCCTCCGGAGCCGTGCCACTCTCGTGCCAGAACGGACGGGGACTCACGGGGACTCAGGGTGCGCAGGGGTGCACGCCGCCCACTCCATCCAAGGCGGGGAATCCACAGGTCAGGCGCGTGACCGCCAACCTCGCTCCTAAAGCGGTTGTCCACTGTGGAGTTGGGCATCAATGATCCGCCGCACATCAGCGAATTCCACGCCGATCTGTGGTTCACGCCCCTGACCAGGGTCGGTGCAGATGCAGCGGCATGCGCATGACCGTTATGGCTGCGGCATCGTCGGCGAGCTGGCCCCCGACGTGGGCGAGGAGGTCGGTGCGCAGATGCTGGAGCACGTCGTCGGGCGTGCAGTCACTCCACGCGGCGAGACGTTCGGCCAGCAGGTAGAAGACACCGGACTCGTCACGGGCCTCGACAACGCCGTCGGTGTACAGCAGCAGCATGTCGCCCTCCTCGAAGGCGAACTTGTCGAGGACGTATTGGCGGCCGTTGAACTCGCCGAGTCCGAGCGGCGGCGCTGGCTGGCTGCAGTTGAGCGGCACTACGGTGCCGCGATGCAGCATCAGCGGTGGGGGGTGCCCGCAGTTGATCACTTGGACGCAGCCGCCGTGGTCGGGGAAGTCGAGGAGCGCCGCCGTGATGAAGCGCTCATCGTCGTTGTCCCCGCTGCCTTGCGAATCCCATCTGACGCTGCCGTCCAGGTGTGCCGTGAGCGCGGGCAAGGTCGCCTGGCGGTAGGCGAACCCGTAGAAGGACCCGAGCAGCATCGCGGCGTCCCCGACCGCGGCCAGCCCTTTGCCCCGGACGTCGCCGATAAGCAGCCGGGTGCAGGTATCGGTGCGCGCCGCTGCGTACAGGTCGCCACCGATGTGCGCCTCGGCTTCGGCGGCGAGGTAGACCGACGCGACCGTCAACGGCCCGATCCGATCCGGCAGCGGCCGCAGCAGCACCCTCTGCGCGGTCTCGGACACGGAGCGCACCTGGCTCAGCAGCCGCCTGTGCCGGTCGCGCACAACCGTGAAGACGACCAGCACGATCATGGCGACGGCCAGCGAGGCGATCTCCCCGTTCCGGATCTCCGTCCCCAACGCGTGCTGCAGTGAGAGCACCGTGAGCCGGGCGCCCACGGCAACGGCACTGACCAGCGCGGTGAGCCTGGGGCCGGCGAACGCGGCGGTGACGGCGGGCGCCGCCATCAGCAGCGGTCCGAGTTCGATGTACGACGGGATCAGTGCGTCCGCGAGGGCGATCACCGCGATCCACGCGAACGGCAATGCCACCAGGGCACGCCTCCGCCGCCCCCGCACCCCCTCGAAGACTCCAGTCGCCCTCACGGCCGTCACACAACCCTCACCACTGTGGCATACGCCGCCGAGTCAGCCCGGTGCCGCCGACGACGAACCGCGGCCGGCGACGGCTCGCCGGACAGAGGTGTCCCGGCGCCATGCCGACCCGGCGCAGCACCTGGGGGACGCGAAACCGCATTGAACTGAGCTGTTTTTTACGCTATGGCGACCGGGTAAGGAACCGGGTAAGGAAAGGAGCCATGCCTGCCCCGTGAGCCACGCTAGTCAGCTCTGAGTCCACCGCCCGGCAGGCCCGCTCCGTCGCCGCGAACGCCTCCGCAGCCGCCTCATCAAGCCGGTTAGCGGCCCGGACCCCACCACCCGGCCCCGCCCGTTCGCAAGGCGCACGAAGTAAAGGCGCACGAAGTAGTTGGGAGCGTGCCGACGCCTGCAGTTGCCGTCGTGCCAGTGCAGCCAGAACGGCTGCGAGGCCATCCGCCACCCCTGACCACCAGCACTCCGTGCCGATCAAACTTCGATGGTACGAACCTACTGATCATCAACCTTCGAGGGCAAAGATCAACCTTCGACGGCACCGGACAACTGAGCGCTCCAGTCGGCGCACCCAGTCCTGTAGTCGGCCAGACGTGACGCGTGGCGTTACCTGCTTGTCCCGCTGATCCGGTGGGCACGACGTGGTGGGTCGGTAGATGAGCCGTAGCGGCTCCGCAGGGTTTCAAGACTTCGTGGGCCATGTGTGGGCCAGGATGCCCTTGGACGCTACGACCAGACGCATCCTTGCTGGTCAAGACCGGAATAGGTGGCCGTAGCGACCCGGTCTTGAAAACCGTCGTGGCAGCGATGTCACCGTGGGTTCAAATCCCACCGCTTCCGCCCACTGAGCAGTGAGAACGGCCCCTGACCAGGCGAAACGGTCAGCCGTTGTGCTGGGCGGTGCCCGCCTACACCCGTGGTTCCCCGCTCGAACGGGCACGGGAGGGGCACGCTCCCCATCTCTTCACCCGGCGAGCACGCCGACTTGCCCCTCGCTCCTCGCCGCATGTCGCTGGATCGGGCGGGTCGGGGAGGCAGGATCGACCAACAAGGCGCACCATGCGCGACCATAGGGGGCAAATCGGGACTAATCCGTGATGTCACTCGGCTTGTCGGGCACTTCTCGCTCCACGCCCAAGCCTGCGGCGCCGCATGACCCTTTCCGGGGGCCGGACGCCCGCAGCGGGTACGACTTCAAAAGGAGTGACATGCTCACGCGTAAGACCCCTTCTCGGGCCGCCCAGGTGCTCGGCATGGGCATCGCCGCCACGCTGGCCCCCGTCGCGCTGGCTTCCTCTGCCTCGGCCGCGACGCTGCCCGTGGCATGCAGCGAAACCGCCCTGCAGACCGCCATCAACACCGCCAACAGCACCCCCTCGAGCGACACCCTCAACTTGGCGCCCGGCTGCACCTACCAGTTGACCACTGAGCTACCCGCCATCACCTCACCGATCGTGATCAACGGCAGCGGCAGCACCATCACCCGAGTGTCGGGAACGTTCCGCCTCCTCACCGTCAGCGGCGGCAACCTGACCCTGCGAACGGCCATCCTCACCAACGGTGACGCCACGGGCAGCTCGGTCCAGAACGGTGCCGGCGGCGCCATCGTCGTCACGGGCAATGGCACCCTGAACGTCACCAGCTCTGTGATCCGCCACAACCACGCCAACTTCGGCGGCGGCATCAGCGTGTTCAGCGGCTCCCAGGCACGGGTGGGCGCGTCCGTCTTCACGGGCAACACCGCCGCCAACAACGGCGGCGGCATCGTCAGCGACGGCACGCTGACCGTCAACTCCAGCCAGTTCAGCAGGAACACGGCCAACATTGCAGGCGGCGCCGTCGCCAACATCGGAACGCTGACACTCAACTCCTCCAACATCACCAACAACACCGCGCTGAGCGTCGGTGGCGGCCTTGCCAACGGCGTACCCAACGCCCCCGGCGGAACCTCCACCGTGACCACCAGCAACATCAGCAACAACACCGCCGGGAACGCCGGCGGCATCTACAACAACGGCGGCACCGTGACCCTGCGCCTCAGCTTGGTCGCGCGCAATAGCCCGAACAACTGCGCGGGCAATCCGGTGCCCGGCTGCGTCGGCTGATCCTCGGCATCTACCGCAGCACCAGACTCACAGGCTCACAAGCCACTGCAGACCAACGAGCCCCCTCCAGGCCAGGAAGGGGGCTCAAGGGTCACACCGGCTTGCACAGGCCTGGAACGGGGCTCCCCGCTGGATCTGGCACTGAACTCTGCTCAAGCCTCAACTACTTCTTCGCCCCCCACCTTCCCCAGCTTCCATCCCGTACGCCGTCGACCCACACACCGTGGAGCGGGCGTGGTTCATGGCGTCCAGGTGGAGCGCGCCACTGTACGAACGACTGGACGCCATGGGCCGCGTCTGCTCGGCTCTGCCTGGGTCGACGGTGTACGGGATGGAAGCACCCTGCGCACGCCCCTACGGACCCGCGGCCGCGAACGGCGCCCCCTCCATCCCGGTGCCGGCCGATCCCCCGCCGGAGGCACTGCTCTGACCGTGGCCGCTCTATGCGGTGATCGGCTCATGGCCTCCGGCCCTATCCACATGTGGGCGCGCGTCGGCGCAGCCCGCGCGGAGCGGGCCGGAGGCAGGAGCGGCGCGCGGAGCGGAGCCGGGAAGCGCGCCCGGCGGAGCGGAGCGCAGCCGGGGCTTGACCCCGTAGAGAAGGTTGTAACTCAGCCGTGGTCTGAGGCGGAAAACCAGGCTGAGTCACAGATGCTTAGTCAGGAACGACTCAAAGCGTCCACACCACGGCACAGCGGCCGCAGCAAGCTCAAACCCACTCCACCCTCTGAGTGGACGTCCGGTGAGCCTCCAGGCCCCGGCAGAGGCGTACATGGCCCACTCTGCGGCGCCGGCTGCCGACGACTCGTAGTGCCAACAGCAGCCAACGCCGTAGCCACCTCGTCCTCGCTCGCGCCGTCAAGCGCATCAGCGATCCGCGACAGTGCCTCGCTCACCTCAGTGCGCGTGACCACTCGAAGCAGGCGCGGGCGCCGCGTTCTTGACCGCCAGCGGCAGCAACTTCTTGCCGCTGTTGCTTACTTGTGGCCAAGTATCCATCTGCGGACACACCCCACAATCGAAGCACGGCGTCCAGCGGCAGTCCTCGACCTCTGTTTCGTCGAGGGCGTCCTGCCAGTCCTCCCAGAGCCAGTCCTTGTCCAGGCCCGAGTCGAGGTGGTCCCAGGGGAGGACCTCCTCGTACGCGCGCTCGCGGGTGGTGTACCAGTCGACGTCCACGCCGAACGCCGGCAGCGTCTTGTCCGCGCAGCTCATCCAGCGGTCGTAGGAGAAGTGTTCGCGCCAGCCGTCGAAGCGGCCGCCGTCGTCGTAGACCGCTCGGATGACGGCGCCGATGCGGCGGTCGCCACGGGAGAGCAGGCCCTCGACGATGCCGGGCTTGCCGTCGTGGTAGCGGAAGCCGATCGAGCGGCCGTACTTCTTGTCGCCGCGGATCTTGTCGCGGAGCTTGGTGAGGCGGGCGTCCGTCTCCTCGGCCGAGAGCTGCGGCGCCCACTGGAAGGGGGTGTGGGGCTTGGGGACGAAGCCGCCGATCGAGACCGTGCAGCGGATGTCGTTCGAGCCGGAGACCTCGCGGCCCTTCTGGATCACGCGCGTCGCCATGTCGGCGATCTGAAGGACGTCGTCGTCCGTCTCCGTCGGCAGGCCGCACATGAAGTACAGCTTCACCTGGCGCCAGCCGTTGCCGTACGCGGTGGCGACCGTGCGGATCAGGTCGTCCTCCGAGACCATCTTGTTGATGACCTTGCGGATGCGTTCCGAGCCGCCCTCCGGCGCGAAGGTCAGGCCGGAACGGCGGCCGTTCCTCGTCAGCTCGTTCGCCAGGTCGATGTTGAAGGCGTCCACGCGGGTGGAGGGGAGTGACAGGCCGATCTTGTCGTCCTCGTAGCGGTCCGCCAGGCCCTTCGCGATGTCGCCGATCTCCGAGTGGTCCGCCGAGGACAGGGAGAGGAGGCCCACCTCCTCGAAGCCCGTCGCCTTCAGGCCCTTGTCGACCATCTCGCCGATGCCCGTGATCGAGCGCTCGCGCACCGGGCGGGTGATCATGCCCGCCTGGCAGAAGCGGCAGCCGCGCGTGCAGCCGCGGAAGATCTCGACCGACATGCGCTCGTGGACCGTCTCGGCAAGAGGGACGAGCGGCTGCTTGGGGTAGGGCCACTCGTCCAGGTCCATGACCGTGTGCTTGGAGACGCGCCACGGGACACCCGACTTGTTGGGGACCACGCGGGCGATACGGCCGTCGGGGAGGTACTCGACGTCGTAGAACGCCGGGATGTACACCCCGCCGGTGCGAGCCAGACGGAAGAGGACCTCCTCGCGGCCGCCCGGGCGGCCCTCCGCCTTCCACTCGCGGATGATGCGGGTCATGTCCAGCACGGCCTGCTCGCCGTCGCCGATGATCGCCGCGTCGATGAAGTCCGCGATCGGCTCCGGGTTGAAGGCCGCGTGGCCGCCCGCCAGCACGATCGGGTCGTCCGATCCACGGTCCTTCGACTCCAGCGGGATGCCCGCCAGGTCCAGCGCGGCCAGCATGTTCGTGTAGCCCAGCTCCGTGGAGAAGCTCAGGCCGAACACGTCGAACGAACGGACCGGGCGGTGGCTGTCCACCGTGAACTGCGGGACGCCGTGCTCACGCATCAGCGCCTCCAGGTCCGGCCACACGCTGTACGTGCGCTCGGCGAGGACGCCCTCCTGCTCGTTCAGCACTTCGTAGAGGATCATGACGCCCTGGTTGGGCAGTCCGACCTCGTACGCGTCCGGGTACATCAGCGCCCAGCGGACGTCGCACGACTCCCAGGGCTTGACCGTGGAGTTGAGCTCTCCGCCGACGTACTGGATGGGCTTCTGCACGTGCGGGAGCAGTGCTTCGAGCTGCGGAAACACAGACTCGGCGGCCTCGGCAGGCATCTCGCGAACCTTCGTGAGCGGACAGGGGTGACCATCAAGCGTAACCCGCCCGGGGACCTCCCCCGTACGCTCAGACGGACGCCCCGGCCCCGGCACTCTCCCAGAACCCGGGCACCTCGGCCTCCACGGCCGCCGCACGCTGCTCCTCGCGCCCGTACAGCAGCCCGTACGTGAACGAGCTCTCCCCTGCCGCGTGCGCCAGGGCGGCCAGCTCCAGCAGGGCCTGGCGGGCCATGACGCTGTCCTGGTGGTCGCCGAGCAGGTTCTGCAGGGACTTCATGGATTTGGTCAGGGCGGCCGCCGGGTCGCCGAGGGCGGGGGTGGCCGCCTCCGCCGCGTACCGGGTCCGCTTGGCCTTCTTGCGGGCCTCGTGGAGGGCGAGGTCGCGGTCGTGGCCGGGCGGCAGTTCGATCGCCTGCTCCACCAGGGCGGAGAGGGTCGCGTAGTCCTTCTGTACGACCTTGGCGATCACCTTTTCCGGCTTTCCGGCGGCTGCGGCGCGCAGGGGCGGGTCCGCGACCAGGGCGTCCAGCGTGTCGAGGAGGGTCAGATAGCGCTGGGAGTCCAGGACGCCGATCAGCCGGCGGCGCGATCCGCCGCGGCGGGCGTTGGCCCAGGTGCGCAGGCGGGCGCGGACCGGGCCGGAGACGAGGGTGCGGGGCAGGTCGCCGAGGGCGGTGGTGATGCGTTCGGTGAGCACCTCGCGGTCGCGGTCCACGCCCAGCTCGCCCGCGAGCCATTTCAGCTCATCGCGGATCGGGTCGGTGACGGTGCGGTCGAGGACCTTGCCGTACGAGCGGAAGGCGCTGCGCATCCGGCGGGTGGCGACGCGCATGCTGTGGACGGAGTCGTACTCGTCGCGCCGTACGGCCGGGTCCAGCTCGACGATGGCGTCGCGCTGGGCGCGGACGTAGGCGAGGACGTGGTCGCCCGCGGTTTCCGGTTCGGCCGCGGTCCTCGGCTGCTTGCGCTTCTTCTCCGGCGGGGCCGTCTCGGCCAGGGCGCGGGCCAACTTCGAGGGGGAGGCGGACGGTCTTACGCCGGCTTTGCGCAGCCGCTTCTCCACCTTGTCGAGGAAGGCCGGGTCCACGTCGTCGGCGAGTTCCACCTCGATCTCGGTCCACTGGGCCTTGCCGCCCTCGCCGGGTCCGGAGAGCCGGTCGGCCGTCACCTCGTCCACGCTGACCTCGGCGAGCAGTCTGCCGTCGGCGTCGACGAGGTGGCGCAGGTCGCGGGCGGAGCGGAGGCGGACGACGGGGCGCAGCTCGGCGTCGCGGACGCGGGAGCGGATCAGGGCGGCGAGGCTGCGCGGCAGGGTGTCGGAGAGCGGGGCGTGGATCTCGTCGCGGACGTCGGGGGCGACGGGGAACTTGAGATGCCAGCCTGCGTCCGAGCCGCCGGTGCGTCGGCGCAGGGTGATGGCGTGCCTGGCCAGGCATTCGTCGGCGGTGTCGTAGTAGGTGGCGTCCAGCTCCACGACACCCTGGTCCAGGACGGTGGCCACCTTGCCGACGCTGGTCAGGTCGGGCAGACCGCTGTCGTCGGATTCGTACTTGCGCTCGATCTCGCGTTTCTCATCCGCCATGAATTGAATCTAGTGGCAGTTGACCCCGGACGGCAGGGGCAGACCGGGGTTAATAGCTGGGAAACTTCAGGAAAGGGGCAGATGACCGGGCCGTGTGGACCGGAGGCCTACGCCGACATGGGCCGCTGCACCCTGATCGACTGCAGCAGTCCCACCGCCACCCACACCGCGAACATCGACGTGCCGCCGTACGACACGAAGGGCAGCGGCAGGCCCGTGACCGGCATGATGCCGAGGGTCATGCCGACGTTCTCGAAGGCCTGGAAGGCGAACCAGGCGACGATCCCGGCGGCCACGATCGTGCCGTACAGCTCGGTCGTCTCCCGGGCGATGCGGCAGGCGCGCCACAGGACGACACCGAGCAGGAAGATGATCAGGCCCGCGCCCAAGAAGCCCAGTTCCTCGCCCGCGACCGTGAAGACGAAGTCCGTCTGCTGTTCGGGGACGAACTGGCCGGTGGTCTGCGAGCCGTGGAACAGGCCGGCGCCCGTCAGCCCGCCCGAACCGATCGCGATGCGCGCCTGGTTGGTGTTGTAGCCGACGCCCGCGGGGTCGAGGCTCGGGTTGGCGAACGCCGCGAACCGGTTGATCTGGTACTCGTCCAGGATGTGCAGCTGCCACACCGCGATGGCGCCGATCGCGCCCGCCGCGATGAGGCCGAAGACCCAGCGGTTGGAGGCGCCGGAGGCGAGCAGCACGCCCAGGACGATGATGACCATGACCATGACCGAGCCGAGGTCGGGCATGAGCAGGACGATCAGGATCGGTACGGCGGCAAGGCCGAGGGACTGCAGGACCGTGCGGTGGTCGGGGTACTGCTTGTCGCCCGCGTCGACCCGCGCCGCGAGCATCATCGCCATGCCCAGGATGATCGTGACCTTCACGAACTCGGAGGGCTGGAGCGAGAAGCCGCCGCCGAGCACGATCCACGAGTGCGCGCCGTTGACCGTGGAGCCGAGCGGGGTCAGCACCAGCAGGATGCCGAGGACCGAGAGGCCGTAGAGGATCGGTACGGCGTTGCGCAGGGCGCGGTGGCCGAGCCAGACCGTGCCGATCATCAGGGCGAGCCCGATGCCGGTGTTCATGAGGTGCCGGATCAGGAAGTAGTACGGGTCGCCCTGGTTGATCTCGGTCCGGTTGCGGGTCGCGGAGAAGACCAGCAGCGAGCCGATCAGCGACAGCGCGAGGGCCGCCAGCAGTATCGGCCAGTCCAGGCGGCGGGCCACGGAGTCCCGGGCGAGGAGCCGGGTCCAGCCGGCGCGCTGGGGGCCGTACCCGGAGACGGAGAAGCTGTTCGCGCCGGTCATGCCACCCTCCTCCGGCCCGCTCGCGCACGAGAGCGCCTACGGAATCGCCTGCGGGTGTTGCTGTTGCCGGTCCCGGGCGTGGAGGTCGTCGCCGGGGGCTGGGACCCGTCCGGGGAGGGCGAGCCCGACGGCGTGGCCTGTACGTCCTTGACCGGGTCGTCGGAGATCTTCGGGGACTTGATCGTGCCGTCGGTGCGGACCTTCGGCAGCTTCGACTCCGGCTCGGGCAGCAGCGCCTTCTTCTTGTCGATGGAGCCGTCCGCCTGGACGCCGTACATCGCGCTGTAGATGTTGCGCACGGCCTCACCGGAGGCGCCGGAACCCGTACCGGCCTGGGCGATGGTCATGATGACCGTGTAGTCCTTGGAGTACGTGGCCAGCCAGGACGTGGTCTGCTTGCCGTAGACCTCCGCCGTACCGGTCTTGGCGTGCAGGGTGATCTTGTCCTGCGGCCAGCCGGTGAACTTCCAGGCAGCCGTACCGCGGGTGACGACGCCCTGGAGCGCCTCGCTCATGCCCTTGATCGTCGCCTGGTCGACGGGCAGTCGGCCCTTCTTCTTCGGCTTGATCTCCTGGACCGACTTGCCGTCGGGGCTGATGACCGCCTTGCCGATGGACGGCGTGTACATGGTGCCGCCGTTGGCGAGCGCCCCGTAGATCACGGCCTCCTGGATGGGGGTGAGCAGCGTGTCACCCTGGCCGATGGAGTAGTTGATCGAGTCGCCCTCGCGCATCTTGTTGCCCTCGAGACAGTTCTCGTACGCGATCTTCTCGACGTAACTGCCGTCCTTCTTACCGGACTTGCACCAGGCGTCCTTGTTGGCCTTCCAGTAGTCCAGCTTCCACTGGCGGTCCGGGACGCGGCCGGTGACCTCGTTGGGCAGGTCGATGCCGGTCTCCTTGCCGAGGCCGAACTGGTGGGCGGCCTTGTAGAAGTAGTCCTTGGGCTGGCCCTTCTTGGGGTTGATGCCGCCGTCCTTCTTCCACTCCCGGTCGGCGAGGCCGTAGAAAACGGTGTCGCAGGAGACCTCGAGCGCCCGGCCGAGCGAGATCGGGCCGAAGCTCTCCCCCTCGAAGTTCTTGAAGACCTGGCTGCCCACGGAGTACGAACTCGTGCACGGGTAGCCGCCGTCCCACGCGTACCCGGCCTCGACCGCGGCGGCCGTGGAGACCACCTTGAACGTCGAACCGGGCGCGGACTGACCCTGTATGGCTCTGTTGAGCAGCGGGTAGTCGGAGTTCTTGCCGGTGAGCTGCTTGTAGTCCTTGGCGGAGATGCCGCCGACCCAGACGTTCGGGTCGTACGTCGGCGCGGACGCCATGGCGACGATCCGGCCGGTCCTGGCCTCCATGACGACGACGGCGCCGGAGTCGGCCTTGTAGTTCTCTTCGGTGATCTTGTCGTACTGCTGGCGGGCTACCTTCATCGCCCGGTCCAACTCGTACTCGGCGACGCGCTGGACGCGGGAGTCGATGCTGGTGACGAGATTGGAGCCGGGCTCGGCGGCGTCCGCCTGGGCCTTGCCGATGACGCGGCCGAGGTTGTCGACCTCGTAGCGGGTGACGCCGGCCTTGCCGCGCAGCGCCTTGTCGTACTGGCGCTCGATGCCGGAGCGGCCGACCTGGTCGGAGCGCAGATACGGCGAGTCGGTGTCCTTGGCCTGCTGGATCTCGCCGTCGGTGACCGGCGAGAGGTAGCCGAGCACCTGGGCGGTGTTGGACTTGCCGGGGCCCGGGTAGCGGCGCACGGCCTCCGGCTCGGCGGTGATGCCGGGGAAGTCCTCGGAGCGCTCGCGGATCTGCAGGGCCTGCTTGGCGGTGGCCTCGTCGGTGATCGGGATCGGCTGGTACGGCGAGCCGTTCCAGCAGGGCTGCGGCGTCTTGGCGTCGCACAGCCGGACCTTCTGCATGACCTCCTCGGGACTCATCCCGAGGACCCCGGCCAGCTTGGTCAGGACCGCCTTGCCGTCGTCCTTCTGCTTCAGCAGATCGGTGCGGGAGGCCGAGACCACCAGGCGGGTCTCGTTGTCGGCCAGCGGCACACCGCGCGCGTCCAGGATCGAGCCGCGTACGGCGGGCGCGACGACCTGCTGGACGTGGTTGCCGGAGGCCTGCTTCTGGTATTCGGCGCCCTCCCGGATCTGCAGGTACCACAGCCGGCCGCCGAGGGTGCCGAGCAGGGAGAGGACGAGGATCTGGATGACGACGAGACGGATCTGGACACGTGGGGTCCGACCGGTCTCGGGGATGTTGGTCACTGCGGCTGTCGCCCCCTCTCAGTGCATGTGCGAGCAGTGCATGTGCGAGCAATACGTGTACGAGTCATATCCGACGAACCTGTGTGCCCCCGCGTTCGTCAACGCCCGTGTCTTCACAGCCGCTTGACTCCCTTGATGCGGGTGGCGCGGGTGCGGGCCCTCGTCTTCAGGGCGCCGAGGCCGCCGCGCTGACCGCCGATGCGCAGACCCGTGCCCGAGGTGAGCCACCCGGAGGAGAAGTCGCCGCCCTTGGCCGAGGAGCCGGCCTCGGCGAGCGGGTCGTTGTCGGCGCGGCGGGCCAGGAACATGATCCCGGGGACCACGAACGGCGCGAGCAGAAGGTCGTACAGGGCGGCCGTGAACAGCAGGCTGCCGAGGCCGACATGGCGGGCGGCGGTGTCGCCGACGAGGGCGCCGACGCCGGCGTACAGCAGCGTCGCGCCGATCGCGGCGGTGACCACGACGAGCATGGGCCCGGTGGCCGACTTGATGCGGCCGTTCTCCGGCTTGATGAGCCCGGCGAGATAGCCGACCACGCAGAGCACCAGCGCGTAGCGGCCGGCGGCGTGGTCGGAGGGTGGGGCGATGTCGGCGAGCAGTCCGGCGCCGAAGCCGACGAGGGCGCCGCCGACATGGCCGTACACCATGGCCAGGCCCAGGACGGTCAGGAGCAGTATGTCGGGGACGGCGCCCGGGAGATGGAGGCGGGCGAGGACGCTCACCTGGATCACCAGGGCGACGACGACCAGGGCGGTGGAGAGCAGGATCCGGTTGACACGCACGGGGGTTCAGCTCCTACTGCTGCGTCTGGTCGGTGGCGGTCGCGTCGGCGGACGGCGTGACTGTGACGGTCACCGTCGGGGTGGGGGTCGGCTTGGGCTTGGCCGGGAGCACCTCGTCGCGCGGGTCCTTCTTCGGGGCCTGGACGACGACACCGACGACGTCGAGCCGGCTGAAGCCGACGAACGGAGTGACGTAGATGGTGCGGGTCAGGCCACCGCCGGAGGGGTCGACGCGGGAGACGACACCGACCGGGACGCCGGGCACGAAGGGCTTGTCGGCCTGCGAGCCGAAGGTGACGAGACGGTCGCCCTTCTTCACCTCCGCCTTGCCGTTGAGGAGTTCGACGCGCAGCGCGCGGTCGCCCTGCCCGGAGGCGAAGCCGAGCTCGTCGCTGCCCTCCATACGGGTGCCGACGGTGAAGTCGGGGTCGTTGGCCAGCAGAACGGTGGAGGCGTCCGGGCCGACGGTGGTGACACGGCCGACGAGGCCGTCCCCGTTGAGGACGGTCATGTCGCGCCTGATGCCGTCGTTGGCGCCGACGTCGATGGTGATGGTCCAGGAGAAGCCCTGGGCCGCCCCTATGGCGATGACCTCGGCGCCCTTGATGCCGTACTGCCCCTCCGCGGCGACGCTCAGCATCTTGTCCAACTGCTTGAGCCGGCTGCGGTTGCGGTCGTCGCTGCCGAGCTTGGCCTTGAGGGTCGCGTTCTCCTTCTCCAGCTTGGCCAGCCGGTTGTGCTTGTCGCCCGAGTCGCGGACGGCGGCGACGGCGTTGCCGACGGGATCGACCGCCGACGACACGCCGTTCTCGATCGGGCCGAAGACCGCGGCCGCGGCCTGCCGGGCTCCGTCGACCGGCGAGTTCCGGCCACCACGGATGTCCACTGTGATCAGCGCGAACGCGATGGCGATCAGCAGCACCAGGAGCAGCCGGCTCTCTTTCGTGTCCCTCACGTGCGGCGGCCGTGCCCTTCCTCATAGGAATTCGGGTGGCCCCGGAAAGCGCAGACCCGAAGCGCAATCCCAAGGGGCCCATTCAGGGGAGCTTATGCCTCTATATCAACGATCCGCCGTACGAGAGGGGTTCATCTCGTACGGCGGAATCGACGAGTTGCGTCATCTGCGCGGCTGGGCGTCCAGAACCTGCTGGAGCGCCTCGAACTCCTCGACGCACTTGCCGGAGCCGAGCGCCACGCTGTCCAGCGGGTCCTCGGCGATGTGGATCGGCATACCGGTCTCGCGCCGCAGCCGCTCGTCCAGCCCGCGCAGCAGGGCGCCGCCGCCGGTCAGCACGATGCCCCGGTCCATGATGTCGCCGGACAGCTCCGGCGGGCACTTGTCGAGGGTCGTCTTGACGGCGTCGACGATCGCGTTGACCGGCTCCTCGATCGCCTTGCGCACCTCGGCGGTGGAGATGACAACGGTCTTGGGCAGCCCGGAGACGAGGTCCCGGCCGCGGATTTCGGTGTGTTCGTCGTCGTCGAGGTCGTACGCCGAACCGATCGTGATCTTGATCTGTTCTGCAGTCCGCTCACCGAGAAGGAGGCTGTACTCCTTCTTGATGTGCTGGATGATCGCGTTGTCCAGCTCGTCGCCGGCGACGCGAATGGACTGGGCGGTGACGATGCCGCCGAGCGAGATGACCGCGACCTCCGTCGTGCCGCCGCCGATGTCCACCACCATGTTGCCCGTGGCCTCGTGGACCGGCAGGCCGGAGCCGATGGCGGCGGCCATGGGCTCCTCGATGATGTGCACCTGGCGGGCGCCGGCCTGGGACGACGCCTCGATGACGGCGCGGCGCTCGACACCGGTGATGCCGGACGGCACGCAGACGACGACACGCGGCCGGGCGAGATACCGCCGCTTGTGGATCTTCAGGATGAAGTAGCGGAGCATCCGCTCGGTGATCTCGAAGTCGGCGATCACGCCGTCCTTCAGCGGGCGCACGGCGACGATGTTGCCCGGCGTCCGCCCGATCATCTTCTTCGCTTCGGCACCGACCGCGAGGATCCCACCGGTGTTGGTGTTGATCGCGACGACGGACGGCTCGTTGAGTACGATCCCGCGACCCCTGACGTACACCAGCGTGTTGGCGGTCCCGAGGTCGACAGCCATGTCACGGCCGATGAACGACATTGAGTTCCCCATCAGGATTCGTCTGGCCTTCCCGGGTGCTTTTGAGGGCTTTTCAGGTCGGCGAAGGTGGGTGCGGTGACGTGAAGGCTTCTATCGTAGACGCGCCTGCCCGAACACCGCGCGAGGGTCTTCGCCATTGTCAGCATGTGCGAGACCGCCTCGCTTGTGGAGACGGCCTATCGGGGGCACTCGTTCCCCCGATCGGCGCGCATATGCCGAAGGACGGCCGAAAACGAACGGCCGTCCCAGGTCAGGCATCTCGTCGAAGTGACGGGCCCTCAGAAAAAGCTGCGAAAAATTTGCACGGCAGACGCCTCGGCGACAGCGTCGACCGGTCAGCCGCGGCCCGGGAAGAAGATCTTGACCTCGCGCTCGGCGGACTCCTCGGAGTCGGAGGCGTGGATCAGGTTCTCCCGGACGATGACGCCGTAGTCGCCGCGGATGGAACCGGGGGCGGCGGCGATCGGGTCGGTCGGGCCGGTCAGGGCGCGCAGGCCCTCGATGACACGCTCGCCCTCGACGATCAGGGCCACCACCGGACCGGACGCCATGAACTCGACCAGCGGCTCGTAGAACGGCTTGCCCTTGTGCTCGCCGTAGTGCTGCTCCAGCGTGTCCCGGTCCAGCGTGCGCAGCTCCAGCGCGGTGATCTGCCAGCCCGCCTTGCGCTCGATGCGGCTGATGATCTCGCCGGTCAGCCCACGACGGACTGCGTCGGGCTTGAGGAGGACAAGGGTGCGCTGGGTCACGGGAGGGCTCCTTCTTACTGACATGTGCGGTGGCACGAGGCTACAGGGCAGCTCCGGGCACCTGTTACGCAGCGTCAGCTCCGGAGGCCCCCGAGGCTCCGGACTGCGCCGCGAAGCGCGCCTTCGCCTCCTCGATCTTCCTGCCGAAGTGCACCGACGCCCACCACAGCGCCGCGAACACCACGCCAAGGAAGAACATCGTCGGGACGACGAAACCGGAGGCGATCAGCGCGATCTGCAGCGCCCAGCCGAGGGCGATCCCGCCGGGGCGGGTCACCACGCCGCACAGCAGAACGCACAGGACCATCGCGATCCCGCTGACCGTCCACACCGTCGACGTCGACAGGTCCGGGTCCTTCATCGCGACCAGCCCGGCGAACCCGATGATGAAGAACTCGCCGATCAACGTCGACGAGCAGAGCGTACGCATCGGATCCTCAGCCCCTTCCCAGCAGCACGCGGGCCTCGCCCACCGTGATCACCGAGCCCGTGACGAGCACACCGCCGCCCGCGAACTCGCCCTCCTCCTCGGCCAGCGTGATCGCGGCCTCCAGGGCATCGGGCAGCCGCGGCTCGACCTGGACCCGGTCCTCGCCGAACACCTCGACGGCGATCGCGGCCAGTTCGTCCGCGTCCATCGCGCGGTGGCTGGAGTTCTGCGTGACGACGACCTCCGCGAAGATCGGCTCGAAGGCCTCGAGCAGCCCCCGCACGTCCTTGTCGCCGCTCGCGCCCACGACACCGATCAGCCTGCTGAAGTCGAAGGCCTCCCCCACCGCCTCGGCGGTCGCCCGCGCGCCCGCCGGGTTGTGCGCGGCGTCCAGGACGACGGTCGGCGAGCTGCGTACGACCTCCAGCCGGCCCGGCGAGGTGACGGCCGCGAAGGCCTTGCGGACCGTGTCGATGTACAACGGATCCGCGCGCTCCGCGCCGACGCCGAAGAACGCCTCCACCGCCGCGAGCGCCACGGCCGCGTTGTGCGCCTGGTGGGCGCCGTACAGCGGCAGATACACCTCGGGGTACTCGCCGCCGAGACCGCGCAGGTTCAGCAACTGACCACCGACGGCGACCTGCCGCGACACCACGCCGAACTCCAGGCCCTCGCGGGCCACGGTCGCGTCGACCTCGACCGCCTTCTTGAGCAGCACCTGCGCCGCGTCCACCGGCTGCTGCGCCATGATGACGGTCGCGTCCTGCTTGATGACGCCGGCCTTCTCCTCGGCGATCTCGGCAGGCGTCTCGCCGAGCCGGTCGGTGTGGTCCAGGTCGATCGGGGTCACGACGGCGACGTCCGCGTCGATCACGTTCGTCGCGTCCCAGCTGCCGCCCATGCCCACCTCGACGACGGCCACGTCGACCGGCGCGTCCGCGAAGGCGGCGTACGCCATGCCCGTGAGCACCTCGAAGAAGGACAGCCGGAACTCCTGCTGGGCGTCGACCATCTCGATGTACGGCTTGATGTCCTCGTACGTCTCGATGAACCGCTCGGCGGAGATCGGCGCCCCGTCCAGGCTGATCCGCTCGGTGATCGACTGGACGTGTGGCGAGGTGTAGCGGCCGGTGCGCAGGTCGAAGGCGCCGAGGAGGGCCTCGATCATGCGGGCGGTGGAGGTCTTGCCGTTGGTTCCGGTGATGTGGATCGAGGGGTACGACCGCTGCGGCTCCCCCAGCACGTCCATCAGTGCGGCGATACGGGCGACGGACGGCTCCAGCTTGGTCTCGCCCCACCGGGTGGCCAGCTCCGTCTCGACCTCACGCAGAGCCTTGTCCACCTCGGGGTCCTCGGGACGCGCGGGAACGTCGGCCTGCGGCTGACCCCCCTGGGTACGCAGGGTACGGCTGCCGGCTTCGATGACGGCGAGGTCGGGATCACGCTCGGTCTCAGCGCCGACGATCTCGTCGAAGGGGTCGCTTTCACTCACGGGGTCCAGTCTACGTACCCGGCCTGCGGGCAGTCGTGCCGCAAGCGAAAGCCCCCGGTACCGACAAGTACCGGGGGCTTTCACCGACGTACCGACGCCTACGCCTGCGGCAACCGCTCCAGCTGCGCAGCGATCCGTGCGATGTCCTCGTCGGCCTTGGCGAGCCGCGTGCGGATCTTCTCCACCACCTGATCCGGCGCCTTCGCGAGGAACGCCTCGTTGCCGAGCTTGCCGTTCGCCTGGGCCTTCTCCTTCTCCGCCGCCGCGAGGTCCTTCGCGAGGCGCTTGCGCTCCGCCGCGACGTCGATCGTGCCGGACAGGTCCAGCGCGACCTCGGCCCCGGCCACCGGCAGCGTCGCCGTCGCCGTGAAGGCGTCGCCCTCCGGCTGGAGACGCAGCAGCTGGCGGATGGCCGCCTCGTGCGGCGCAAGGGCCGTACCGTCGAGCGTCAGCCGCGCCGGGACCCGCTGGCCCGGCTGGAGGCCCTGGTCGGCGCGGAAGCGGCGGACCTCGGTGATGACCGACTGGAGAGTCGAGATCTCCCGCTCGGCCGCCGCGTCCCGGAAGCCGCTGTCGGCCGGCCACTCGGCGATGACGACCGACTCGCCACCGGTGAGGGTGGTCCACAGGGTCTCGGTGACGAACGGGACCACCGGGTGCAGCAGCCTGAGGGTGACGTCGAGGACCTCGCCCAGGACCCGCTTGCTGACCTCGGCCGCCTCGCCGCCCGCCTGGAACGTGGTCTTGGACAGCTCGACGTACCAGTCGAAGACCTCGTCCCACGCGAAGTGGAACAGGGCGTCGGAGAGCTTCGCGAACTGGAAGTCCTCGTAGTACGCGTCGACTTCGGCGACGACCGAGCCCAGGCGGGAGAGGATCCAGCGGTCCGTCGCCGACATGGCCGACGGGTCGGGCAGCGGGCCGTCCGCCGTCGCGCCGTTCATCAGCGCGAAGCGCGTCGCGTTCCAGATCTTGTTGGCGAAGTTGCGCGAGCCCTGGACCCAGTCCTCGCCGATCGGCACGTCGACACCGGGGTTGGCGCCGCGCGCGAGCGTGAAGCGCAGGGCGTCGGAGCCGTACTTGTCCATCCAGTCCAGCGGGTTGACCGCGTTGCCGAAGGACTTCGACATCTTCTTGCCGAACTGGTCGCGGACCATGCCGTGCAGGGCGATGGTGTGGAACGGCGGGGTGCCGTCCATCGCGTAGAGGCCGAACATCATCATCCGGGCGACCCAGAAGAAGAGGATGTCGTAGCCGGTGACCAGGACGGAGTTCGGGTAGAACTTCGCGAGCGACTCGGTCTGTTCGGGCCAGCCGAGGGTGGAGAAGGGCCACAGGCCGGAGGAGAACCAGGTGTCGAGGACGTCGGTGTCCTGGTGCCAGCCCTCGCCGGTCGGTGCCTCGTCGTCAGGGCCGACGCAGACGACCTCGCCGTCCGGGCCGTACCAGACCGGAATCCGGTGCCCCCACCACAACTGCCGTGAGATGCACCAGTCGTGGAGGTTGTCGACCCAGTCGAAGTAGCGCTTCTCCATCTCCTGCGGATGGATCTTGACCTTGCCGTCGCGGACCGCGTCGCCGGCGGCCTTCGCCAGCGGGCCGACCTTGACCCACCACTGCATGGACAGGCGCGGCTCGATGGTGGTCTTGCAGCGCGAGCAGTGGCCGACCGAGTGGACGTACGGCCGCTTCTCGGCGACGATCCGGCCCTCGGCGCGCAGCGCGGCGACGATCGCGGAGCGGGCCTCGAGCCGGTCCAGGCCCTGGAAGGGGCCGTGGGCGGTGATGACGGCGTGCTCGTCCATGATGGTGATGGCCGGCAGGTTGTGGCGCTGGCCGATCTCGAAGTCGTTCGGGTCGTGGGCCGGGGTGACCTTGACGGCGCCGGTGCCGAACTCGGGGTCGACGTGCTCGTCGGCGACGACGGGGATGGAGCGGTCGGTCAGCGGCAGCTTGATGAGCTTGCCGACCAGGTGCTTGTAGCGCTCGTCCTCGGGGTGAACGGCGACGGCCGTGTCACCGAGCATGGTCTCGGCGCGGGTGGTGGCGACGACGATGGCGTCGTCCCCGTCGCCGTACTTCATGGAGACGAGTTCGCCGTCGTCGTCCTGGTACTCGACCTCGATGTCGGAGATGGCCGTCAGACAGCGAGGGCACCAGTTGATGATGCGCTCGGCGCGGTAGATCAGCTCGTCGTCGTAGAGCCGCTTGAAGATGGTCTGGACGGCCTGCGACAGCCCTTCGTCCATGGTGAAGCGCTCACGCGACCATGCGACGGCGTCGCCGAGGCGTCGCATCTGCCCGCTGATCTGTCCGCCGGACTCGGCCTTCCACTGCCAGACGCGCTCGACGAAGGCCTCGCGGCCCAGGTCGTGCCGGGACTTGCCCTCCTTGCCGAGCTCGCGCTCGACGACGTTCTGCGTGGCGATTCCGGCGTGGTCCATGCCGGGCTGCCACAGCGTCTCGAATCCCTGCATGCGCTTACGGCGGGTGAGGGCGTCGATGAGGGTGTGCTCGAAGGCGTGGCCCAGGTGGAGACTGCCGGTGACGTTCGGCGGCGGGATGACGACGGTGAACGGCGGCTTGTCGCTCTTCGCGTCGGCTTCGAAGTAACCGCGCTCTACCCAGCGCTCGTACAGCGGCCCCTCTACATCGGCCGGCGCGTACTGGGTCGGCAGTTCGGTGTCGGGCGCTGGTGGCTGCTGCTGAGCGTTCTCGGTCACGGGGGTCAGTTTAGAGGTGTCACGACCCAGTCCCGAAACGCGTTTGTTCTGTAACGGTGCGCCCCCCGGCGCCTTGGGCTTCCGGCGACTGCGCCAGGATGTCGGGAACGCATAAGCATCTGGAGGGGAACCCAGTAATGAGCTACAACCAGCCGGGCCCGTACGGCGGGCAGCCCCAGCAGCCCGGACCGTACGGCCAGCCGGGCCCCTACGGCCAGCAGCAGCCGCCGCAGGCACCCCAGCCCGGCTACGGCTACCCCCAGCAGACCCCTCCGCCCCAGCCCGGCTACGGCTACCCCCAGCAGACCCCTCCGCCCCAGCCCGGCTACGGCTACCCGCAGCAGCCCCCGCAGGGCGTCCCGCCCCAGAACCCGCCCTACGGCCAGCAGCCGTACGGTCAGCAGCCCTACCCCCCGCAGCCGCCGGCGCCCGGTGGGAGCGGCAAGAAAACGGGGCTGATCATCGGCGCGGTGGCCGTGGTGGCCGCGATCGCGGTGGCGGTGTACTTCCTGGTCAGCGGTAGCGGCAGCAGCGGCTCGGACATCGCGGACGACGGCCCGCACAAGCTGACTACGCCGGCGACGATCCTCGACGGCCAGTACAAGAAGACCGATTCCGGCAGCGGCAAGATGACCGAGCAGGACCTCAAGGACGCCGAGACGTGGGGCGTCCACAACCCGAAGGACGTCAGCGCGGGTTACACGTCGGGGTCGGGCCTGACCTCGAAGCAGCTGCTGCTCTCCGGCGTGTACGGGACCATCGACGACCCGGAGAAGGTCGTCGACGCCATGTTCGCGCAGATGAAGAAAGACTCCGAGAAGGACCCCTCCGAAGGCAAACTCGTGGGCAGCCCGCAGGAGTTCACTCCCGCGCATTTCGACAGCGGCATCATGAAGTGCCAGGCGATCGAGAGCACCGAGTCCGGGAAGAGCATGCAGATGCCGTTCTGCATCTGGGGTGACCACAGCACGCTCGCGTACGTGCTCTCGTACGACTTGGCCGCCCTGGCAGCGGGCAAGAGCACCTCCCTGGCCGATGCGGCCGACCTGGCCGCCAAGGTCCGCAACGAGGTCCGCGTCAAGGCCTGACCGGTCGCGTACCGGAAACCGAAGAGGCCCAGGTCGGGTGACCTGGGCCTCTCTCGTGCTCGTCGGCTACGCCGTCTTCTGTTCGCCCGTGCCGCGGCCGCGGGCGTCCCTCGGGATCAGCGTCGGGTTCACGTTCGAGTGGACGACGTCCGCCGTGATGACGACCCGGGCGACGTCCTTGCGGGACGGGACCTCGTACATCACCGACATCAGGACCTCCTCCATGATGGCGCGCAGGCCTCGTGCGCCCGTCTGGCGGAGGATGGCCTGGTCGGCGATGGCTTCCAGGGCCTCGCGCTCGAAGTCCAGTTCCACGCCGTCGAGTTCGAAGAGGCGCTGGTATTGCTTGACCAGGGCGTTGCGCGGCTCCACCAGGATCTTCAGGAGGGCCTCGCGGTCCAGGTTGTGGACCGAGGTGATCACGGGGAGACGGCCGATGAACTCGGGGATCATGCCGAACTTCACCAGGTCCTCCGGCATGACGTCCTCGAAGACGTCCTTCGACTGCAGCTCGCGCTTGGAGCGGATCGTCGCGCCGAAGCCGATGCCCTTCGCACCGGCCCGCGCCTCGATGATCTTCTCGAGGCCCGAGAACGCACCGCCCACGATGAACAGCACGTTCGTCGTGTCGATCTGGATGAACTCCTGGTGGGGGTGCTTACGGCCGCCCTGCGGAGGGACGGAGGCCGTGGTGCCCTCGAGGATCTTCAGCAGCGCCTGCTGCACACCCTCGCCCGACACGTCGCGGGTGATGGAAGGGTTTTCACTCTTCCTCGCGACCTTGTCGATCTCGTCGATGTAGATGATCCCGGTCTCGGCCTTCTTGACGTCGTAGTCCGCCGCCTGGATCAGCTTGAGCAGGATGTTCTCGACGTCCTCGCCGACATACCCCGCCTCTGTCAGCGCCGTCGCGTCGGCGATGGCAAAGGGGACGTTCAGCATGCGGGCCAGGGTCTGGGCGAGGAGCGTCTTGCCGGAGCCCGTGGGGCCGAGGAGCAGGATGTTGGACTTCGCCAACTCGATGGCGTCCTCGCGGCTTTGGGCGCCGCCGTTCTCGCCGGCCTGGACGCGCTTGTAGTGGTTGTACACCGCGACGGAGAGGGCCTTCTTGGCCGGCTCCTGGCCGACCACATAGCCCTCGAGGAACTCGTAGATCTCGCGGGGCTTGGGGAGTTCCTCCCAGCGCACCTCGCTCGTCTCGGCGAGCTCCTCCTCGATGATCTCGTTGCAGAGATCGATGCACTCGTCGCAGATGTACACACCGGGCCCTGCGATGAGCTTCTTGACCTGCTTCTGGCTCTTGCCGCAGAACGAGCACTTGAGCAGATCGCCGCCGTCACCGATGCGTGCCACGGTGTGCTTCCCCTTCGCCTGGGAGACGCCTGGACGCCACGGTCCAGCCTCTCCTGGTGCTGCCTTATGTCCGACGGTACCTTGCCGGGCCCCCCGTTCGGGCCCCCCTTGGCAGGGTTCACTTTGACGTGCACCGTGCCAAGGGCGGCAGAGAATACCCGTTCCGCGTCAGCGGACGTCCTCGCTGTTCATCTTGCGGGTGGAGATGATCTGGTCGACGAGGCCGTACTCGAGCGCCTCCTCGGCCGTGAGGATCTTGTCGCGCTCGATGTCCTCGCGGACCTGCTCGATCGGCCGGTTGGTGTGCTTGGCGAGCATCTCCTCCAGCTGCGTACGCATCCGGGCGAACTCGTTGGCGATGATCTCCAGGTCGGAGAGCTGACCGCGGCCCGTGGAGCCGGCCGGCTGGTGGATCAGCACACGGGAGTTCGGCAGCGCCATGCGCTTGCCCGGCGTACCGGCGGCGAGCAGGATGGCCGCCGCGGAGGCCGCCTGGCCCATGCAGACCGTCTGGATGTCGGGCTTCACGAACTGCATCGTGTCGTAGATCGCCGTGAGGGCGGTCATGTCGCCGCCCGGGCTGTTGATGTAGATCGAGATGTCCCGGTCGGGGTCCATCGACTCCAGGCACAGCAGCTGCGCCATGACGTCGTTGGCGGAGGCGTCGTCGATCTGGACGCCGAGGAAGATCACGCGCTCCTCGAAGAGCTTCGCGTACGGGTCGTACTCGCGGATGCCCTGGGAGGTGCGCTCGACGAAGCGCGGGATGACGTAACGGCTCTCGGGCCGCGGCCCGTCGTACAGGCCGCTGGCGGCGCCGGGGAAGTTGTTCATGGGGTTCACCGTCCTGGTGGCGTTCTGGGAGCTGGAGTCTCGGCGGTTCGTGGCGTGGCCGGGCAGGTCAGGCACCGGTGCCGCCGCCTCCCGGAACACCCGAGGCATGCGTGATGATCTCGTCGATGAGACCGTACTCCTTGGCCTCTTCCGGGGTGAACCAGCGGTCGCGGTCACCGTCACGGACGATCGTCTCCACCGTCTGGCCGGAGTGCCGGGCGGTCAACTCGGACATGCGCTTCTTGGTGCGCAGCAGGTACTCGGCCTGGATCTTGATGTCCGAGACCGTACCGCCGAGGCCCGCGGAGCCCTGGTGCATCATGATGTCGGCGTGCGGCAGCGCGAAGCGCTTGCTGGCGGCGCCGCCCGTGAGCAGGAACTGACCCATCGAGGCCGCCATGCCCATGGCGATCGTGACCACGTCGTTCGGGATGTACTGCATGGTGTCGTAGATCGCCATGCCTGCCGTCACCGAGCCGCCGGGGCTGTTGATGTACAGGAAGATGTCCTTGTCCGGGTCGGCGGCAAGGAGCAGCAGCTGTGCGGTGATCTTGTTGGCGATGTCGTCGTCAACCTGCTGGCCGAGGAAGATGATCCGCTCGTTGAGCAGCCGGTTGTAGACCTGGTCGCCGAGGCCGCCACCGATGGAAGGCTCGCCGGCGGCGGAGGGCATCAGATTCGTCACGTATCCACCTGCTCGTCTTACGACGGCGCGGAGCCGTCTTACGTATCCCTGCGGGGCTGGAGCCGTTTCGGGGACTCCACTGCCCTCGTACTCATGGACCCTAACGCGACGGTCCCTTTGAGGAATCCCGGTATCGGGGGTGTTCGCCGGGGGCGTAGCGGCTCCGCCGGGGGCAGGCCAGTTCGTGGGGGGTGGCTGGGGTGCGTTTCGGGCTGCCGGCCCGGTGGGGGTTGATCGCGCCCACGCGACGGAGCCGCACATCGATACAGTCCCGCGCCCCGTGAGGTCGGCTGCGCCCAGGTACGACAGACGGGCCCCTCGGGAGACACCTCCCCAGGGGCCCGTCGTACGTCCTTCTCAGGCGCCGTGGGCTCAGCCCTCGGTCTTCTCCTCGGCCGGGGTCTCGGCGGCGGCCTCCGTGGCCTCCACCGTCTCCGTGGCGGCCTCGGTCTCGTCCTCGTCGTCCAGGTCGACGATCTCGCCGTTGGTGTCCTTCACCGTGGCGGCCTCGACCACGACGGCCAGGGCCTTGCCGCGGGCGACCTCGCCGACGAGGAGGGGCACCTGGCCACCCTCGACGACCGCCTGGGCGAACTGGTCGGGGGACATGCCGGAGGACGCCGCACGCCGCATGAGGTGCTCGGTGAGCTCCTCCTGGTTGACGTTGAGCTTCTCCGACTTGACGAGCTCGTCGAGCACGAACTGGGTCTTGATGCCCTTGACCGCGGCCTCGCGGGTCTCGGTCTCGAACTCCTCGGCGGTCTTCCCCTGGATCTCCAGGTACTTGTCGAGGGTGAGGCCCATCTGGCCGAGCTGGTGGTGCTCGAGGTTGTGCTTACGGGTGTTGATCTCGTCCTCGAGCAGCTTCTCGGGGACCGGGACCTCGACCAGCTCGAGCAGCTTCTCGAGGACGCGCTCCTGGGCCTGCGTGGCCTGGTCGTACTGCTTCATGTTCTCGAGGCGCGTGCGGCTGTCGGCCTTCAGTTCCTCGAGGGTGTCGAACTCGGAGGCGAGCTGCGCGAAGTCGTCGTCCAGCTCGGGCAGTTCGCGCGCGGCGACCTGGGTGACCTTGACGGAGACCTCGGCCTCCTGGCCTGCCGCGGTGCCGCCCTTGAGCTCGGAGGTGAAGGTGGCCTCGCCACCGGCCTCCAGGCCCTTCACGGCGTCGTCGATGCCGTCGAGCAGCTCGCCGGAGCCGATGGTGTAGGAGACACCGTTCGCGATGCCGTCCTCGAGGACCTCGCCGTCGACCTTGGCCTCCAGGTCGATGGTGACCACGTCGCCGTCCTCGGCGGCGCGCTCGACCGGGGAGGTGGAGGCGAAGCGCTCGCGGAGCTGCTCGACCGACTTCTCGATGTCCTCGTCGGTGACCTCGACGGCGTCGACCTCGACCTCGATGCCGGAGTAGTCCGGGATCTCGAGGGCCGGGCGGACGTCGACCTCGGCGGTGAAGTTCAGCGTCTCGCCGTCCTTCAGCTCCGTGATGTCGACCTCGGGCTGGCCCAGCACGCTGAGCTCGGCCTCGTTGACGGCGTCCTGGTAGAACTTCGGAAGCGCGTCGTTGACGGCCTCCTCCAGAACGGCGCCACGGCCGAACCGCTGGTCGATGACCCGGGCCGGGATCTTGCCCTTGCGGAAGCCCTTCACCGTGACCTGCTGGTTGATCTTCTTGTACGCCGCGTCGAGGCTGTCCTTGAGCTCCTCGAAGGGCACCTCGACAGTGAGCCGAACCCGGGTCGGGTTCAGGGTCTCCACGGCGCTCTTCACGGTTCGGTCTCCTTGTGGCTGACTTCTTGGGTTCTGCCGAGCCAGACAGGTCCGGCGGATTTCGCCGCCCGGGAGAGTTCGTAGGCCGAGTGGGCCGGGACACACGGGCGCGCAGCTTGCATAGTAACCGCAGCCCGTCAGCGCCCCAAAAGGCGATGTTGGGGGGACGGTGTCCTTCGACGTCCTGTTGACGCCCGTCTCCGGCCGTCGATGATCGTCGCTGGTCGGGGTGGCGGGATTTGAACCCACGGCCTTCCGCTCCCAAAGCGGACGCGCTACCAAGCTGCGCCACACCCCGTCTGGTGCGACACGTAGGGTACATGCCCGCAGGCAGTGCGGCTGCCTCATTTCCGGGGCGTACGGGTGCGGGGTGGCGGGCCGGACAGTGGAACGGGCGATGGCGTGGTCGATGGGGTGTGCGGTGACACTGCCCGACCCGCTACGATGCCTCCTGTGCCGCGGTCACCTGACCAGCGGCGCGACACGCGCGGGCGTAGCTCAATGGTAGAGCCCTAGTCTTCCAAACTAGCTACGCGGGTTCGATTCCCGTCGCCCGCTCTCTACAGCTCGGGGCCAGGTCAGAGGATCATTCCTCCGCCTGGCCCTGATCGTTTCCAGGGGTTCCGATCAGCCTTCCGTGTCCCCCACGTGCCCCTTGGGCTTTCGATCTTGCTGCTCCTTCGCCTTCCGGGGTTTCTTCAGTCCCTTGTCGACCAGCCCGCTCACGGCGTCGGCGATCAGCCGATCGTGTTCCGCACTGGCGTGCTGGTAGATCAGCGCGGCACGAGCGGTGCTGTGGCCCATGCGCGCCACCAGCTCCCGCGTGCCGGCCCCGGTCGACGCGGCGAGGGTGTTGCCGGTGTGCCGAAGATCATGGAAGTGCAGGCCCTTGATCACGGCGTCGGTGCACGCCTTGCGCCACAGCCGGTTGAAGCGGTTCCGGCGGGGAGTCGCCCCCCAGCGCACCCCCTGGGGCGACTCCGTCAGCCGACCAGCGTCGAGTTGAAGAACGCGATGATCACGCAGAGCCCCGCGCCCAGCAGCAAGAGGACTCCTACCCGGCCGAGTCGCAGCCCTGCGCGGCCGACGAGGCCGGCGCGGAACCCGGGTCGGGCCGCGGAGTTCTTCCGGCTGGCGAATCCGGCGCCCCCGAAGGCGAACAGCGCCATGCCGAACATCGTCAGCGCCGCGTACCCCTCGGTGCGGGCCGGGCTGATCCGCACGTAGGAGCCGGCGTGGACCCGGTCCAGGCGAGCGGTCTCCCCCGAGGCCAAGGAGGGGTTCACCGTGATGCGTGCCGCTGGATCGGTGGTGCGGCCGTCGTCCGACCGGAAGGTGCCGGTGCACCAGATCTCGGGCTTCGGCCGGCCGACCTCTGCGCAGGATGCGACGGTGAGCTTGCCGGGCTCGCCCAGCAGGCCGACGGCGTGGCCGACCTGGTAGAGCCCGAAGACAGTCAGTCCTACCCCGATCAGTACGAACAGGACAAAGAACGTCAGCGCCTGGGCCGGGCTCGCCGGCTGCGACGGCCCGCGGTTCGGGATCACTGTTGCCATGCACTGCCTCCCTGACCTGGTGGCCCCCTGAAGACAACACGTGACGCTATCGGACGGGCCCAGATCCGAGGCCACCGGGAGGCACTCTCGACGGCCGCGTGAGAGCCGCCCCCGAGGCGGGTCTGGGTGCCGGCAGGCTGTGGACACGACCTAGAGCCACACGCGCCCTCTGCGTGCCCGATCGAGCAGCGCCTGACAGGGAACACCGGCGAACCGACCAGGAACGCGCAGGCCACCGTCTCGCCAGGTCAGCCCGCATACGCGATCTTCCAAACCAACTACGCGGGTTCGGTTCCCGTCGCCCGCTCTGTGCATCGAAGTCCCAGGTAGGACGACGACCGCGGTCACCGCGCTGATGACGACGCCGTACGGCATGCGCGGCCGGCGTCGGCCCGGTGTCAGAAGTTTATCGAGTTGATCGTCTCGGCTATGGAGTCGAGGAAGCGGTTTATGGACGGGGCCATGCCCGTCGAGGCGAGGAAGAAGCCGAAGAGCACCGCGACGATCGCGGGGCCGGGTTTGATGTTTCCTCCCCGGATCAGCACCACCAGGATGATCGCCAACAGCAGCACCACGGACAGTGAAATGGCCACAACTGATCACACCCTCGGTCGGTCCGCTCTCCCGGCCTGGGGTACGGCCCCGCACCCCCGCCAGAACCATCGTGCCACCAACCCGGCTCCCGTATGCAGCCCGTGACGGATCGTCGGGTACCGGTCTGGTCCGGGTGATGTCCCGCACAGTAATTCGGGGGTGTGGACGCACGGGTTCCCAGGGGGAATTGCTGCCCATCGTTGCCCTCTCCACACATCACGTCCGCAGGTAATTCGAATTGTTGGTGCAGACGCGTCCCTATGCACCAATTAGTCGGGATGAATCCAGA
Organism: Streptomyces sp. NPDC002619; assembly: GCF_042889305.1. NCBI lineage: Bacteria > Bacillati > Actinomycetota > Actinomycetes > Kitasatosporales > Streptomycetaceae > Streptomyces > Streptomyces sp. NPDC002619. The sequence goes on along the minus strand of NZ_JBIAQV010000013.1, from coordinate 5,522 downwards.
CATTGGGGGCGCCTGGAGGCTTTTGATGTGCTCACCATCACGTAGACAGAGTCGTCAACTTCTGTAATTCCGGGGCAGCAGAACCGCTTAGCCAGGAAAGACAGACGGGGTTTTACGAAATCCCACAGCCGACGCTAGGGTGCCTGAGATGTTTGACGCCGCCTCGTCCCCCGGCCAGAACCGAAGGCCACTCCCCCCGGCACAGTCGCCGGCGGACGGAGTGCCGAGCTCGCGCACCCCGAGGAGTGCGCAGCCACAGGAGGGACAGGAGGCGAGACCCGGCAAATCCGGCAAACAACGCGACGCCTTCTTCGACAACGCCAAGTATCTGGCCATCGTGCTCGTCGCGATGGGGCACTCCTGGGAGCCGTTGAAGGGTGACAGCCGGATCCTGGAGGCCGCGTACACGGTCGTGTACAGCTTCCACATGCCGGCGTTCATCATCATCTCCGGCTTCTTCTCGCGCAGTTTCGACATGCGCCCCGACCGGCTGAAGCGGCTGATCACCGGTGTCGCCGTGCCGTACATCGTCTTCGAGACCGCCTACCCGCTCTTCAAGCGGCTCGTCGACCACGACCCCCACCAGGAGATCAGCCTCCTCGACCCCTGGTATCTGACCTGGTTCCTGGCCGCGTTGTTCGTCTGGCGCCTGACCACTCCCATCTGGAAGCTGGTCCGCCATCCGCTCCCGCTGGCGATCGGCATCGCCATGCTGGCGTCCGTCACCCCCAACATCGGCGACGACCTGGACCTGCAGCGCGTTCTGCAGTTCCTGCCGTACTTCGTGCTGGGCCTGTGCATGAAGCCGGAGCACTTCCAACTGGTGCGCCGCCGCTGGGTGCGCATCGCCGCGGTGCCGGTGTTCCTCGTCGCGCTCGCGTTCGGCTGGTGGGCGGTGCCGCGTATGAACACCGCGTGGTTCTACCACCGCGACTCGGCGCAGGAACTGGGCGCGCCCTGGTGGTGCGGCCCGGTCATGGTGCTCGCGATGTTCGGCTGCTCGCTGCTGCTGACCGCCTGCTTCTTCGCCTGGGTGCCGCGCCGGAAGATGTGGTTCACCGCGCTCGGCGCCGGCACGCTGTACGGCTATCTGCTGCACGGCTTCCTGATCAAGTACGGCGACTACCAGGGCTGGTTCGACCATGCCGCGCTGCACCGCCCGCTCGGCGAGATCCTGGTGACCCTCCTCGCGGGTGCCGCCGTCACCCTGCTGTGCACCAAGCCCGTGCAGCGGGTGTTCCGCTTCGCGATGGAGCCGAAGATGGAGTGGGCGTTCAAGCAGGACGCCGCCGAACTCGCCCGCGAACGGCAGCGGAAGGAACGCGAGCGCGAGAAGGTCGACGCGTAGGTCAGCGCGTTTCCGAGCCTTCCAGACCGAGGAGTGCGCGCATGCGTGCGTACTTCTCGGTCAGTCGTTTCCTGGTCGGTTCGTCGAGGACGGCGAGCCGGTCCGGGTCCGCGTTGTGCGCCAGGTCCGCCTCCTTCACCAGCAGCGCGCCGGGCGTCGCGAGGATGCGCCGCGCGTACGCCTCCGGTTCCTCCCCCGCGCGTTTGGTGACGGCGAGCACGATGTCCTTCGTACGCCGGCTCAGCGCGGCGTCGGCCAGCCACTCGGGCGTCAGCGCGTCGTCCTCGACGGAGTCGTGCAGCCAGGCCGCGGCGATCTGCTGTTCGTCACCGCCCCGGACGCGCACACCCTCCGCCACGGCCCTCAGGTGTTCGGCGTAGGGCCGTCCCGCCTTGTCCGTCTGCCCCTCGTGCGCGGCACGCGCGACGGCCTCGACCTCGGCGAGAGCGAGCGGGGAAGGCTGCGTGTCGGTCACTCGCTCAGTATGTCCCGGCAAGCATGAGGGGGATCAGCGCAGTGGCGGTGACGCCTCGCGGCAGATCAGCAGCAGCGCCCGGTCGTCGTTGACGTCCTTGGCCACCGCCTCGATGAGGTGCCAGGCGGCTCCGTGGAAGCCGCCGGCCACATAGCGGTCGGCCTCGCCCGTCAGCCGGTCCATGCCCTCGACGATGTCCCGGTCGGAGGTCTCCACCAGTCCGTCCGTGAACAGCATCAACACGTCCCCGGGCCGCAGCGAGCCCTTCACGGGGTCGAACTGGGCCCCGTCGTACACACCCAGCAGCGGACCATCGGCCGCCTTCTCCTCCCAGCGCCCGCTGCCCGCGCTGAGCTGGAGACCGGGCGGATGACCGGCCGAGTACAGCTCGTAGTCCCCGGAGTCGACGTCCAGGACCAGGTGGATCGAGGTCGCGAAGCCCTCGTCCCAGTCCTGGCGGAGCAGATAGCCGTTGGCGGCCGGGAGGAAGGCGTGCGGGGGCAGGGAGCCGAGCAGGCCGCCGAAGGCGCCGGACAGCAGGAGGGCGCGGGACGCCGCGTCCATGCCCTTGCCGGACACGTCCGTGAGCACGACCTCCAGCGTGCGGCCGTTGTTCGTACGGGCCGCGACCACGAAGTCACCGGAGAAGGACTGGCCGCCCGCGGGCCGCAGCGCCATCTCCCGGTGCCAGCCGTGCGGCAGCTTGGGCAGCTTGCTCTGCACCCGGATCCGCTCGCGCAGGTCGAACAGCATCGTGCCGCCGCGCCGCCAGGGCACCCCGACCCGGCTGCGGAACTGCGCCGTGAGCAGCCCGAAGAAGCCACAGGCGGCGACCACCAGGACCACGCCCGGAGTGACCCGGGCCGCCCCCTCGGTGTACGGCCCGAGCTGCACCGACTCCACGATCAGCGCCGTGGCGGCGGCCGCGTACAGGCCGAGCAGGCTCGCCGGGCGCAGCAGCAGCCCGCCCGCGACGATCGGCAGCACCAGAGTGGCCGGCGAGATCCATACCGAGTTGGCGAGAGTCATGGCCGTGAGCACCGGGATGGTCAGCAGCAGTCCAAAGAGTGCGATCCAGTCCGAGCCGTCGCCGCGGAAGTAGTCCACGGCGCTTCTGCGCAGGCCGACGCGGGCCCGGTGCCACTGCATCCTGCACCGCGCCGTGAACGTATCGGCCTTCGCGCGCCGTTCTCGTTCTGCTGCCATTAGTTCGGGACCCTATCCACCGGACCAGCCGCTCGGCACGTGAGGTCCCACTTGTCCCCCGTCCGAGGCCCAACTTCACAGGTGACTTCACAGGGAATTTCACAGTTGACTTCACCAAGTGAACTTCACCGGGCGGCCTTCCGCTGCCGTCCGGGAGAAATTCACTGGCTCGTCCCGCAATGCCCTGGTACGCATGCTGTATGGGAACAGACCTTGCGCAAGACCGTGCCATTGAGCTGCGGGCGCCGCGGCGGGACGAGCTGGACGGGTGGTACGACGGCCTGCTGCGGGCGTTCGGCGGGATTCCGGAGTCGGTCGAGGAGCGGACGGCCTGGCTCGCGGTCCTGGAGCCCGAGCGGGCCATCGGCGCCTTCGACGGGGACGCGTGCATCGGTACGGCCGGTGCGTTCAGCTTCCGGCTGACCGTGCCCGGCGGGGCCGCGGTGCGGGCGGCGGGCATCACGGCAGTCAGCGTGGCCGCGACGCACCGGCGGCGCGGGGTGCTGACGTCCATGATGCGGCGGCAGTTGGACGACGTACGGTCGTGGGACTGGCCGCTGGCCGTACTGACGGCATCGGAGCCGGTCATCTACGGGCGGTTCGGGTACGGCGCCGCGACGTACCACGTCAACGCCGAGATCGACACGGCACGGGTACGGCTGACGGTGCCGCCCGGCACGGACGACGTACGGCTGCGGTACGCCGCGCCGGCCGATGTCCTCGACGCGTGCGAGGAGTTGTACGCACGCGCGGTGCCGTCGCGGCCCGGGATGGTGGCGCGGCTGCCCGGCTGGGAGCGGCTCCTGCTGCTCGATCCGGAGAGCGCGCGGGACGGGGCATCGCCGTTGCAGTGCGTGATGGCCGAGCGGGACGGGGAGTTCGTCGGGTTCGCGCGGTTCCGGGTGAAGCCCGCGTGGGAGGCCGCCGGGCCCAAGGGCACGGTGGTGCTCGAGGACATGGAGGCGGTGGATCCGGCCGCGCACGCGGCGGTGTGGCGGTTCCTGTTCGGCATCGACCTGACGTCCACGCTCACCGCGAGGCGGCGGCCGGTGGACGAGCCGTGGCAGTACATGGCGTCGGACGTACGGCGGTGCCGGCTGACGCTGCGGGACTCGCTGTATGTACGGCTGGTGGACGTCGGGGCGGCGCTCGAATCCCGTACGTATCAGGCGCCGGTGGACGTCGTGTTCGAGGTCGAGGACGCCTTCTGCCCCTGGAACTCCGGGCGTTGGCGGCTGAGCGGGGACGCGAAGGGGGCGGTGTGCTCGCGGACCGGGGACGCGGCGGATCTCGTTTTGTCGGTACGGGAGTTGGGGGCGGCGTATCTCGGTGGCGTGTCGTTGGCATCGCTGGCGGAGGCCGGGCGGGTGCGGGAGCTTCGGGGCGGGGCGCTGGGGGAGGCTTCCCTGGGGTTCGGGGGCGTTGTGGCGCCCTGGCTGCCGCACGGGTTCTGACCTCAGCTTGTGGGTGCCTTCAGTTCCGCTGGCAGGTCGGGCACCAGAAGAGGTTGCGGGCTGCCAGGTCCGCCGTGCTGATCTCCGTACCGCAGAGGTGGCAGGGGAGGGTGGCCCGGCGGTAGACGTACACCTCGCCGCCGTGGTCGTCGACGCGGGGTGGGCGGCCCATCGCCTCGGGTGTGTGCTCGGGGCGGACCGTGTCGATGCGGTTGTTGCGGACACCCTCGCGCATGAGGGCGACCAGGTCGGCCCAGATCGCATTCCACTCGGTGGGGGTGATGTCCCTGCCTGCGCGGTACGGGTCGATGTGGTGCCGGAAGAGGACCTCGGCGCGGTAGACGTTGCCTACACCGGCGATGATCTTCTGGTCCATGAGGAGCGCGGCGATGGTCGTACGGCTGCGGGAGATCCGCTTGTACGCGGCTTTCAGGTCGGCGTCCGTGCGGAGGGGGTCGGGGCCGAGGCGGTCGTGTATCGCCTGCTTCTCGGTGTCAGTGATCAGAGTGCAGGTGGTGGGGCCGCGGAGGTCGACGTACGAAGTGGCGTTGGCGAGGCGGAGACGGACCGTCTCGGTGGGCGGGGGTGCGGGGGTGGCGCCGAAGGTGACCTTGCCGAAGAGGCCGAGGTGGATGTGGATCCAGTCGGTGTTCTCGGGGTCACGGAAGCCCAGGAAGAGGTGTTTGCCGTGGGCTTCCGTGTGGGTGAGGTGTGCTCCGGTGAGGAGGGCGGCGGCGTCGGAGAACTTGCCCTGGGGGCTGGTCACGTGCGTGGGCGTGCCCTTGAAGTGGCTCGCGTAGTCCTGTGCGAGGCGGTGGATCGTGTGGCCCTCTGGCACAGTGGCTGTGTCCTTCCGTTTTCTGCCCACCCACCCGCCCGACTCGGTCGGCTGAGTGGTCACCGCCGCGGGGCTCCGCCCCGGGCCCCATCCTGCCCCGCCCCCGCAATGCCGTTGCTTGAGTCAGTGAAGTACTGCCGGGTGCAAGGTGATGACCTTCGCCGTGGTCTTGCGGGTGGGCTGACGGACCTGGCCTTTTGC